>NZ_CP012982.1:2400000-2736063 GCF_001411495.1 Burkholderia cepacia ATCC 25416 | reverse complement strand
AGATCGGCCGCGAACTGCGGATCGACCGACAGGCGGCCTTCGAGCCGGTCGGCCAGCTCGGCCAGCACGCGCTTCGAATCGCCATGCACGAACAGCTCGTTGCGATAGCCGCGGTTGTCGGCGAGTGCCTCGGCATCGACGCGGAACAGCGGCTGCGGCAGCGCGAGCTTGTACTTCAGCGTTTCGTTGCCGCGCAGGCGCGAACCGACGACGACGAGCGCGTCGCAAGTCTTGTAGAACGCTTCGACGGACGCGTGCACGTTGAACGCGCCGAGCGTCGCCGGGTGATCCTCCGGCAGCACGCCACGGCCCTGCACGCTCGTCACGACGCCGAAGCCGAGCTTCACGAGGCGCTCGACTTCCGCGCGTGCATGGCGCGCGCCGCCGCCGAGCCACAGCAGCGGGCGGCGCTTCGCCGCGAGGGCGTCGGCGAGCTTCGCGACGCGTGCGGAATCGTGCTCGCGCACCGTGACGTGCGCCGGTGCGAGATCTTCCGGCCATTCGATTTCAGCTGCCTGGATGTCGATCGGAATCTCGACCGACACCGGGCCCGTCGGCGCCGTCTGTGCGATGCGCACGGCTTCACGGATCGTCGGCAGCACGGTTTCGACGGTGCGCACGCGGAAGGCGGCCTTCGAGATCGAGTCCAGCATCGACAGTTGATCCGGCGCTTCGTGGATATACGCGAGATCCTGGTCGAGATACGGCGTCTCGATCTGCCCCGTGACGTGCAGCAGCGCGGTGCCTGCCGTCAGCGCCTCGACCATCGCGCCCGCCGCGTTGCCTGCCGCCGTCCCCGTGCTCGTGAACGCGACGCCGAGGCCGCCCGACACGCGGGCCAGGCCGTCTGCCATGTTCAATGCGCCGGCTTCGCCGCGTGCGCCGACGTACCGGATGTTGCCGCGCGAGTTGATCGCGTCGAGGATCGGCATGTTGTGGATCGAGATGACACCGAATGCGGTCTTCACGCCGCACTGCTCGAGAAAGGCGGCAATCAGCTCGCCAACCGTGGTTTTTTCAGACATGGCGTGCAAAGCCTCCAGAAACGTCGATATGGCTGCCCGTCGTGTAGGACGACAGATGCGTTGCGAGATAAAAAAGTGCCCAGGCTGCCTCGTCGGGCTTGCCGAAGCGGTTCAGCGGAATGTGCTTCGTGCGGGCGATCGCGCCCGTCCAGTCCTCCCAGCTTTCGCCGGCCTGCGCCTGCGCTTCGTAACGGCGGCGCCACTGGCCCGACTCGACGATGCCGATCAGGATCGAGTTCACGCGGATGCGCTGCGGCGCGAGTTCGTTCGCGAGCGACTTCACGAGGCTCAGCACGCCCGCGCGCGCCGACGACGTCGCGACCATGTGCGGCTCCGGCTGCAGTGCGAGCAGCGAGTTCACGCAGGTGATCGTCGGCGCCTGCGCATCGCGCAGCAGCGGCAGGAACGCGCGCGTCGGGCGGATGATGCTGAAATACTTCAGTTCGAGTTCGTCGCGCCACGCGTCGTCGGTCGTGTCCGCGAAGGTCGACACGCGACCCTGGCCGGCGTTGTTGACCAGCATGTCGGCGCGGCCGAAGCGCGCGGACACCGCTTGCGCGAACGCGGCGACGTCGTGCTCGTCGAGCACGTTGCAGCGGGCGGCGAGCAGTTGTGCGCCCGGGTATTGTTCGTTGAGCGTCGCCTCGGCGCGCGCCAGGCGCTCGCCGTCGCGGCCGCAAATCGCGACCGATGCGCCTGCCTGCAGGAACCGTTCGGCGGTCGCGAAGCCGATGCCGGACGAACCGCCCGTCACCACCGCCACCTGCCCGGTCAGATCGATCTGGATCATCGGAGTCCTAATGCTTTCATAAACGTGTGCTCGTCATCCGAGCGGTAATTGAGCCGCCGCGACAGTTCCGCCGCCGCGCGCTGCACCTTGTCGATCAGCCCGTCGGCGATCAGCGCCGCGTCGATCTCCGGCCGCGGCACCGTCACCGTGATGCACGCGACGATCTTCTGCGTCTCGTTGCGCACCGGCGCCGTGACCACCGAGATGCCGCGCTCGAACGACGAATTGCTGACGCCGTAGCCGCGCAGCGCATCCTCGCGGATCACTTCGTACAGTGCGTCGACCGTTTCCGGTGTCGCGTTCGTCATCCGGTTCAGCGTGCCTTCCGGATAGAGCGCATGCAGTTCCTTCAGCGACAGGTCGCCCATCAGCACGTGGCCGTGTGTCGTCGCATGCGCGGGCAAGCGCGTGCCGACGTTCACGCGGATCGAGCTGAACACCGGCGACTGGCTCTGCGCCTTCGCGACGAACACCACGTCGCGGCCGTCGCGGATCACGATGTGCGTCGTGAAGCCGGTGGCGTCGCGCAGGCTCTCGATCACGGGCAGGCCAAGATCGGTCAGCTCCAGCGAGCTCAGGTATTCGAAGCCGAGCCGCAGCACGGCGATGCCGAGCTTGTAGTTGCGATCCTTGTCCGCGCGCTCGAGGAAGCCGAGCGACTCGAGCGTCTGCAGCAGGCGGAACACCGTCGTGCGCGGAATGCCGAGCCGCTTCGACAGCTCGGGCGCGCCGAGCACGGGCTCGCGCGGCGAGAATTCGGCGAGGATCCGCAGCCCGCGTTCGAGGCCGGGCACCACGTAGCTGGCTTCGGCCTTGTCGTTTTCGGGTTCGGGTCGTTGCAGCGGTTCGTTCATGCCAGCCCCCGCTGTTGGTCGCACTGACGGCAGAACGAGTCGATCAGTGCGGAATAGACGGCCGGAGCCTCGACATAACCGGCATGCCCGGCTTGCGGAATCACCTGCAGCCCGACGTGCGCGGCCGCGGCGATCCGCTCGCACGCGGCGGGCGGCGTGATCGCGTCGTTCGCGCCGACGGCCACGGCCGTGCGACCGCGAAAGCCGGCGAGATCGGTCGCGAGATCGGCGTTCGCGAGCAGATGCGTGGCCTGCGCGTAACCGGCCGGCACGATGCGCGCCATGTTCCAGCGCACCCACGCACGTGCCTCCTCGTTCGCGAAACCGGACAGCATGTTGCCGCTGCGCTGCTCGGCGAGCCCGGCCGGGCCGAGTTCGGCGAGCATCGCGAGCCGTGCGTCGCGGCGCGATTCGCGCGTTTCGGCCGGTGCGCTGCCGTAGCCGCCCGCGGGCGACACCAGCAGCAGGCCGGCGATCCGCGCGGGCATCACGCGGGCGAGACCGCCCGCGACGATCGCGCCGAGCGAATGGCCGACCAGCACGCAGCGTTCGATGCCGAGTGCCTCGAGCCACGCGTTCAGCGAGGCCGCGTAATCGGCGGCGGCCGGCGACGCGCCGTGCACGGGCGTCGACACGCCGTAACCGGGCGCGTCCCACGCGAGCACGCGCCGCGATGCGCCGAGCGTGTCGAGCTGGCTGACCCACGATGCGGCGCCCGAGCCGATGCCGTGCAGCAGCACGACGGGCAGCGCACGGCCCGCATGCTGCGCGCCGGCCTCACGGTAACCGATCGTGCCCGCCGCGCCGGCCGCGCAACGCTGCTCGGGAAACTGCCCGAGCAGCGCGGCGAACGTCGCGGTGCGGTCGCGCTCACGTTTGTCGATGACACTCATTGCTTCACCCGTCCCGTCTCAGCGCTTGATCTTCGCGAGCGGCGAATCGGGCGGATACGTCGGCGTGACCGGCTTCGGCGAACCGAGCATCACGCACATCAGCGCATCTTCCTCGCCGATGTTGATTTCCGTGCGATACACGCCCGGCGGCACCGAGATCAGGTCGCGCTCGCCGAGGATCGCTTCCCACGTCTCGCCGTCGCGCTCGCAGATCACCTTCATCTTGCCGCGCAGCACGAAGAAGATCTCTTCCACGTCGATGTGGATGTGGCTCGGGCCGATGTTGCCGGCCGGGATGACCATCGTCGAGAACGTGAAGTTGCCGGCCGGCACCGTGTTGACGTCCTTCGCGACGCCCGTGCCGCCCGTGCCGACGTAGCGCATCTGCGCGCGGCGGTACTTCGGGTCGTAGTCGGCCTGGAACTTCAGTGCGTCCCAGTCGTAGCGCCGCGTCGCGTAGCGAGCAACGCGCCCTTCCATCCAGTCGTTGAAGCTTGCGCCTTCCGGCTGGTCCCACGACTTGCGTTCGAGATCGGCGTCCGCCATCGTCCTCTCCTTCATCAGAGTGAAAACTTCAATTCAATTCATTACGAAGCCGCCGTTCACCGGCAGCAATTGACCCGTCACGAAGCGCGCGCCGTCCGACAGCAGGAACAGCACGGGGCCCGTCACGTCGTCGGGCACCTGCGCGCGCGTCAGCGCGCGGCCCTGCATGTAGAACGCGTGGCGCTCGGCCGGCACGTAGGCCGTCGCCTCGACTTCCGTCAGCCCCGGCGCGATCGCGTTGACCGTCACGCCGTGCGCGCCGAACTCGCGCGCCTGCGCATGCGTCATCGCGATCACCGCGCCCTTGCTCGCGACGTACGCGAGCAGCTTCGGCGCGCCCCACAGCGCGGTGTCCGATGCGAGGTTCACGATCGCGCCGCGCCCCGACTGCGCGAGGTGCGGCAGCGCCGCATTGCTGACGAGCCACACGCCGCGCACGTTCACGTTCATCACCGCGTCCCAGGTCGACACGTCGAGCTCCGTCGACAATTTGCCGCCCGAGTTCGTGATTGCCGCGTTGTTGATCAGTGCGTCGATGCCGCCGAGCGCCGCCGCGCCCTGCGCGACGAACGCGTCGACGCTCGCCGGATCGGCCAGGTCGAGCGTGAAGAAAAACGCGGTGTGGCCGGCTTGCGTGAGCTGCGCGGCCAGCGCGCGGCCCTCTTCGGCGAGCACGTCGCCGAACGCGACCTGCGCACCCGCCGCAACCAGCGCCTTCACGAACGCCGCGCCCAGCCCGCGCGCGCCTCCCGTGACGAGCACGCGGCGCCCCGGCAGCGACACGACCGGAGCGAGCTCAGCCATTCGAGGGCTCCGCCGCGGCCTGCGCCGCGCGATGCGCGTCGAGCGCGGAAAGATGCTCCTGCGCACGCTGGCGCAGCATCCGGCGCACGCGCGTGATGCCGACGTCGTGCTGGTACAGGTATTCGTGATCGCGCGCGTGCGGCGCGAGGCTTTCGAGGACGTAGCGGTCCTGCTCGAGCACGTCCCAGTGCAGGCCCTCGAGGCGGTTGCGGTACATGAAGCGCCACACGTCGCGCTGCCAGCCGCTGACCTTGCGCGTGCGCCAGAAATAGACCTGGCAGTTGTCGCCGTCGACCGGCGTCGCGAAGCCGATGATCCCGAAGTTGCCGCCGGGGCCGAACTTCTGCTTGTACGGAATCGCGAGGCGCATCCACAGGCAACCGGTTTCGCCGAGCTCGACCCAGTCGAAGTTCACGTCGCGCTGGCCGATCTTCTCGAACATCAGGCCCGTTTCCGTCTTGCGCACGCGCATGTCGGCCTGCTTGTCGCCTTCGGCCATCGAGTGCGACGTCGCGTGCAGGTACGCGCCGTGCATCGGGTCCATCACGTTGTCGATCGCGTACTGGTAATTGCACTTCCAGTTCGACACGCACAGGAAGTGGCCGTATTCGTCGGCGACCAGTTCCTCGGGCAGGTTCAGCGGCGCCGGCTCGCCGTGCGCTTCGTCGCCGAACCACAGGAAGATCGCGCCGGCCTTCTCCTCGACCGGATACGACTTCACGCACTTCGTGCCTTCGAGCGGACAGTTCGACACGGCCGGCACGCGGTTGACCGTGCCGCCGCCGTCGACTTCGATGCCGTGATACCAGCACGCGATGCTGCCGCCGAGGTTCCAGCCGAGCGACAGGCGTGCGCCGCGGTGCGGGCAGCGATCTTCGAGTGCGTGAACCTTGCCCTCGTGATCGCGCCACAGCACGATCTGCTCGGACAGGCGCGTGAGGCCGACGGGTGCGTTCGACACCTGCCAGCTCGGTGCGACGGGATACCAGTAGTTCTTGATGCCGCGGTCGAGATAGTCACGGACCGGGTCGTGTTGGACTGCGTGTTGTACGGGGGACGTCATCAGTGTGCTCCGGATGCGGTTGTCGTCGGGTCGGCGGTCACGCGCTCGGCGCGGTCATTCCGCGAGCGAGGCCATTTCGGCGCGGAAGCGCTCGGCGGTCCACGCGGTGCCGTCCGGTGCGCGGAAGCCGATGCGGTTCAGGCCCGCGACGACATCGTCCAGCTCGGTCGCGCCGGCTTCGAACACGCGTTCGAGCGCATCGCCGAGGTCGTTTTCGTACTGGGTCGGGGCGGCCTTGCGGTTCTGCCAGACCTGGTTCTCGACCTGGCCGGGGATCTCGATCTGCCCCTTGCCCGCGACGTTGTTCGGCTGCGGCGCCACCCACGGCTTCAGGAAGGGATTGAAGTTGACGGTCGCTTCTTTCATCGGTTACTCCACCTTGATCTGGATTTCCTCGCCGGCAAGGCGCACCGCGTACTGCTTCAGCGCGCGCCCGCCCGGACCCTTCAGGCATTCGCCCGTCCTGATGTCGAACACGGCCTCGTGCAGCGGGCATTCGACCGTGCCTTCGTCGACGAACCCCTGCGTCAGCAGCGCGTACGCATGCGGGCACACGTTCTCGAGCGCATACACGTCGTCGCCGACGCGGTAGATCCCGATTTCGACGCCGTCGGTCCGCTTGAACTCGATCGGCGTGTCTTCCGACAGCGCGCCGGCGTGCCCGGCGCAAATCCATTGTTCAGACATCTCACACCCTTCCTTCTGATCGACTCTCGGTTTGTTCCGATTTGTTCCATACCCGGAACAGCAGTTTATGGATGGTGATTATAGGAGCGACTTTTCACGAGTAAAACAAAAAGCTGCACGCCCTAGGGAAAACACCGACCATCGGGTCGGCAGTCGCTTCCGCCTGCCTTGCCAAATGTAATTTTTTGTTGTGTAGCGGGCATTTACGGCCTTTTTTCGGGCGTCGTGCACCGCAACCGGGCAGCGGCATGGATTCCATCCGTCCCGAAAAAATTATTTTTGATACGGCGCTCGACGCCCCTATACTCCATTCCATCAGAGGCACGTTGTTCCTTGTATGGAACATAAAAAATGCCCGCTCGATGGCGAAGACGCGCAACGGCAGGCCGTTCCCGCGCAGGCCGCCACGGCACGTTTTCATCAGGTTGGAGATTCAGGAGATCAAATGGTCAAGCATGCGGTAGCAGCAACAGTGATCGGATTGGGCGCCGTGTCGGGCGCGTGGGCGCAGAGCAGCGTGGTGCTGTACGGCAGCATGGATGCGGGGGTCGCGTACGTGAACAACGTCGGCGGCCATGCGAAATGGGCGATGATCCAGGGCAATACGCAGCCCGACCGGTGGGGCCTGAAGGGCAAGGAAGACCTCGGCGACGGCCTGTCGGCGATCTTCCAGCTCGAAAACGGCTTCTATACGAACAACGGCCAGTTCGCGACCGCGAACACGATCTGGAACCGCGCGGCCTTCGTCGGCCTCAGTTCGGAACGCTACGGCACGCTGACGCTCGGCCGCCAGACGCCGCTGTCGTTCGACTATCTCGATCCGCTCAGCACGGCCTACCTCGCGATGAGCTGGTATGCGTTCCACCCCGGCAACATCGACGGGCTCGCCGCGACCGGCAACGTGCCGTACAACAACGCGGTCAAGTATCGTTCGCCGACCTTCGCGGGCTTCTCGGCCGCGGCGACGATGGCGCTCGGCAACACGACGAACTTCTCGACCGGCAAGTCGGTCGGCGTCGCGCTGAACTACGCGAACGGGCCGTTCAAGGCGTCGGCCGTGTACTCGAACGAGCACGACCGCTCGATCCTGATCGGCACGACCGGCATCACATCCTTCCAGGGGCAGAACACCGCGAACGGCTACATCGCGAACAAGGTCGAGAACATCGGCGCGGGCGCGTCCTACCAGTTCGGCGACTTCCTCGTGCATGGCCTGTACACGCGCACGAAAATGCAGTCGAACGGCTATTCGAACACGTTCCAGAGCTACGACGCGGGCGTGAACTATCGCAGCAGCGCGTTCAACACGATCGCGGGCGGCGCGGCAACCACGACGCTGGCCGGCCGCCGCTGGACGCAGGTCGAACTCGGCGACATCTATTCGCTGTCGAAGCGCACGCAACTCTATGCGAACGTGCTGTACGAGCACGGGTCGGGCGGCGCAAAGGCCGCGTTCTTCACGGCCGGCGTGTCGAGCACCGCGAACCAGGTGGTCGTGCTCACCGGGATCCACCACTCGTTCTGAACGGCGTCAGGCAGTCGGTGCCTGAAATGAAATGAGGGGCCCGCGGGCCCCTCGTTTTTTGATTGCGGTGCCGCGTGCGGCGGCCCGCCCGACAAGTCGGCGTCAGAACATCGCGACCTTGTGGCGCGCGTGCGCGAACGTCGGGTCGCTTTCGAGCGGACGATAGTTCAGGCGCTGGGACAGGTCGACCGCCGCGCCGCACACGGCTTCGACGAGCCGCTCCTTCTCGCCGGCCTCGCCGATCTCCGAGCGCGGCACCGTCGCGGTGATCGCCGCGACGATCGAGCCCGAATGATCGCGCACGGGCGCTGTGACCGCCGAAATGCCGCTCTCGAACGCCGCCTCGCTGACCGCATAACCGAGCCGCGCGTAATGGCGCACGCGCTCGTACAGTTCGTCGACGGTGCCCGGCGTGCGCTCGGTGAACTGCTCGAGCCGCTTTTCCGGATAGAGCTGGCGCAGTGCGTCGCGCGTCAGGTCGCCCATCAACACGTGGCCATGCACGGTCGCATGCGCGGGCAGGCGCGTGCCGACGTGCACCTTCACCGAACCGAACATCGACGCGTTGCTCTGCGCCTTCGCGACAAACACGACGTCGCGCTGGTCGCGGATCAGCAGATGCGTCGACAGCCCCGTCGTATCGCGCAGCCGCTCGAGCACGGGCGTGCCGAGATCGGTCAGTTCGAGCGAATTCAGGTATTCGAAGCCGAGCCGCAGCACGCCGACGCCGAGCCGGAAATAACGGTCGCCGTTCACGCGCTCGAGGAAACCGAGCGCTTCGAGCGTCTGCAGCAGGCGGAACGTAGTCGTGCGCGGAATGCCGATGCGCTTCGACAACTCGGGCGCGCCGAGCACGGGCTCGCGCGCGGAGAATTCGGCGAGGATCCGCAGCCCGCGTTCGAGCCCCGGCACCAGGTAGGACGATGCGCCGCCGGACGATTCGTCGTCGCCGGGCGCCGCGGATTCAGGCGCGTCGCTCATCGTTGTCTTGACCATGTGGACATGGACGGAAGGAAATCAATCACGAAACGGGTCATGGATCGTCGTGGACAGGCGGCCATGCGAGCCCGGCGCGCACGCGGGCTCGCACCCGCGTGAATCGCCGCGGCGCGGCATGCGCTTCCACGGCCCCACGAATAGTCATTCACGGTCGAGAGGATAGCAGCGATGGACAGCGCGGCGCCATGCGGAAATCGCCGGACGACGCGATGCCGGCCGTGGGCGCGGCGCGCGGCGGCCGATGCCGCGCCGCCTACAGGCGCGAGAGGTGAACCCGGATGTTCGCGCGGTCATACGTGAATCCGCCGGCCGCGTCCGGCTCGAGCACCCGCGCAAGGTCGACCGCGTACATCCAGCCGCTGCCCAGGCGACCCCCGTTGATCGCCCGGATCCGGCTGCCGCCGACGGCGATCGCGGCATGAAAAACGGTGCCGCCCCGCGAAAAGCCGACCGCGGTTCCGGCCGGAATGCCCGCGCGCCCGTCCCACTCGCCGCCGGTTTCGAAGTTGAAGCGGGTCCGCCAGTGCTGGCCGATCGTGTCGAGCAGCGCACCGGGCGCGATCATCGCGTCACTGCGCAGCAGATACCGGACATAGGCCGCGGCGTCATAGCAGACGCCGCCGGACACGTATTCGTTGATGTCGGCCATGCCGAACATCAGCGCCTGCGCGTGCTTCTGCCGTTCGGCGAAACCGGATTGGGCGACGTGCCCGCCTAACTGGCTCAGTTGCATGGGTGGCTCCTCGTGAAGAAGCAGGACGTCATCGTCCTGCCGACGCAATAACGTCATATGTTATTACGATATCCGGCCACGCCCGCATTCCGGCCCGGGCGTCACGGCATGCGGGCGGCCGATGCCGGCGCGGCAGCGGCCGCATCGGGATTCGGCGCGAGCCGCAGGCGCACGCGCAACGGCTGCAGCATGTCGGGCGGCGGCAGTTCCGCCAGCGGGCCGGCCGTGAGCAGTTGCCGCAGTGTCGCGTCTGCATCGGGATCGCCGAGCGACGCGAATTCGACACGCGTGACGGCGCCGTTCGGGCCGATCCACGCGCGCACGACGATCGGGGCAGCGGCGCGGCGGCGCTCGCGTTCAGCACGTGCGCCTCGAGATAGCAGTGCACCCGATCGCGCGCATCACGGCACCCAGCGCCACCGCGACGATCGCCAGCGCGATCAGCAACTCGATCAGCGTGAATCCCCGTTGCGGCGTCCGCGCCGTGCGCGATCCGCCGCGCGCATGGCGGTTGTAGTCGGTTCTGTCGTCGCACATGACCGGCATTCTTGTCGATGGATCGTCGTCCGGCGTCCGGCGTGCCGATCGCGGCACGCAGCCGCATCGCCGGCGCGACGGACGCCGTGCACGGACGTCAAGCGCCGCGTATGGCACACACGTGTCGAATGGTACGGACCATTTGGCGCGGGCAGCCCGGACGGACAGGCACCCGGGCGCGCCGCATCCGCTGTCGCGCGACGGGCACGGCACAACGCGGCCCGGCGGGCGGGCAAACGGATGGAAAACGGGAAGCGATAGAAAGAAACACCCGGCAGCGGGTGGTGAGCGGTGAAGGCGATCCTCGGGCGGGATCGCCGCGACGGCGTCAGGCCGTCACGGCGGCGTCATACTCGGCGCGGGCAAGCTGGCCGGCGGCATAAGCCTCGGCCTCGCCGCGAAAGCCTTCCCGGCTGAACGCAACGACTTTCACGCCGACGCCGGTCGCCCGCTTCACCGTCAGCGCCCATTGCCATCCGCCGTCTTGTTCAAAGACGTGCAGCGAGGGTTCGAAGGAAGGGTCGATTACGGTCACGCGTTTTACTCCTGCCCCCTTGCGCGCCGCATCGGCGCCGCTCGGGGCATGTCGAAAGGGTCGCGCCGGGATACGACGCGCTTCTGCCATTCGACAGTCTAGTCAAGGATTGTTGCGACGCACCATCAGAGGTTTCACTCATCTATCGGTACCGGGCGGTCGATCGAATCTACCTGAAACCCATATGGGATGGGGCTCAGCACCGTTTCGCGGCGCACGGCGCGACATTCGTGCGGCAACGTGCCGCACACGCGACCGCTTGCGTGTGTCGGTCGCCCGTGCCCCGCAAAGAAACGGGGCGCGAATCGCCCGGCGATCCGGCCACCTCGGCGACGAGGATCGTTACCGATCCGTACCACCCGGCATCACGCGCCGGAACGTCAGGTTCACGCGCTCGCCCTGCACGCCCGGCACCTTCGGCACGCGATGCTGCCATTCGGCCTGCGTGCGCCCGCGCATCACGAGCAGGCTGCCGTGCACGAGGCGATACGCATGCGTGACACCGGTCGCGCGATGGCGCAGGTCGAACACGCGCATCGCACCGAGGCTCACCGACGCGATCACCGGCGCATCGCCAAGCTCGGGCTCGTTGTCCGCGTGCCAGCCGAGGCTGTCCAGCCCGTTGCGGTAGCGGTTGAGCAGCACGCTGTTGAAACGCGCGCCGCACGTCGCTTCGACCGCGCGCTTCAGGTCGAACACGGCCGGCGTCCACGGCGCCGGCACGTTGCGGATCCCCGAATACACGTAGACGGCATCCGGCTCGCCCTGCCATGCGGTGAGCCGCGGCAACGGAATGCGTCCGCGCGGCGTGCGGATCGTGTCCTGACGCCACGCGACCTCGTCGATCAGCGCGGCCAGCGCGCGATCGGCATCGGGCGGCGTCAGCCAGTCCGGGTACCAGTCCACGTCGGGAGCGGGCGTGTCAGCAAAGAGATCGGGCGTCGACATGTCGGGAGGAACGGACGATGAGCGGAGCGAACGGTGCATGCCTGCATACTAGCCAACGGCATCGCACGCCGCCATGCGCTGTCATTCGCAGACGAGGCAGGCTGCCGCCCGCCCGGTTCCCGCCGACGACGGGCTTGCGCCGGCCCAGCGAATGGTTTCCCCCGGACGGGAACCGTGCGCTACCCGCCGCGCGTCAGCCGGATCAGCGTGATCTCGGACGGCACGCCGAAGCGGTTCGGCGGCCCCCAGTATCCGGTGCCGCGGCTCGTATAGAGCCACAGATCGCCGAAGCGGCTCAGCCCGCCGATCACCGGCTGCTGCAATCGCACGAACGGCGGCCACGGCAGGAACTGGCCGCCGTGCGTGTGCCCCGACAACTGCACGGTAAACCCGGCGCGGTTGGCCGCTTCTGCGCTGCGCGGCTGGTGCGCGAGCAGGATCTTCGTGGCCACCTCGCGAGGCGCACCCGCCAGCGCCTGCTCGGGATCGCTGCGATGGGCGGGATCGAAACCGCCCGCCGTGAAGTCGGTGACGCCCGCGAGCACCGCGTGCGCGCCGTCATGCTCGATCAGCACGTGCTCGTTGAGCAGCACCGTCAGCCCGATGCGCCGGAATTCGTCGATCCACGCGTGCGCGCCCGCGTAATACTCGTGGTTGCCAGTCACCAGGAAGCTGCCGTGCCGCGACTGCATGCGGCCGAGCGGCGCCGTGTGCTCGCGCAGGCGCTTGACCGAGCCGTCGACCACGTCGCCCGTCACGACGACGAGGTCGGCATCGAGCGCATTGACCGCGCGCACGATCCGTTCGACATAGGGCCGCTTGATCGTCGGCCCGACGTGGATGTCGGACAGTTGCACGATCGTCAGCCCGTCGAGCCCCGCCGGCAGCCCCTCGACCGGGATCGACACGCGCTTGACCGCCGCCGTGCGGCGCGCGCCGACGAACCCGACCACGGTAACGAACGCCGCGGCGGCCAGCACGCCGAGCGCCGTGCCGGTCGCCGCGCCAGGCCACGCGCCGGCGTGCCCGAGATGCCGCCATGCAAACACGCCGAGCAGCACGAATTCGCGGAGGAACGTCAGCAGGAGCAGCGACGAGAAGAAGCCCATCACGACCGATCCGGCCCAGCCGACCAGGGTCGCGGCCCAGCCTTCGTCGAAGCGGCGCGAGAACATGCCGACCGGAATCAGCACGACGAAGCTCGCCAGCACGAGCGCCGCGATCGTGCGCACGACCGGCGACGCGAACGCATCGGGAATGATCCGCATCCCGACGTAGAGATGGAACAGCACGCCGATTGCAATGAACCGGACAAAAAAACTTCGCATGGAACGTTCACCTTCGTTGCGATACGGCCTTGACGCTTCCGCGACGTGCGTTGCACGAGGCCGTGAGGCTCCGTTCCGCGCGCCGCGCCATGCGTACGATGGTACACAGATCGCGGCGGCGACGACCGGTCGCCGGATTTGGCGTCGATGCCGTCCGGCACGGCGTGCGACCGCGTCCTCATCGGCCCGCCAGGTCAGCCTGATTCCCGCGCGTCAGAACGACAATCGCCCGTTTCCGCACCGATTCCGCTCTCGCGACATCGCAAATTCAGCCACGCTCCGTTCGTCTGACGATCCTTTACAGTCCGTTAGCAACCCTACGCGAGCCCGCACTGGCAGAATCGCGACGACCCGGTCTGCGCTGCCCCCGGTTGCGGAAACGCGATGCCGGCCATGCGGACACGCCCCCTGAACCGCCACCGCCCCGCCATGGTGAGCAGGAAGGATGGCTGGCGATCCGCATCGCGCTGATTTATTATCGGCTCCGTATCCCGGAATCGTCGTCGCGGCGACGATCCACATTGCGCCGCGCCCGGCATCCACCCCCACCGTCGAGCTCGTCACATCATGAGAAAAACAACGCCGCGCGCGCCCTTGCGCGTCGCCGCCGTCCTTGCGCCAGCCCTGCCGCTCGCGGGCTGCGCATCGCGCGGCGCACCGTCGTACGTCCTGTTCGGCGCATATTTCCCGCTTTGGCTCGTCAGCGCGATCGTCGGCGTGATCGGTGCGATCGTCGCGCACCGCGTATTCGTCGCGACCGGCTGGGCGGCCACGGTGCCCTACCAGCTTGCCGTCTGCACCGCGATCGGGCTCGTGGTCGCCGTGATCGTGTGGCTCACCGGCACGGGGCCGTTCGCATGAAGGCCGCCGGCACCGCCCGCCCCTCCGTCAAAGGCCGCGTGATCGCACTGGCGATCGTCGCGCTCGGCATCGCCGCACTCGTATACGCGTACCACCGCACGACGGCCTACCCGTCCACCGACGACGCGTCGATCGACGCGGACGTCGTGCACGTCGCGTCGCCGGTCGGCGGCCGCATCGTGCAGCTCGCGGTGCATGAAAACCAGCGCGTCGCGAAGGGCGACCTGCTGTACGTGATCGATCCCGTGCCGTACCGGCTGACCGTTGCGCAGGCGCAGGCCGACCTCGAGCTCGCGCGCGCGTCGCTCGACACGCGCCGCCGTTCGCTGATCGGCGAGCGCTCGAACGCGGCCGTGGCCGCCGAGCAGGTCAAGCGCGCGACGCAGAACCACGATCTCGCGACGCGCGACGTGAACCGGCTCGCCCCGCTCGCCGCGCAGGGCTACGTCAGCGCGCAGCAGTTCGACCAGGCGAAGGTTCGCCAGCGCGACGCAGCCGTGTCGCTTACGCAGGCACAGGAACAGCAGCGCGCGTCCGCGCAGACGATCGGCGACGAAGCCGACGCGATCGCGACGCTGCATGCGCGCGAGGCCGCGCTGGCGCGCGCGCAGCATGCGCTCGAAGACACCGTCGTGCGCGCGCCGCACGACGGGCTCGTGACGGGCCTGACCGTTCTCGCCGGCGAAGCCCTTGCGCCGAACCAGTCGATCTTCACGCTGATCGACGCGCGCGAATGGTTCGCGGTCGGCAATTTCCGCGAGACGGCGCTGAGCCGCATCGCGGTCGGCGACTGCGCGACCGTGTATTCGATGATCGACCGCAGCCGCCCGCTGACGGGCAAGGTCGTCGGCATCGGCGCCGGCATCGCCGACAGCGCGCGCATCAACCTGCCGCGCTCGCTGCCGATCGTGCAGAACTCGGTGAACTGGGTGCACGTCGCGCAGCGCTTCCCGGTGCGCGTGAAGCTCGACGAACCCGACGGCACGCTCGTGCGCGTCGGCGCCAGCGCGATCGTCGAGGTCCGGCATGGCACTGCCTGCCGCTGAGGTTCGCTCGCCGGGCCCGCGCGAAGTCCTGCGGCTGCTCGCACCGTTTCCGGGACGCGCGTCGATTGCCGCGCGGGTCGCACTGATCTGCGCGCTGACCGCGTTCGTGACGGCCGCATACGGCACGCCCGAAGCCGCGCTGTCCGCGTACGTCGTGTTCTTCATGATCCGTGCCGACCGCGTGACGAGCGTCGTGCTCGCGGCCGCGCTGCTGCTGATCGTCACGATCGTGATCGGGCTCGTGCTTGGCATCGCGATCTTCAGCATCGACTATTCGATCCTGCGGGTCGCGTGCATGGCCGTGCTGTCGGTCGCGCTCCTGTACCTGACTTCCGCCAGCAAGCTGCGCCCGGTGGGCGCGATCCTCGCGATGATCGTCGGTTTCGGGCTCGACCAGCTCGGCCTCGCGCCGTTCGGTGAAGCCGCGACACGTGCGCTGCTGTACATCTGGCTGACGATCGCGATCCCGGCCGGTGTCGCGATCGTCGTCAACCTGCTGATCGCGCCGTCGCCGCGCAAGCTCGCGCACGCCCAGCTCGCGAAGCGCCTGCGGCTCGCCGCGCAGCGGCTGCGCGGCGACGATGCGGCGCGCGACGCATTCGATGCCAGCCTTCACGAAGGCGACAAGCAGCTGCTCACGTGGCTCAAGCTGTCGACGCTCGAAGGCTCGTCGTCCGCCGCCGACTTCGCGGCGTTGCGGCAGGCCGTGGCATCGAGCACCGCGCTGCTCGTCGGCGTCGCGCTGGCCGATCGCGAACCGGGCGCGCGCCTGCCCGACACGTACGCCACCCCGATCGCCGCGACGCTCGACGAGATGGCCGCCATCCTCGATCAGGGCGGCTACCCCGTCGACGTGACGCTCACGCTGCCGCCGGCCGACACATTGCCGCCGCTCGCGCGCGTCGCCGCCACGGATATCCATGCGGCGATCACGCGCTTCGCGGAACCGGTCGCAGCGGCCGAAGCCGCGACGGATGCACCGGCCGCCGCGGCCAACACGCCGGCGGCCGCGCCCGGAACGCCTGCCGCCGCGGAAGCCGCCGCACCGCGCGGCGGCTTCTTCCTGCCCGACGCGCGCACCAATCCCGACCACATCCGCTACGCGCTGAAAACGACCGCCGCGGCGATCTTCTGCTATCTGCTGTATTCGCAGCTCGACTGGTCGGGCATCCATACGTGCGTCGTCACCTGCTACATCGTGTCGCTCGGCTCGACGGCCGAGACGGTCGAGAAGCTCACGCTGCGGATTCTCGGCTGCATCGTCGGCGCGCTGCTCGGCACCGCCGCGCTCGTGTTCGTCGTGCCGTCGCTGTCGTCGGTCGGCCATCTGATGGCGCTGGTGTTCGCCGGTGGCTGGCTCGCCGCGTGGGTCGCATTCGGCTCGCCGCGCATCGCGTACGCGGGCTTCCAGATCGCGTTCGCGTTTTTCCTGTGCGTGATCCAGGGCGCCGGCCCCGGTTTCGACCTGACGATCGCGCGCGACCGCACGATCGGCATCCTGCTCGGCAACGTCGTCGTGTATCTCGTGTTCACGCGCATCTGGCCCGTCAGCATCGGCAAGCAGATCGACGCCGGGCTCGCCGCGCTGACGGACCAGTGGCGGCGCGTCGCGCAGGTCGCGCAGCCGGCCGAGCGGCGCGCGCTCGCGGCCGACGCGTTCGCCCGCCACGGCGCGATCGCGCAGGCGCTCGGGCTGGTTCACTACGAACCGTCGTGGGTGCGTCCGGCCGCCACGTGGCTCGCCACGCGGCGGCGCGCGCTCGCGGAACTCGGCGCGCTCGAAGGCCCGCTGTTCCTCCTCGCCGAACGCAAGCCTGGCGACGCGGCGATCGCCGCGCAGCTCGCGCGCGTGACCGACCCGCGCGACGACGAAGCCGCGCGTCATGCGGATTCGCCCGCACCGCCGGCCACCGCGCCGGGCCTTGCCCCTGCCGACCCTGCGCGCGACGCGCTGCTGAACCTGATCGACACGCGGCTCGCGCACATCGCCGACGCCGCCCGTCAAGCCACACCGAAGGAGCCTGCCCCCCATGCGCCTACCTGAACCGCCGGCCGCCTCGATCGCCGCCGCCGCCCTCGCGACCGCCGTCGCGCTGGCCGGCTGCGCGACGTCGTCGATCGATCTGGCGCCGGAGGCGTCCGACCGCCCATGGCAACCGCAAACGTCGGCTGCCGGCGACATCGTGCCGGGCCCGCCGCGCGCGTCCGCGCAAGGTTCGCACGACTACACGCTGCCCGCGTCGCCCGCGCTCGCGTCGGTCTCGCCGCCGGCTGCGCTCGATGCCGCGCACGCGTACACGCTGCCCGAACTGATCGATCTCGCCGAATCAGCGAACCCGCTGACCCGCATCGCCTGGAACGACGCGCGCAACGCGGCGCTCGCGGTCGGCCTGGCCAAGGCCGCCTACCTGCCGAGGTTGTCGGCGACGGCCATGGGCGCGTACCAGGCCAACCACGGCTCGACGTCGACAATCCTCGGCGACTCGTCGAGCGACACCACCGTTCACGGCACGATCTCGGCGCTGTCGCTGCAATGGCTGCTGTTCGATTTCGGCGGCCGCGCGGCGCGCGTCGAGGCGGCCGAGCAGGCGTCGATCGCGTCGAACGTCGCGTTCACGGCCGTGCATCAGCAGGTGATCCACGACGTGACCGTCGCGTACTACCGCTACGAAGCCGCGCGCTCGCGCGCCCTCAGCGCGCAGCAGGGTCTCGCGAACGCGGACGCGATCCTCGCGGCCTCCCGCGCGCGGCTCAAGCACGGCGTCGGCACGGTCGTCGAGCTCGCGCAGGCGACGCAGAACCGCGCGCAGGCAAACCTCGCGCTCGTGCAGGCGAACGGCGCGGAGAGCGACAGCTACCTCGCCCTCGTCTCCGCGCTCGGCATCTCGCCGCTGTCGAAGCCGACCATCGCCGCACTGCCGAAGCGGCCGCTGCCGCCCGCACTCGGCTCGTCGGTCGACGCGATCGTGTCGGACGCAATTGCGCGCCGCCCCGACCTGCAGGGCGCGTTCGCGCTTGAAAAAGCCAATCGCGCGAAGATCAAGGCCGCGGAAGCCGCGTTCATGCCGAAGATCTTCCTGTCCGCGTCGACGTCGTACGCGAGCGGGGGCACGTCCATCTCCGCGCTGCCCGCGATCGGCGACCAGTCACCGACCGTCAACCTGAACGGCAGCCGCTACGGCGGCGGCGTGTTCCTCGGCGTGACGATCCCGCTGTACGACGGCGGCATGCGCTCGGCCGTGCTGATGCAGGCGCGCAACGACGCGGAAAGCGCGTCCGCGCGACTCACGCGGACCAAGGAGGAAGCCGTCCGCCAGGTGGTCGCCGCGCAGAACGCGGTGCAGACGAGCCTTGCGTCGCACGACGCCGCGAAGGCGCTCGTCGATGCCGCGCAGACGAGCTACGACGCGGCGCTGACCGCGTACCGGAACGGCGTCGGTTCGGTCACCGATGCGACGATCGCGCAAAGCCAGTTGCTCGCCGCGCGCAACGCGGAGGTCGACAGCTATGCCGGTGCACTGTCCGCTGCCGCCGGGCTCGCGCTCGCGACGGGGACGATCGGCTCGGCGCAGTAGCACGACCGCCGCGAGGCGGTTGACGCATGCGCGCGCCGCCCACTAGAATGCCGCCCATTCTTCCTTCAGGAACCATCGTGGACAGTTGCAGCACTCCGTTGCGTGCGCCGCTTGCCGCCTGAACGCCTGTCCGACGCAGTTCTCCTGCCCGGCTCGCGTTCCGCGAGCCGCACGCCCACCGTTTCACACTGAATGACGCATTCGCGCGGTACAGTACCGCGCGATGACGGCTATCGTCGTGTCGCCTTCGGCCGTGCGCCGCAGCGACGCGGGACGGCACGCGCTCCTTGCACGGCAGGACAACCATGACTTTCGATTTCGCACTCCGCCTTTTCACCGCGTTCGCCTGCGGCGTCGCCATCGGCCTCGAGCGCCAGATGCGCCAGCGCACGGCCGGCCTGCGCACGATCACGCTCGTCGCGAGCGGCGCGTGCCTGTTCGTCACGCTCGGCGTGCTGACCGGCAACGGCGTCGCGGGCGTCACGCAGATCGCCGCATACGTCGTGTCGGGCGTCGGCTTTCTCGGCGGCGGCGTGATCATGCGCGACAAGGGCTCGATCCAGGGCATCAACACGGCCGCGACACTGTGGTGCTCGGCCGCCGTCGGCGTACTGGCCGGCTCCGGTCATTACGTGCCCGCGCTTGCTGGCACGGGCGTCGTACTCCTCACCAATACGGTGCTGCGCGGCGTCAGCCAGGCGATCAACGCAACCCCGGTGTCGAACGCCGATCTCGTGCGCGAATACCAGATCACCGTGATCTGCCTGACCGCCGACGAAGTGCACATCCGCACGCTGCTGTCGAACTCGATGTATGCGAAGCCGCTGTCGTTCCAGAGCCTCACGAGCGAGGACGTGCCCGACCAGCCGGACCGGCTGAAGGTGACCGCGACACTGAAGCTGCATCCGAAGGATCAGCAGAAGCTCGAGCAGATCGCGAGCCGGATGAGCATGGAGAAGAGCATTTCCAGCGTGAGCTGGACCGCGAAGGAAGCGGAGCCGATGATGGAGTGAGCGACGCTGGCGGCAGCGGCATGTCGCGCTGCCGCCCGCCCTCGTTCGAGGTCAGGGCGCCTCGATCAGTCCGGCCGAGATTGCCTTGACGACCGCCTGGACCTTGTTCGTCGCACCCAGCTTCTCGAGGATGTTGTTGACGTGGAAGTTGACCGTTCGCTCCGAGATGCTGAGGATCTGGCCGATTTCGCACGCGGTCTTGCCCTCGGCCGTCCAGCACAGCACCTCGCGCTCGCGCGCGGTCAGCGTGACGCCCGCCGCCGGCGACAGCTTCGGCACCATGAAGCGGCTCATCAGCGAATGCGACAGGTTCGCGAGCCAGTTCGTCTGCAGCGTCAGCATGTTGATTTCGGCCGGCGTCAGGCGGTCCGCATGGCGTGCGATGCTCAGCAGGCCGAACGCGCCGCGGGCCGCCCAGCTCGATTGCGCGACGCCCACCGACAGCCCGAAATCCCGCGCGTCCTGCCACAGCGGGCACGGTTCGATCTGGTCGACGTCCGGCCAGACGATCATGTTGGTGCTGAGCGCGCCGTCGCGAACCGTCGAATCGATCTCGATGTAGTTGTGCGCCTGATAGTGCGCCATCCAGCCGTCGGGATAGGTATCGAAGATGGCTACCGACGGCTTCGATACCGGCAGCGGCACGCGAATGCCATAACAGCAGTATTCGAATCCCAGCCGTTTGGAATAGGCGGCAATCCGCTGGAAGAGCTGCTGCTCGTCTTCCGCGGCACTGAATTGTTGATAGGCATCCTGCCAGCGCAGTTCCATTCATTCTCCGACAACGTCACGCTGTCATACTTGTCAGGTTCCAGCACCCGTTCGACGCTGATACATTCCGCGCATGACTTCACCTTTGCTGCACCCGGTCCCCGGCCCGTCCCCGGACGGCTACGTACGCCTGTCAGAAAGCGCACTGGCCGTGCTCGCGCTCGACCATGTCGCAAGCGGCCTCGACGCATCGCTGCGTGCGGAACTGCGCGACAGCGCAATCGACGCACGCCTCGCCGGTTATACCGAATGGCATCGCCCGGCCAGTGCCGGCGTCGCTTACGTGACGGTCGGCTGGGACTGGTACCTCGAACGCGCGACGGGCACGTTCGTGATCGCGGGCGGCGACGTCCACAGCAACGTGATGGCCGTCGACGCCACGGGTGCCGACATCGGCATGTTCCGCACGGCCGCCGCGCTTGCCGCGCGGCTCGCGTGCATCGACTGGCCCGCAGCGGTCGCGTCGGCCCTGCTCGGGCACAACGACGCCTATCATGCCGGTCCGACGCTCCAGTGACAACTGGCCCCGCATTCCTCTGACAATTTCCGCAGTGCTGGCGCTCTTTATAAGCAAAAGCGGCCCGGTTTTCAATCCCGTTGATCAAGAAACCGTTACCACGTCCTGATCGGCGTCATTCCACCGTCACCCTGTAAGAGTTACCAGTTACAGCCCCCTCGTGCGGCGCGATGTAATGCGCACATACAAAAGCACAAATCCGAGGACACCATGCGGACCTTCGTTCACGAGGAAGGGCGGTTGCCACACGAACTTGCAGCGGATCTCGGGCGCTATCGGCGCCGTGTGTTCGTCGAACAGCTCGGTTGGGCGCTCCCGTCGGCGAACGAAAGCTTCGAGCGCGACCAGTTCGATCGCGACGATACCGTCTACGTGTTCGCGCGAAACGCCGGCGGCGACATGTGCGGATGTGCGCGCCTGCTGCCGACGACGCGCCCGTATCTGCTGAAGTCGCTGTTCGCCGACCTGATCGCCGAAGACATGCCGCTGCCGCAATCGGCCGCAGTCTGGGAGCTGTCCCGGTTCGCGGCGACCGACGACGAAGGCGGGCCGGGCAACGCCGAATGGGCCGTGCGCCCGATGCTCGCGGCCGTCGTCGAGTGCGCGGCGCAGCTCGGCGCGCGGCAGTTGATCGGCGTGACGTTCGCGAGCATGGAGCGGTTGTTCCGCCGGATCGGCATACACGCGCACCGCGCAGGCCCGCCGAAGCAGGTAGATGGGCGTCTGGTGGTCGCGTGCTGGATCGACATCGATCCGCAAACGTTTGCCGCGCTAGGAATCGAGCCGGGGCAGGCCGCCCGGCAAGCCATCGCCGCCTGACCCGGAACGCGCGTTCCTGTCCGGGCGGCATCGTAACGAAGGAGAATCAACGTGGACCAGTCTCAGGTCTTTCGCGCGATGATGCCCGGGTTGACGAGCGCCGGCGGCGCCCGCATCGCGGTCGCCTACCCGTCGTTTCCACGGCCGCTGCCGCTCGTGCGGCTCGACCGGCGCGGCCTCGTGTTCCGTGCCGCCGGCACGGCGCCGCTGGTCTGCGGGCTGCCACGTGCGGCGACGTTGCTGGTCGCGGACGAACCGCTCTGCTCGCTGCGCCTCGTGATCCGCGACATCGCCCCGGCCGGCGAAGGCCGGCTTGACCTGACAATGCAGCCGTCCGGCGCCGCCGGTGACGAATTGCTGTGGCATGCGCTGCGCGATCGCGAGCCCTACCGCCGGCTTCAGCATCCGCTCGCCCCTGTCGACACGTCCATCGCCACCGACGGCGAATCGCACGCACCGGCCGGTGAAGCCGGGCCGCGTCCGTCGCGCAGCGCGGCCTTCCGGCTGCCGTGCCACAGCGACGCGCTGTTCTTTGCCGACTGGCTCGAATATCACTTCGACGAATTGCGCGCGCTGTCGCAACAGCACGGGCCACAACTGCAGCTCAACCAGCTCGAGCGACAGGTCGCCGACGACGAGGTCGGCGTGCGCTTCGTCTACGACATCGACGGGCATGCGACACGCCACGCGCTGACCGACTGCGCACGCGAGGCCTGTGCATGGATCGAGACGGAGATGCGGGACAAGTTCGCGTTGCCGGTCGCGCAGGAACGATTCAGCGCGTTTGCGGCGCACGCGCGGGCCGGCGGCATGTGAACGCGGCGCAACAGGAAGTTGTATCGATACAACTAGGGCTTGCCACGCCTCGGGTTTTCCCTTAAATTCACGTCTGTCTCCTCCATGTCTCCAAACATGGATTCAGCCCGCTCAATGTAGCGGGCTTTTTCTTGCCTGCTCGAATTGCGGGGCCATACCACCGCCCTCCTTCATCGATTGCCTGCCCGGGCATTCCGACGCGCCACAATCCGGATCGATTATCATCGGCGGGTCTGCCACGTTCCCCCGAGGCCATCTTGCACGCCCATCTGCGCATTGCCCGCCCGGTCAGCAACCTCGCCCGAACCGAGCGCATGTATCGCGACGCTCTCGACCTGTCCGTTCTCGCACGCTTTGAGGATCACGACGGCTTTTCCGGCGTGATGCTCGGACGCGACGGCCTCGACTATCACTTCGAATTCACGCACTGCCCCGACCATCCGATCGCGCCGTCGCCGACGCCGGAAGACCTGATCGTGTTCTACCTGCCCGATCGGCCGGAATGGGAAGCCGCCTGCGCGCGTGCCACGGCGCACGGCTTCATGCCCGTGACGTCGTTCAATCCGTACTGGGAAATATCCGGCCAGACCTTCGAGGATGCCGACGGCTACCGGATCGTGCTGCAGAACGGTACGTGGCGCTGACGAGCGAATCCGCGTGAGTCGTTACGCGCCGGCCAGGCCGGCCGCGCGCGGCATACACGACGTGCCGACGCAGCGCGTGCCCTTCCGGCAACGCAGGATGGTCGAAATCGCGCGCGGGCTGACGCTGCATGCCAAGCCGCTGCATCACGTGCTGCGATCGCAGGTTGGTGTCGGCGGTCCACGCGAGAATCTCGCCGAGCCCGATCCGCTCGAACCCGTCGGCCAACGCGGCGGCGGCCGCTTCGGCGACGTAGCCATGTCCCCATGCGTGGCGAGCCTGCCGCCACATGATCTCGACGCACGGCGCCATCGGGTGCGTTGCGCGCACCTCGTGCGACAAGCCGCACACCCCGATCAACATCCCGTCGGCGCGGCGCTCGACCGCCCACGGGCCGAAGCCGTACGCATCGAAATGCGCGTCGAAGCGCGCGATGACGTCGCTCGCCTCGTCAACGGACATCGGGCCGCGCGCGAGCCACGCGGTCACGTCCGGATCCGCATGCAGCGCCGACAGCGCGCCCGCATCCACCGGCTGCCAGCGACGCAGCGTCAGACGCGCGGTTTCGATTTTCGACGGCGTGGACATGGGGAACAGGATCGTTCAGGCGGCGTGACGCGAGTGTCGTCACCAACCCGAAGGCAGAGAGGACTAGGGGGAAATCGTGATCGTCGCGTCCGCCGGCGACGATCGCGGGAACTGATGACGAGAAACGGGCGCCGGCAGCGCCCGCGGCGATTACTCGTTCTCTTCGAAGTAATGCCCGAACTTCGTCTGCTTCGTGCGGATATAACGCTCGTTTTCCTCGCGCACGGGCACCGCAAGCGCCACGCGTTCGCAGACGGGAATGCCGTGCTTCGCGAGCGTGTCGAACTTCGCCGGGTTGTTGCTCATCAGCCGCACCGACGTCACGCCGAGGATCCGGAGGATCGCGGCGGCCGAGTCGTATTCGCGGGCGTCGTCGGGCAGGCCGAGGTCGAGGTTTGCCTCGACGGTGTCGCGCCCCTGCTCCTGCAGCGCGTACGCGCGAATCTTGTTGCTCAGGCCGATCCCGCGCCCTTCATGCCCGCGCAGATACAGCAGCACGCCGCGGTCTTCGGCCGCGATGTAGCGCAACGCGAGATCGAGTTGCTCGCCGCAGTCGCAGCGGTACGAGCCGAACACGTCGCCGGTCAGGCATTCGGAATGCAGCCGCGTCAGCACGGACTGCTCGCCGGCGACGTCACCCATCACGAGCGCGAGATGTTCGGCATCGCTGCCCGATACGCGGAAAGCGTACGACTTGAACGTACCGTAGCGTGTGGGCAGCGACGCTGTGGCGACGAGCGTCACGCACTCGTCGGCCTGGCCATTGCCCGGCGTGGGCAAACCTGAATCTGTCATAAGTAGTTGATTTCGTGGAGTTTATTCGGCCTATCGCGTAAGTTGTCGCGTAAGTACAACAAAGCAGACCTCTACCGCGAGAGTTTACCGCACTGGACCTTGGTGGGTACTTTGCCGAAGGAGGCCGCGCGCCACTTGCCTAACCTCGGACTCCACCGCGTGCGCGCTGCCTGCTTCACGACGGCGGCTGAGAGTTTGGATTTGCCCCTGTATCTCCGGACACGCGCCAGAACGAACTCATCAATGTTGCGAATCAGGTGTTCGACAGATGTCCGTAATGACGCCATCTGCGAAGACCCCGCCCTCCCACATCTGGATTTCTTTCCCGACTGCCAGAAGTGGGGCAACCAGGGCGAAGGACAGAAACTTTACCGGTACATCGTGTTCGTGACCAAGTTCGAGAGCTCGACCGTCCACCAACCAGCGGCAATCGAAGTATTGGCCGTCGATAACCAGCGGGCAACCGAAGTGCATGCCCGGATTTATGAACACCGGCCCATTTCGTCCCCCTTCGGCCGTGGTTCTGAGGCGGAGACGTAGTACCACATCAGGTTGCATCAGATTCCCTCCCGGGCCAAGGTTCGCCTGAACTCACGTGGAGAGCGATACCTCAACGCGCTATGCGGATGCTTCTCGTTGTAATGCTCGAACGCGATAGCGAGATTGCGCGCTGCGCTCGCGGGCTGGAACTCATTTCTTCCGCTTGTTCTTTGCTGCTCCCCATAGCATCAAGAAAATGACCAAGATGATCCACGCCCAAACAGGCAGGCTGTCCCACAGGTCAATGAGCGAATCCAACGGCCCACTATGTTCTCTCGGGACAAATGCCAATCGCTGGTCAGCCGCCAACGGCGAAACGGCGAAAGATAGTCCAGGTACAGCGCCCAGCAGCCCCGCAAGTAGTTTTCTCATCTTCGTAAGGTTTAGTAGTTGTCCCGTTATCTTACTTTCGTGCCGCCGGACTACGCCCCCGGCAACCTCTCGAACATCTTCCAACATCGCGTGTTCGATAGTCAGCATTCTCAGGCCCGTCAGCTTACCGTGGTGAAGTTACCAGGGTTGCATTCCACCGAGCACGCGCACGCCCACCAACTTCCAAGCCACCTCAGACGGTCCGGCACTATAATCGACAAACAACAACTTCCGGGGAGTCGTGATGGTTATTTTTCTGCTTTGGCTTGTATTTTCGGTTGCAGTCGGCATGCTTGCGGTCAAGCGAGGCCGATCCGGGTTGGGGTGGGGATTCGTTGCGTTAGTGTTTAGCCCGCTCATTGCCGTTATTTTTCTGTTGATCGCACGTGATCTATCACCACAAAACGGCATGCCCACGCCAGAAACACATGTCAAATGCCCTGACTGTCGTGAATTCGTTTTGCGTGATGCCCGTAAGTGCAAGCATTGCGGTTGCGCTCTAATTCCTCAACCGCTCGAAGACGCAGGCAACTAAATAAATCTTCGCGACTTGCAACCCTACTCAGAACTAGTACAAACCACGTTTAAATTCGTCACCACACATATACGGGGATTAAAATGAAAGGATTTTTGCTGTCAGTATTACGGATCGTTCTCGCTGTACTCGTGCTTGGCATTATCGGACTTGCAGCCATCAAATATTACTCGGACAGGAGTTCAGGAGTCACTCAACCCGAAATTGATGCAGCGCGCGGCCATGATCCTGTCGCAACTACACCAAATGCAAATCCCACTCCCGAGGACACCAAGCGCGCCGAAGAGGAATATTTGCAGCGAGCTGCGCAACAACCAGTCGTCCAAGTTAAACAAGTCGTAGCCGACTATGACGAAAATAAGCTCAACGCTGATGCAAAATACAAGGGAAAATCGATCCGTCTACAAGGTTTGATGGAAAGTGTTGATGGCTCAAACAGCATGATCCTGAAAACTTTCCCGACAAACTCGAAAAATGAAGATATCGATCCTGTAGGTGCGTTCAAAGAAGGAATGGACAATGAGTCGGCTCGCGTCAGCCTTTCGTTTCATGAAAGCGCAAGAGCAGCGCTCCCTACCCTGCGGCGCGGTCAGCGTCTCGATTTGCTGTGCACGGGCGACGGACAGGGAATTGGTTACCCTGATTTCAAGAACTGCATCTTTATCAGTATCGATAAAATTCTGACACCACAAGAGACTCAAGCAAAGAAATTCGCCGAGGATATGCGAGCAAGACAACTCGACGCAGAGGCCGCAGAGAAGGCACAGAAACAAGCTTATGCGGACAAGGTTGCAAAAGGCTTGATTGAGTGCACCGGAGAAGGTGACAGCCGAGTCTGCTACGACAAAACGGCCGCAAACTGATTCGAAGGCCGTCCCATCAGTCCTTCCGTTGTGAAAATAATCAGGCCCCGCCAGAGCAATCTGAGCGGGGTCTTTTATTTGTATGAAAAAAGCCCGCGCGAGCAGTGACGAACGCACGGGTCAACAAACCGCACAACCGAGGCTGGTATACGGGGACTACGGGGGTCCATTCTATATCACGATTCCTTTATCTCCGTCTTGACGCTCATTGCGATAAGACCAAGGAATTTGCTGTAGATCGCGGCGGACTCAGGCTTACGGGATTCCTGATTTGCGATATCGACAAGAAGCTGGCGCAGGGTAACCCGCATGTGCGCTTGTGCGTCGTAGTCGTGTTCGGCCGTCTTGAAGGGCGTAGCCAAATTGACTTGCAAGAGTGGACCCTTCTTATCGTGGAAGATTACATACGTTCCCACTTCGTCAGAATCGTTGAGGGTCACGGAATCTTGCTCAAGATTGGCGGGGTGCTCTCCATAAGGATTGATACCCCAAAACATCGGCTTAAGATGCTCGGCTTCGATTCCGACGATAGAATAAAAATCATAAATCACGGATACGCGCTCCATATAGGAAAAAGCCCGTCAAGCGTTGAGGCAGGACGGGCGAAAAGCCTATCTGATGATAAGGCAGGGAAATCGAGGCAAGAGGTACAGCGCTCTTAGTCTACAGTCGCGCCCTAATTTTCAATCGAACAAACAGGGATCGTTTTTCAGCCCTATTCGGCTTTTCACCTCTTATTCCAAAATCCGCAATAGCACTCGCCACTTATGACATTAAATTATATAAAGTCAGTGGGGTTTCCGTTCGCGATCCGCTCAATTTGATTTTGAGCCAGTAAATAGCTGGCAAGAGGAAATCTCACGATTCCTTCAATTTGATTATGCGAGCGCAAGCTCGAAGCCTGCATATGGAAATCCTCTGCGGGGCGTACTGTCCGCGTAGTAAAGCAATGGGCCGCACTTGGGGCCGCTGACAAGAAAACCGAGTAGATAAAGTGACCGTAGGCAGTAGGGCTGTAAGTATCCACGGTGGTGCAACTCCAATGGGGTGAGATTATTTCAACTCCCGTACATGCTTTATTGAGGCCGCGCGTAATGGATGGCCTATAGGGACACAGGAAGTAGTGCAACATAGCTGACAGTAAGTCGGTATCGCCTCACCGGCCTGTGTAAGAATCCATTGTCGAAAGACGGGTGAAGTCACATTCAGACAACTGTATGTGTAAAAGACAATCACCAAAGCTACTCTTATTCCAAGTCTACTCATAGAACCCGTATAGGGTCTTTGTTTTAGGATGAGGAAGGGAGTCGCTTTGGGGTGAAGTACCACACACACGACCACAGCGAGTGCAGACGCCTTTACAAGATAAGGAATACATACCCTATTACAAGACTGCCTTCTCACTTGTTCTCTATATCCTTTGGGTTTTGTTTTAACAATTGGTGTCGCGTAGCGAGCTACGGGCAAGCGTAGCGCAGGCTGTTTGCCTACATGCTCACCACGTTCAAGATTGCTTAACCCCATTGAATAACGACTTAATGCATTCCCCTCATTAACCATCCAGCCTATAGACTCCAAAATGAACAACGACCTAATCATATCCTTCGCAACCGCAGCGCGTGCAGCTTCGAAGGCGCAAACATCGGCCGAAGTCTTGAAGCATGTAGACGAATGCTATCGACTCCGTGACCATAGCCCCCTGGATGAATTCGAATATTTGTGCGATCACGTCATCGATAGTTTGATGGAACGTGCGCGAGACTTGGCAAAGAACGAAATACCTACCAACTAACCCCGCTTGGATTGATCCAGCGGGGTTTTTTGTTTTCTGAAGCACGTGATCCTTTCTAACAGGCCCAAGTAATGATCTGTAACAATAATCTTTGCCCCTCCCCCTCCTTTTCCGCTCCGAAAACGTCAATTTTAGGAGTGAGGCAGTAAATAACATACGTATGAAATTAATGTGCTGAAGCACGAAGGAAATTCCCATGACAGAAAAGAAGCCGCGTGGCCGACAAATTCACGTCGAAATGCCCGCAGATGAATATGACGCATTCAAGGCGCTCGCAAAGGAACAGGATTTGTCGCTACAGCAACTTGCCCGTCGATGCATTCGGGCATATATGGACGGTATGACCGCAGCCGCTGGAAACGTCAAGTTCGTGACGATTGACGGCGAATTGACCGCGCTCCGGTCGGAATTCAAAGCCACGGCAGACAAGGAACCGCAATGATTAAACGCCTCCACTCACACCCGGTAGGGAATTTTGTGCTGTCCGCGGCAATCGCCGCCGCCCTGTTCGCCTCGATCATTGCTTGCCTGCCGCGCTTCTAATGCAGGCTTAGATTCACAGAATCCCCAGATACTCTAGCGAGAAAATATTATGAACAACGGCCTAATGAATTTCGATCCGGCACAACCCGTCACCATGTCTAGCCGTGACATTGCGGACTTGGTTGGATCACGACACGACAACGTACGCGTAACCATCGAACGCCTAACCGAACGCGGCGTAATTGCTTTACCTGCAATGCAGGAAAAGGCTACCGGTGGCCGCCCCACTTTTGAATATATGTTTTCGGGCGAGCAAGGCAAGCGCGATAGTATCGTAGTGGTGGCACAACTATCGCCAGAATTTACCGCGCGCCTAGTGGATCGCTGGCAAGAACTGGAAACACAGGTAGCCACGCATGCTGTAAAACCTGCTTTCCTGATTCCGAAGACTTTAGGCGAAGCGCTCCGATTGGCCGCAGACCTTGAGGAACAGCGCGCGGCACTGGCGTTTGATAACGAGGCCAAAGCCAAGCTTATCGAACAGCAACAACCGCACGTCGAGCATTCACAAGCATTGCTGGCAACGGATGAGGTTTTGGACATGGCGACGATGGCCCAAAAGCTAACGCAGGCCGGTTACAACATCGGCCGGAATCGCTTGTTTGTTCTGCTGCGCGAAGACAAGATTTTGAAGGCGGACGGAACACCGTACCGCGACTATGCGCCGTGGTTCTATCTCGCTACGCGCGTGTACACGGACGAGAATGGCACAGAGCACGCCAGCCACACAGTGCGCGTAACGGCTCAGGGTGAGGCAGCACTGTTGCGCAAGTATGTGCCCAAGCGTACCGCATTCGTTGCCAAGGCGAATCCGCCAAAGCGTGGACTGTTCAAGCCGCGCGTCTCGACCGACGAGAGCCGCACCATTGCACATTGACGGCGCGCTCTATCGCTGAGCCACGCGCGGACTTACGCTTCAGCCCGCGCAAATTCAAGCGAAAAATATCCTGCACGCAACGACGCCTGCCAGAATTCGACAGGCGACGTTGAAGACGCTAATTTGGTAATGATATTTCTTGCCGCTTCGCTAGTGTGAAGTCCGAAATAGATAGCTGACAGATTCCCCGGAATCTCATGCTTCTCGCCTTTTTCTTCCGATCTCTCGGTTATACGGAGCATCCTCCATTCTTCTTCATACTTCCAATCCTCACTTTTGGTCAAGAAAACAGCATCCTTCATATCCATTAAAAGACTACCGGAATTTACATCTCCGACAGGATAACGGTTTACTCGATCAATCACCGGCTGTGATGCACTATAATTAATGGGGAAAAATCGCGTCTTGAAGGTTTCATCCGGAATATCATACTCAAGACAAACTCCCCTATGATTTTCGGCGTAATGAGCCCAAAGGAGCAGATTATCGTTACGCTTACTGAAGCAACAAACACGAAACGTCTGGATTAGTACATCCAGACTGCTATCGCTGGATTTATTGATGTACCTCCCCTCGAAAGGGTCATTCAGCTCAGAATACTTCGAGAACCACGCCCTCCTCTCCGCGATCTCGCCAAAAGTGTTCGTGTTAATTTGACGATATCTATAAAGCTTCATCACATGTCCTCGTCAGCGAACTATCGCTGAAATAACGCACGCATTTCATCGATCATCGGCTCAAACGTCAATCCGGCCATCTGACACAAATCGCTTTGTAGCCCACGCTCGTCAAAATCTTGCTTCCACTCCTGCATCAAAGCCTGACGCGTACGCGTGTCATAGAACAATCGCCCGGCAGGGGCCCAAAAGTGGCTCCCAACCTCGTCAAGTTCTCGTTCTGCATAGCCGAAAGCGAGGGCAAATTCCAACCGAGCAAAGACTTGATTGAACGCGTCACTCGTGCGCAATTCGCGTTTCGACAGTTGCTCAAGAATATCCCCCATCATTTCCGATGCCGGCACTCGCTTGTCAGCATAACGAGGCAGTTGCTTAAACACCCTATCATCGCTCAGCAGTAGTCCAATGTTCAATTCATCGCCAAGTACGGTCTTCTTTCTCCCGTTGTCCGACGTATCGCTTACCATCTGGCCCATTGTGCTAGGATTTTTCCCGACAAGAGCACCATGACAGAACGCGTACATGACTAGCGTTGCTGGAAGCGCAAGCATGTCAACCATGAAAGAGTCACCCGAGACCCCCTCTCGACGCGATGCTAACTCGCGCACGAACTCTACCCAAGGGCGCGTCTGCTGTTCATCACTCCACATACCGGCCGCATAGGCTAAAGGCAAAATCGGGTCCACGGCCGCACGCAGTTCCTCAAATCTTGCTGCAAACGCATCCGGCGAGAACGCAGGTGCGTACTTTCCGGCCTGATTCAAGCGGCCGATGATTCGGTTGAATTCGGCGGTTAGGAAGTCATGCAATCTAATCCTGTGCAGCGGATCGGGGAGATACTCTTTAAGCATCGCGACCGCGATATCCGTAGACAACGGGTGCGGCCGGTTCAGCGCCTCAATCGCCCTGACGCGTTGTTCGAGAGAATCAAAAAATTCGTCCGCCCCATTGATCGAAATGACGCGGCCGCCACGCCTTTCTATCAGCGCTTTCGCAGCCTTTCCGGGCTCCCCGCGCGTGGCCCAGTACATCGGGAAACGTCGCGAAGGCGCGCGATCTATGCCCGCTCTGAGCGCCACGTCCCAATCGGCTGACCAACCGCATGCCACCAACCCGAATTCGTCTACGATTTGATCTAAGAGGCGGTCAATCGCAGGTTCGTACTCTGACAGTTCCCCGAGCGTATTTCGGATGCGCGTATCGAGATAGTCGCCGTGAAGCTTAACGATTGTCACGTCAGCGTGTACAAGCGGCATGGCTCCCGCGACCTGATCAGCCGACGCAACGACGGTGGCGCTTACGCCTAGCTCGGACAAGGCTTGCTCAAGCAACTGATCGAAATTCGTGGTGAGCACGACTCTAACGTGTCCGCTCTGAATAAGGCGCGCAATCGCTCGATGGGCCGCAGTAGGAAGCTTCTCACCGCGCGCGCGCTCATCGCTGTTGGGCTCGATATACGGGCGGATCACTTGCTGCCTGAGCGTCGGCGTCGTAGCCAACTCATTTAGCAAGTCTGAATAGTCTGGCGCCTTTCCAAAGGTGTCCTGATACCAACTCTCAGGATTGTCGCCCGGATCGCTGCCGTGCGCTGCCGCGACCTTCCGTATCAGATCTAGCGTGATGTCCCAACCAGTCGGAATCTTTGCCGACCGCGACACACCAGAGCCAAGCAGCAGCGCAAACATACCCTTTCCGCTCTGCATCTCGAACGCAAGCGCACTAACTGAATCGAGCATATATCTCTTACCCCGTAGGTCGGTTTGGTCTTTGAATCGACGCGTGTTCAGAATGCCTTTATTCGCGTACGGTGGTCCGCGTACGCTGCACAACTATCATGCTCAAAATCTACGCCGCTGGCACTTCTTACGCCCATCATCTAGCTAATCAAGTAGCGATCGGTTTCGAAGCGTGTTCTCGTGAGCGTTACTGACCGCGCCCGTATTGATCACACGCAGGTACTCATCTTGATCTTTCAGAATTTCGTCTCTCAACAGTCCGCGCTCATGCATCGACACGTAGAGAGCAGCCGCGTACGCCTGACAATTTATCGAGCGCTCAGGGTTAAACGCAATGTCAGAGAATGCGCGATAATTCAAAACAATCTCAGCAAGTTCAGGTTGCCTGTGCAAGGCGTTGATATAAAGCCAGTCATAGAACGCAGTTCGGGGTTGGAGCGGCCAGTCCGTACCGTACCACTGAAATTTGATCAATCGACCAAACTGTGTAAGACGCGGATCGCGCTTCGCATCAATTGACTTTGCATTAAGAAGGTCTGTAAATGGACCTCCGCGCTCGAATACTTTACTAGCTTGATATGCACACTCAAGGCTGTATTGGCGACGCGGCGTCTTTATCATCAGATTGAATGCGCTCAACTTGACGCCGTAATCGTCCTTGGACTTGCTGGATATTTCTAACACTTTATCGACGTGCAGTCGTTCCTTCGCCACCTGATGAAGTGACTCGATTGACTTCTGAGCTTGGCTTTTCGCCATGCCGGGAAACCATTGGAACTCCAAAAGCTCCGTAGATACCAGCAACGGGCCACTTAGGGACGGGACGAATATTGGACGTGTAGCCATGTCTATGCTTGCTGTGCCGGCCAGTGGGAATAGTCGTGGCGGGCAGAATAGAACGTGTCGATCTTCCGCACTGCGAGGCCGGGATAGAGAGCCTCAATCTGCGCCTTCATCACAAGGTTTTGCACGGCAACGCCCATAATGTATGTCGCCGGAACGCCGTCCAGCATCAGTACCTCTGCTTGCGGATTGGTCGGAATGTAGTCTTTCAAATTCAGGGTTGCTCTGACTTTATCGTCATAGTCGTTGTACATGGCCTGAAACGCAGGTAACCCGGTTCGCTGTACGAGCGGGATAGAAGTAACCCGGCTGGACGCTGCGTTCGTGACACAGAAAGCGCACCGTAATTCCCAGAGTGCCTTGGGCTGAATGGCCACTACTACCCATTCCTCCTGCTGATGCTCACGCCTACAACGAAAGAACATTTTATAGTTAGGAAAACCTATGGACACACATACCGCATCCGTTCCATCGAGCCTGTGCTGATCGTTCACCGTACCGATAACATTCGTCCCATCCAAACTATTGCGGCATACCAGTCCGTGAGTCAGGATGGATTGAAGGTTGGATAATCTGGTGAAATGCAGCAAGTACGGGATTCCTCGTTCAGTTGCAAACTCTTGTATTGTTCGCGCTGCCATCATGGCCCCCGAGCATATTCGGTCTAAATTTTTCTCTTATAGACCTAATATACATCAGATGGGACGCGCGCTCGCTGAAGTCATCATTCGGCCGATGCGGCCACCGGCTCCGCTGTCATTTCGTCGGCCGGGTATAGCTGAAGCATGGCACGCGCGGCCTCGATGTTCGGCGTCGTTAGCCATTCCTCCCAATCGTCCGGCCGCAGGATCACCACTGACCGTTTCTCGTCGGCCGGTTTGTGCATCCGTGACATGAAGGGGTGCCCGTCCGCATTGACGGTTAGCATGGTCATGCCAATCAACGATCGTCCGTCTTGATCCTCGTAGTGCCGCCAAATGCCGGCCACGCAGTAAGGACGCCAATCAACCAGGCCGATTCAATGCCACACGTTCTTTCCAGTCTCGTAGCACGGTTCGTATATCCACTGTGCCGAGATCAAGCATCGCTGCCCCTCTCGCCATGCCTTCCCGTATAGACGTGACTCTCCCACCGATTCCGTCCGGGCGTTCATGGTGTCGAGCTTGCGCTTTTTCTTCCCCTTCTCGTCCAAACGCTCCGGCTGCATGAACTTAGGCCAGAAGCCAAACACGGCCTTGACGACGCCTAAACCGTCCCCGGACGCGTAGGCGATGGGTGCGGCGTAGTCCGGGTAGACGTGAAGCTCCCACGGATCGCGGCGATACAGGTCGCCAATACCAATCTTCAGCTCACTGATGCCGGGGTCTTCGCCCGGAGCCCTGTATTCGTGCACATGGCGCTCCCCGTTTCTTGGACCTGACCGACCCATAGTAGCGCGGAATATACTGTATATCCATACAGTCATTTGAGGTGAATCGTGGAACCGGTCTGGGAGCACCGCTGGCAGTACGTGGACTCGTACTACGGCGTAATCGACTGCAAATTCTGGATGACGGATGAGGAGGCCGAGCGGCACGCGTTCGGGAAGGAAGGGACAAGGCGTCTAGATGAGACGCGGAGGGATCGGCATTTGCAGCCAAAGTCTAGCGAGCAAGTGACCTGCCCCCGGTTTTAGTCCGAACTGCAGTTAGAGTCCGAGGTTAAAAACTGCTGCTTTGCATCGTGCGCCCGCGCGAACTGCACCGGCGTCAGATAGCCGAGTGAACTATGAGGCCGCTCGGTGTTGTACTCGATACGCCATTCCTCAATCAGCCGCTTGGCGTGGCGCATTGAGACGAACCAGTGCTCGTTCAGGCATTCGTCGCGGAACCGCCCGTTGAAGCTCTCGATATAGGCATTCTCCACCGGCTTGCCAGGCCGAATGAACGACAGCGTGACACCGGCTTCGTAGGCCCATGCATCCAGCACCTTACCAGCGAACTCCGGCCCGTTGTCGACCGTGATGGATGCGGGTAAGCCTCGCATCTCCTTGAGCCGCTCGAGCACTTGCTGCACTCGTAGGCCCGGCAGCGAAGTATCGACCTCGATGGCCAAGCACTCGCGCGTGTAGTCGTCGACCACGTTCAGGCATCGAAACCGCCGACCATAGGCCAGCCCGTCAGAAACGAAGTCCATCGACCAGCTCTGATTCGGGCCTGTTGCTAACGGCAGCGGCGTGCGCTCGACAGCCGCAATACGCTTGCGTCGCCGCTTGCGCACGCTCAGCCCCGCCTTGCTGTACAGGCGCCAGATGCGCTTGTGGTTGGCGAAGCAGCCATCCCGCTGCAACAGCACGTGAATCCGGCGATAGCCGTATCGGCGCTTCTGCGCGGCGATGGCCATCATCCGGCCAGTCAGCGCTTCGTCGTCAACTCGGCGGCGTGATTCGTAGTGGAACAGCGAGCGCGAAATCCCTACCAGCCCGCAGGCCCGGGTAACACCCATGGCACGTTCGGTCATCAATATCCGGACCGCTTCGCGCTTGGCCTGCGGGCTTGCTACTTTCGAGCCAGCAGGTCCTTCAACGCGGCGTTGTCGAGCATCGATTCGGCCAGCAGACGCTTGAGCTTGCTGTTCTCCTGCTCCAGTTCCTTCAGGCGCTGCGCTTCGGAGACCGTCATCCCGCCGAACTTCGCTTTCCAGTTGTAGTAGGTCGCTTCCGAGATGCCGTACTTGCGGCACAGCTCCGCCGGCTTCAGGCCAGCCTCGGCTTCCTTCAAGATGCCGATGATTTGCTCTTCGGTGAATCGCTTTTTCATTGCCGTCCCTCTCTGGAACGGACTCTACACCGTCACCGTACTAAACGCGGGGAGCAGGTCACAAGCACTCTCGTACGCATCGGCCCCCGCAGGAACAGACCCGTTGCCGGAGTTCGTGTCTCCGGATACGGGCACGTTGCGCGGTTGGTGGCAACACCCTGAACGGGTTGACGGTGCAGACGTACGCCGGATGGTCTTGGAAGTGAACCGTCCATTTCTTATGATGATCAGTGACGAACAGGTAAGCGTCCCTACCCCGGTCTTTCGCTTGCGCATCAAACAATTCACGAGCCCTTGTTGAAAGCGTTATCGTCCGAGATTTTGTTTTGCTCGGGCGCAGAATGAGCGTTCCCGAGTGCGGGTTGTAGTCTGAGACGCGAGCCTTAACGAGTTCTCCAGGCCGGCATCCAAGCAGCATGAGCGCGGTTGCGAATAGGCGCAAATCTTCTGGCATGCAGTTAAGTAGATGATTGCGCTGCTCGACGGTCAGGAAGCCATCGCGGCCCATATCGACCTTTTCGAAGTACTTCACGACCTTCCACTGCAAGTCACTATCAACCCACTTGTTGTCGCGTGCGAAGTTCAGCGCGGCTTTGAGGCTCTTTAGATTGCGGTTAGCAGAGTCGCGCGCCTTTCGAAGATCATCTTCACCTTCGGCACCTTTCGTTTGATTGCGGTGCCATCCTGTGACCTGTTTCGATTCCAACAGGGCAAGCATGGTCTTCCCTATCGGCTTGCCGTATACCAAGCGTTCGAATCGGTTGGACGCGTCGTAAGCGCTCCTTTTCCCCTTCCGGTTCTCCAAGTCCTCAACGTACTTCCGGCAGGCGTCCTCAACCGTAACTGGCGCTGTCGGATCGTCTGCCCGCTTTCCAGTACCTTTGACGACAGCATCGGCCCATTGCTCAACCGCCTTTCGAGCTTCGTCAAATTCGGCTTGCTCTTCGAGGGTTGTGTGGTGATATCGCTTATCGAGATACAGCCGTCCGACCCATGTTCCGGGGCCTAGCGTGGACGTTCTGTAGCCAAGGTGTAGACCGCGCCGAATGCTATGCCAATACGGTTCATTCTGATGCGCAAGCTTGGCGCGAGCAGTTCGTGACTGAATGCTTGGTTTTGGTGTTGCCACGGTTCCCCCGGATGATGAGCAATTGTCATCATCTTACCGTGTCGCGTAACTTCCGCGTAACTTTCATTTTTTTAGACCACTTACGCGAAAACCACGCACGGAGCCAAGGTCTGCAAATTTACCTTGCAAATCAAAGTCTTAAAAAGACGAAAAGCGGGATAGAAATGTTCCTATGAAACTTTCGATTTGCCCGGCGTGGGCGATTGTGGACGCGAAGACATCATGAATTCAATCGAAACGTTCAGGAATGTAGGAGTTGTGTGGATAGTGCGTGACGGGAGTTTACCGCTAATCTGGAATCGTCACGCGACTGCCGCCACCTGCGCGGCTATACTGGGCTCATCGGGTGACACGCATCACGCCCTGCCTGCCCTGCATCGACCTGCACACGGAGAAAGCGAATGAGCACGACTGTCGCGCAGATTCTCAAGGCCAAGCCGGATTCGGGCCGCACCATCTATACCGTCACGAAGACCGATCTCGTCTACGACGCCATCAAGCTGATGGCGGAAAAGGGCATCGGCGCGCTGCTGGTCGTGGACGGCGACGACATAGCGGGCATCGTCACCGAGCGCGATTACGCGCGCAAGGTCGTCCTGCAGGATCGCTCGTCGAAAGCCACCCGCGTCGAGGAAATCATGACGGCGAAGGTGCGCTACGTCGAACCGTCGCAATCCACCGACGAGTGCATGGCGCTGATGACCGAACACCGGATGCGCCACCTGCCCGTCCTCGACGGCGGCAAGCTGGTCGGCCTCATCTCGATCGGCGACCTCGTCAAGAGCGTGATTGCCGATCAGCAATTCACGATCAGCCAGCTCGAACACTATATCCACGGTACGCCTGCGGTTACGTCCGCCTGACCCGCCCCAGCAAAAAAGGCCCAAACGCGTGAGCGTCTGGGCGGAAAGCCGCCGGAATGCGGCGACGGAGGTTCTGCTCCTGCGGGCGAATGACGCGCGCAACTGGCGCGCGTCTCGTCGATTAAGCGGTGCGCTCGGGCAGACCCGGCGGTGTTCAGTTCCCGAAGTAGACCGAGTTCACGGGGTTCGGTGCTTCACGCGTCATGCGGCGGCCGGCTTGCCCGGCACCCGTTGCCACGGCACCGTAGCCGCTCGTATCGGCTTGCGCGAGCATCGGCTGGTTCGGTTGAATGCGTTGTTCGGCGGCCTGGATGTTGTCCGGATACTGCGAATCGCTCGCCAGCGGCTTGTAGCCGTTCTGTTCGAGTTGCACGAGCTCGGCCTTGACCTGGTCGCGGGTCAAACCCTGCTCGGACTGTGCAAACGATGCGATCGGGGCGGCAAGGACGGATGCGGCGATGGCTGCGTAGATGATCGACTTCATGATTTACCTCCGGAATATGTTCTCTTATGACGTCGCCTCGGCAGGACTGTCTGAAGCGATTGAATGCAGTGTAGTTCTCGCATCTCCAAGGGGAAACCCTTAGTTTGAACATACAGCGTTGCGATTTCGACAAAAATAGCCGACATTTTTCGGGCGATATCGCGACAACTTGCTTCATCAGCACAACAATCGCTGACGAACTGCCGACGGCCAGATCACATATTCCGAAGGTTGTGTTGTAGAATCGTAAGGTTTTATTCGTCAGTCGATCTTCCATCCACCATGTACGCGCTCACGCCCCTTTCGGTTTCGCCGTCCGGCCCGGCCGGCGTGCGTGCGCGCGCCGGTCATCCGGCGCATCCCCTCGCTCGACGCACGGCCCAAGCGCCGCTCGCCCCTGCCCGGCGCCTGATCTGACGGCTCGGCCTCCTCCCGGAGCCAGGTCAGACAGGCTCCGGGCGATCCTCATAGGCACGCCACGCCTGCCCCTGCCGATCATTTGGAGAACAGCCATGAAACAACGCCTTTACCAGTTGACCGAACTCGACGTTGCTCGCCTCGAGAAGCACGCCGAACACAACCCGCGCTTCCAGGCGATGCTCGATACGCTGCTCGAGCGCGCCGACATCGTCCAGCCCGATGCCATCAAGGCGAACGTCGTCACGATGAATTCGCAAATCACGCTGCTTGACGAAGCGTCCCAGGAACAGGCCACCTGGACGATTGTTTATCCGGATGCCGCCAATCTCGAACTGGGCCGCCTGAACGTCTTCTCGCCCGTCGGTATGGCACTGTTGGGCACCCAACGCGGCCAGATGGTCAAGGTGATGCAGCCGAGCGGCGCCGAAAAGCTGATGAAGGTCGCCGCGATCGTGTTCCAGCCGGAAGCCAACGGCGAATACACGCGCTGAGCCATCTGCGGCGGGTATCGCCCCGCAACGACGCACAACGCGAAAAGCGAGGCACACGCCTCGCTTTTTTGCATCCGGAGGATGCGAATCGCCGACACCTCGTTCCACAGACGAAAAAAAAGGCGCCCGAAGGCGCCTTTTTCGATACTGCGAAGCGGGTTACCCCGCCGTCACGCTTAGAAGCGGTGACGCAGACCAACCGTTGCTGCGGTTTGGTTGATCGACGAGCTCGAAGCCGTCGTGTTGTCGCCGTTGTAGATGCCCGTGCCGACGATGTTGTTGCCCTTCGCGCCACGCTGGTACACAGCTTGTGCGTAGACGTCGGTGCGCTTCGACAGAGCGTAGTCAGCTTGAACGCCGAACTGGTTCCAGTGCGAGCTGCCGTTGTTGACCTTCGCGTTCGTGTACGTGTAAGCAGCACCCAGGCCGAGAGCCGGCGTCAGGTTGTACTTTGCGTTGACTTCGTAGTTGTCAGCGCGCAGCGTGCCAACACCGTTAGCCTGGTTGTCGATACGCGATTGCGTCCATGCAGCACCGACTTGTGCCGGGCCGAATGCGTAACCAGCAGCAGCGCCGTACGTACGGACACGGCCTTGTGCGTTGATCGACGATGCGCCGCTCGTGTTCGTACCGTCACCCAGGTTCGCTTGCGAGTAAGCTGCTGCCAGCTTCAGGCCTTGGAACTGGTATGCAGCACCCGCGCTGTATGCACGGTTGTTGCCGAAGTTCGTGTTGTTCGAGAACGAGTACGTGCCGCCGAATTGCAGGCCAGCGTAGTTAGCGCTCGTGTACTTGATCGAGTTGTTCAGCGCGACGTCGCCGTTCGTGCTCAGACGATCGTTGTTGATCGGGTGCGCGAAGTACGTGCCGCCCCACGAGCCCGTTGCCGTCAGCGGCGCCAGGTAGTCTTGCGTTGCGTCGTATTGCTTACCCAGCGTAACCGTGCCGTACTGGCTCGACAGGCCAACGAAAGCCTGGCGGTTGAACATGCCGCCGTTGTTGCCCAGCTTGCCGTTACCGATGTTGAAACCGCTTTCCAACGTGAAGATTGCCTTCAGGCCGCCACCGAGGTCTTCCGAACCACGCAGACCGAAACGGCTTTGGTCAACGCCCGAGCCCATCGACCACAGCGACTTGCCGCCGACGTTGCTTTGGTAGGTGATGCCTGCGTCCAGCACGCCGTACAGCGTGACGCTGCTTTGCGCGTGAGCGACGGTTGCGAACGATGCTGCAGCTGCTGCAACGATCAGAGTCTTGTTCATTCGTGGAGCTCCCTTCTAAAAAGAGGCAGGTCTCGCGACCTTGTTCATAAACGGTCTGCAACCGCCCGGGAGCGCCATCGATCCTGCTGGCCGCGCCCGGATAGTTGCCCGTTTGGGAACCGTGAGTTTAGGGGTGTACCCTAGGGGAGCGATCCGCAAATAAAGAAATAAGCTTTTCCAGAACTAGAAATAATGAAAGTGGGGCCGAGTTATAAGTATTTGTTTTGACGTTTGTTTTTGACTTCTTGACGGGGGCTTTTTGGAGGCTTCCATCGCACCATTCTTTCATGTCATCGTCTTGACGGTTGCATAGAAACAACAAACGGATTCGGCACGGCACCCCGGAATCGGCAAATTTTACCCGATTCGATCTCGAATTTCTGGCTCCGAGCGCCTAAAACACATCCGTCAGCCGGTAAACAGGACGCGACGTTCGTGCAGCGCGGGCAACATCCATCGTCAGCCGCAGAAAAACAGCGAGACCGGCCTCCGCCCGCTGGCGGTTCGCCCGCCTGCCGTGACACACGGTAACAGCCTTGACCGTACGCGTAACCCGCCCGGCGGACTGGCAGGCTAATGTAAGGCAGCCTCGAATACTGAACAGGACACGCCATGAATCGACGCTCCGTGTTGCGCGCCATCGGATTGACCGCCGCCTTCGTCGGCACCGGCAGCTGGCTCCGTGCCGCTTCGGCCCAGCCCGTGCCGCCCCCGCCGCCCGGATATCGGCCGCCCGGCCCGAACCGCGCGCCCGGCAGGCCGCCCTATGCGGACCGCCCGGGCTTCGCGCCGCCGGCCGCGAGACACGATCGCCGCCCACCGCCGCCACGGCCGCACGGCTATATATGGACGGACGGTTACTGGCGCTGGCAGCGAGGCCGCTATATATGGGTGCCGGGCCGCTGGGTCGCACGGCGCCCCGGGCGTCGATGGGTGCCCGGCTACTGGCGCCGCCAGGGACAGGTGTGGCTCTACGTCGACGGCACGTGGCGATAGGCAGGCGCGCGGCACCCCGCATTCGGCCGATGGCAGCCCCGGAACCAGACGGCGCGACGAACCCGCGCCATTCAGCCTCGACATCATGATGCCCGGCAGGCGCCCCCGCGCGTCCTGCCCCACCTCGCCCCGACGCATGCGCCCAGGCGTCCATCGGATCAGGCACCCTCGGCCATCGATATGCCCGCCGGTCTGCGATGCGCCTTCCCGGTTCGGCCAGCCCCTGCCGCACCTCTCATGCGCTGTGCAGCGAAAGACCGCCATTGCAATCGCCCCGGCGCGTACTCCGCAAGCGGGGCACCGCCAGTGCATTCCCGCATTCGGGACGAACGGAGCACATTGAAACTTCGGCGATGCCTGCCGCCCCGTCGAGATCATTCGGATAACGAAATCACATGCGGCAATGCACATGCAATCGCGGCATGCCTCGTCGCATCGCACTCGATCCGCCGCACACCGTCCATCGACAAAACAGCGCGTACGCCCTGCTCAGCGCCCGCCGCCGTCCAGCTCCCGTGCACGGCGCCGCGCGGCGCAGATCGCGCGATGATGTTCGTCCGCCCACTGGATCATCGCCTGCATCGGCGTCAGGAACGAACGCCCGAGGTCGGTCAGCGCATATTCGACGCGCGGCGGCACTTCGGCGAACAGCGTGCGGCTGACGAAGCCGTCCTGTTCGAGCCGCTTGAGCGTGCGTGACAGCATCTGCTTCGACACATCGCCGATCGCGCGGGCGAGTTCGTTGAAACGCATCGTCCCGCCGGACAGCGCTTCGAGCACGAGCAGGCTCCACTGGTCGCCGATGCGGTCGAGCACATCGCGGATCGGGCAGGGCTGATCGAGTTCGACGGTTTCGTCGGCGGGCGGGAACGGCATGACGGGATTCTCTTTCAAGGGCAACGCATGGTCAGCGCGGTGTGACCTGTTCACACCGCGCTGACTTCTTGTGACGGGTTCGCGGCAACTGTACCATTCGAGCGGCCCGGCAGCCGCACGGATTCGGCAGTTCAACGAAGCATGACGACGACGCGCCCACTCCGTATCTCGACGATACGAACCGGGCGGCGAATCCCTCGCGTCGACAACGCCCGTGCATCCGCCACCCTGCCCCGTCGCCCGCCGATCGTCATGGCCGGCCCGACCCGCCGTCGCGCATCGCGCGCCAACCCACGCTTCGTCAGACAAGGAACCCGCTACATGTCATCGCTCCGCTCCCCCGTTCGCACCGTTGCCGCGCTCGTCCTGCTGGCCGCGTCGACGGCCGCGCTGGCCGCCGGCCCGGCCACGCGCAACCTGGCCGCCGAGGAAGCCAACCGCCAGCTCGTGCTGACGTTCTACGACCGCTTCTTCAACAAGCACGAAGCGGTCGAGGCCGCCGCCGTCGTCGCGGACGACTACAAACAGCACAACCCCCACGTACCGGACGGCAAGAAGCCGTTCGTGTCGTACTTCGTCGGCGCCTTCCAGAAGAACCCGGCGTCGCGCGCGCGCATCGTGCGCAGCGCAACCGACGGCGACCTCGTCTACCTGCACGTGCACGCGACCGAGCGCCCGGGCGACCGCGGCGAGGCCGTCGTCGACATCTTCCGCGTGAAGGACGGCAAGATCGTCGAACACTGGGACGTGATCCAGCCGGTACCCGAAACGTCCGCGAACGCGAACACGATGTTCTGACGCGCGGGGCCGCCACGCGGCGCGCAACGATGCGCGCCGCCCGTCGACGGACGATCGGCCGCCCGCCGGGCAAGCGCGAATGCCTCGCGGCGGCGAAGTCTCCTACAATCGAGCTTCGCCGCCGCGCCGGCCTCCGTCCCGCATGACCGCACCGCCGGCCGCCGCGCCGCCGGCTCGCCGTCGCACGCGAAACACGGCCGGCACGGGCGGCCGTTCGCGAAGACGGTGTCAACGATGAGCCCCGCCCATATTTCCCTCAGCAATGCCGGCGACCTGGTCGCCAGCCTCGGCAGTCCGCAGTTTCCCGCCCGGCTTTGGGCCTGGCTGCGCGAAACCGTCGATCCGCAGTCCCATTACAGCGTCGCGACGCGCTACCGGCGTGACGCGCCATCGCATTCGGTCGACAGCGTCGACGTGCTGTTCTTCGCGGGCGGCGACGATCCCGACGGCACACGCCACGCGCTCGATCTGTATACACAGGGCGACTGGCGCAACGACACGCTGCTCCCGCATATCGAGCGCACCACCGATTCGCAGCTCGTGTTCTCGTGCAACGAGGACGTCGACACGGCAACCGAATACGGCCGCCAGTTCGCGCTCGGCGAACTCGGCGAAGACTGCACGCTGCTCGGCAGCGAGCGCGACTATGTCTATGCGTTCTCGCTGTTCCGCCGGCGCGGCCAGCCGTCCTATACGCTGGCCGAACTGGCGCTGCTGCGGCAGCTTGGCGATTTCGTGCTGCCGCTGCTGATCCAGCACGCGCGGCTCGCCCGCCTGACGCCACGCTCGGACGACGGCGCGTTGCTGCAGCGCTTCGAACAGCGCCTGTCGGCCAGCGGCGCAACGCTGTCGCAGCGCGAACGGCTCGTGTGCCGCGCGGTGCTGCAAGGCCGGCCCGTCCCCCGGATCGCCGACACGCTCGCGCTCAAGCCGAGCAGCGTGCGCACCTATCTCGGGCGCGCGCTCGCGAAACTCGGCGTGGCGAACCGGGCCGGGCTGTTCGCGTGGTGCGTGACCGAGGAAGAACCACCGGCAGACCGCGGGCGCTAGACGACGCCTCCGCATCCCGGCCACACCCGCCGCCCCCGCCGGCTTTGTCGCAGGTTGTCCTAAAAACGATGACAGACAGCCGGCCGCCCCGCTCCTAGTATCTGACTCACCCGACGACGGGAACGCGTCGGATGCCACGGAGACACCGAATGCCGAATACCGGATGGACGCCGGCCCGCACGGCCGCGCGCGCGTCGCCCATCGATCTGCCGCTTCAGGCCCGGCGGCGCGATCGGCATGACGCCCCGGCCGCGGCCGGCCTTCACCGCGACGCATCGCGGCGCCTGCCGCGCAGCACCGTCACATAGACGCCTCCCAATCCCATTCAACCCGACCGGGTTCACGCGACCGGACGAGCCCCTCGGCCCGCCCGCCGGACACGTGCGCCCGTCGAACAGCCCCCATCCGGAGGAGACACATGCAATACGCCGACACCGCCTACCTGAACGGCCTGCTTTACACCGGCGACGCGCAGCGCCGCTTCGCGCAGGCGCTCGCCACCCGGGACGGCAAGATCGTCGCGGTCGGCCGCGACGACGATATCCGTCCACTCATCGGCCCCGCGACGCGCACCGTCGACCTGGCCGGCAGGCTGATGCTGCCGGGCCTCATCGACGGCCACGTGCACCCGCTCGAAGGCCACCAGATCCTCGGCGACTTCGATCTGTCCGGCATCAACGATCCCGACACGATCCTGCAGCGCATCCGCGCCTGCGCCGATGCGACGCCGAACGAGCCGTGGGTCTATCTCGGCGGCGCCAACCTGGCCGCATTCGGCGCGTATCCGACCCGCGAACTGCTCGACCGGATCGTGCCCGACCGGCCGCTGCTCGTGGTCGGCTTCGACGTGCACAGCGGCTGCCTCAACACGAAGGGCCTCGAAGCGGCCGGCATCCACGCCGACACGCCCGACCCGGCCGGCGGCGTTTACGAACGCGATGCGTCCGGCGCACCGAACGGCGTCGTGCACGAAGCGGCGTTCTATCGTGTCTGCCCGCTCATTCCGCAACTGAGCCCGGCCGGCTACCCGAAGTCGCTCGCGAAAGCGCACGCGATGGCGCACGGCTACGGCATCACCGGCTGGTTCGACGCACGCGTCGAGGAGGCCGAACTCAAGGCGTATGCCGACGCGCAGCGCGCGGGCACGCTGAAGGTGTACATGAGCGCGGGCCTCTATGCGAACCCGCGCCGCGATCCGCGCGAGCAGATCGAGCGCTTCGCCGCCTGGCGTCGCGCGTACGAATGCGACAACCTGCGCCTGCATACGGTGAAGATCTTCGTCGACGGCGTGCCCGAATCGAAAACCGCCGCGCTGCTCGAGCCGTACGCCGGCACCGACGACTGCGGCCTCGCGCTGTGGAGCCAGGACGCGCTGAACGAGATCTGCCTGCTCGCCGATTCCGCCGGCTTCGACCTGCACTTCCACACGCTCGCCGACCGCGCGGTGCGCATGACGCTCGACGCGCTCGAATATGTCCGGATCCGCAACGGCATGCGCGACCGCCGCGCGCAGCTCGCGCACCTGCAGCTCGTCGATCCGGCCGACATGAGCCGCTTCAACCGGCTCGGCGCGATCGCCAGCGTGCAGACGCTGTGGACGGCCGCGCGCGAAGAGCAGCAGCAGCTCTATCGCGACCTGCTCGGCGCCGAACGCACCGCGCGCAACTATCCGTTCCGCAGCCTGCGCAACGCCGGCGCGATGCTCGCGGCCGGCTCCGACTGGTCGGTCAGCACGATGGACCCGATGCAGATCATCCAGACAGGCGTCACGCACCTGCTGATCGACCAGCCCGACAGCCCGCCGTGGAATCCGCACGAACGCCTCGACCTGCTCACGATGCTCGAGGCCTATACGGTGAATACCGCGTATGCGCTGCGCTTCGACGACTGCACGGGTTCGCTCGAGGCGGGCAAGGACGCGAGCTTCGCGATCCTCGATCGCAATCCGTTCGCCCATCCCGTCGAGACGTTCGCGCAAACCCGCGCGATCGAGACGTGCTTCCGCGGCGAAGTCGTGTACGCCGCGCCGGGCTGGGCCGACTGAAGCACGAATCCGGCGGCCGTCAGGCGACGCCGAGCGCCAGCACCTGCTCGGTCGTCAGCACGTCGCCGAACGTGTCCGACAGCGCAGCCAGCGTCGCGCGATGGAGGTCGCGGTGCGATACCGTGCCGCCCTCCGCGATGTCGAGGTCGCGCGTCGCGCAGGCGTCGTCGACGACGATCACCGCGTAGCCGAGCGGCACCGCATCGCGTGCCGCGCCGGCCACGCAGGCGTGCGTCATCAGGCCCGTGACGATCAGCGTGTCGATACCGGCCGCCTTCAGGCGTGCATCGATGTCCGTCGTCGGGAACACGCTCACCGAGGTTTTCTTCACGACCGCGTGATGCGGCGCCGGCTGCAGGCTCGCATGAAAGCGGAAGCCGTCGCTGCCGTCCGCGAAGATCGGGCTGTCGGGCGAATCGACGTGCTGGACGTGAAACACCGGAATGCCCGCGCGATCGGCGAACGCGATCACGCGCTGCGCATTGCCCAACGCGCGCGGTCCCTCGGGAATCGGCAGCCGGCCGCTGAAGTATTCATTCTGGAAATCGATCACCAGCAGCGCGGTGCGGGCGGCGGCGATCGATGTCGGCGCGGTCGCGCCCGCCAGGGTACGGATGGTCGGATGTTGCATGGGTCGCTCTCTCGGTTGGCGTATCGAAGGAACGGCGCGCCGGGCCAGCCGGCGCCGCCGGACGCGGCCCGGACGTTCCCCGGCCGCGAGGCGCCAGTGTCGGGCCGCGCGGCCGTGCGCGACAGCCGCGCGCGGGACAACGTCCGACAGGATCGGGCCAACGTGCCTGCCGCCTACGACAGCGCGGCCGTTCGCGCACCCGGCTGCGTGCGGCCGTACGCGACCATCATCGCGAAGCTGAGCAGGAAGCCCGCGCCGCCGATCAGCAGCAGGCCGATCTCGCCGAACACCGGCAGCAGGTTCGTGAGCGCCCCCGTGACGACCCACGCGACGGCCATCACCGAGCCCGCGACGCCGAGTGCCCAGCCTTGCCGGTCCTCGCTGACCGCGTCGGAGAACGCCGTGTACATCGTCGTATAAGCGACCATGTCGAAGCAGCCGACGACCATCGCGAGCGCCCACAGCACCGGCTCGTGCGGAAACAGCGCGGACAGGACCTGGCCGACGCCCGCGACGAGGAGGCCCGTCTTCGCGATGTCGACCACACGCCATACGCGCAGCATCAGCCGCACGACGAACAGCAGGCCGAACACGAAACAAAGGCCGATCACGCCGCTGAACAGCCCGAGCCGCGCGCTCGTGTAGCCGAACTTCGCCTGCAGCAGCAGCATGATGGTCTGCAGGTAGAGCCCGTAGCCGACCTGCATCAGGAAGAACACCACCGACAGGAACGCGACGTTGCGCTGGCGTGCGGCCTCTCCGATGATGCGCAGCGGCAGCAGCGGATCGATACGCGTGTCGCCGCGCGGCACGGCCGAGTCGCGATACGACGCCCAGGTCCAGAACGCGCCGATCAGCGACAACCCGGCAACGAGCACGAACGGCGTGCCGTAGTCGAACAGCGGCGAAATCGTGCGGTCGGACGTGACGCCGCCGAGCACCGGGCCGACGATCACGCCCGCGCTGAACGCGAGCGACATGATGCTCATGTTGTACGCCTTGTTTTCCGGCGTGCTCAGGTCGGTGATCGCCGCCTGCGCGATGCCCTGGCAGCCGGCCATCAGCCCGGTGAGCCCGCGGCCGATCAACAGCAGCGCGACGCTCGCATGCCACGCACCGGCCGCCATCATCGCGTAGCCGGCCGCAAGGCCGGTCACGCACAGCAGCAGGATCTTGCGGCGGCCGTAGCGATCGGACAGTTCGCCCATCAGCGACGAGCCGAAGAACATGCACAACGGATAGATCCCGTAGCCGAGACCGAGGTAGAAATTGCGCGCGTGCGCGCCGGCGTCGGCCGGCAGGATGCCCGCGTGCGGATCGCTGAAGATCGCGGACATCATCGGATAGACGAGCCCGAATCCCATCGCGTCGAGCGCGATCGCGAGCAGACAGGGGCCGAGCAACTTGTAATCGAGCCGGGACATGGCGACCTTCCGGACAGAGTGGATGATCGCCCAAGCGTAACGACCGGACGGCGGCCGCGGTAGGCCGCCGCCCGCGATGCTGACCATCGGCAGAACCGGCACCCTGCCTGCCGCCCGCGCCGATGGGCCGCCGGCGTTGGCGCGGAGCGGCTGGCAGCGGCCGCTACCTGGCGCTTGACGCACCGGCATCGTCGCGACGACCCGCGCCCACCCGTCACGCCGGGACGAAGCGCGCCCAATCATCCGTTTGGATGGCACGCCGCGCGCGCTTTGTTGCGATCATGACCGCCATTCAATGCGCGGCACGCACACGGGCGTCCGCCACGGAGACGCCATGAACGACCCAGTCCTCGGCCCCATCGACCAGATCGGCTACGTGGTCGCCGATCTCGACCGCAGCATCGCGCGCTGGTGCGAACGCCACGACATCGCCCCGTGGACCGTATTCCGCAACGTACGCCTCGACGGCCATCATCTCGGCGAGCCGGTGTCGGTCACGATGGACGTCGGACTCGCGTATCGCGGCAATCTGCAGATCGAACTGATTCACGTGACGAACGACACGTCGTCACCGTTCCGCGATGTGCACGGGCAACCGCTCGTCGGGCTGCATCACGTCGCGTGGGTCGTCGACGATCTCGATGCGGCGATCGCACGGTTCACCGCACGCGGCTTGCGCGTCGTGTTCGAAGCGGGCAACCCGGCCACGCGCGTCGCGTATCTCGACGACCCCGACGACCCCGGCCTGCGCGTCGAATTCATCGAAGGCGCCGGCATACGCGACATGATCGCGCGCGGGATCGCCGAATCACACACCCGGGACGGCACCGATCCGGTTCGCATCATCGACGCGGCGGCCGCCTCCGCATGAGCGGCCCCGCGCATCCCCCCACACTCACGGGAGCAAGCAGCATGAAACGACTCGAAGGCAAGGTGGCGCTGATCACGGGTGCCGCCCGCGGCCAGGGCGAAGCGGAAGCGCGCCGGTTCGTCGCCGAAGGCGCACGCGTGGTGATCGCCGACGTGCTGGACGACGCCGGCCGGCGCGTCGCGGCCGAACTCGGCGACGCCGCCCGATTCCAGCATCTCGACGTGACGAGCGAGGCCGGCTGGCAGGCTGCCGTCGATGCAACGCTCGCGCATTTCGGCCGGCTCGACATCCTCGTGAACAACGCGGCCATCCTGAAGCTCGTGCCGATCGAAGCGTGTTCGCTCGACGACTATCGCAAGGTGATCGACGTGAACCAGGTCGGCTGCTGGCTCGGCATGAAATCGGCCGTGGCCGCGCTGAAGGAAGCCGGTGGCGGCTCGATCGTCAACGTGTCGTCGACGGCCGGGATGGAGGGCGTCGCGGGCGGCAGCGCGTACGTGTCCAGCAAGTTCGCGGTACGCGGAATGACGAAGGCCGCCGCACTCGAATTCGGCCGCTACGGCATTCGCGTGAACTCGGTGCACCCGGGAGGCATCGATACCGTGATGGCGCGCCCGCCCGAGTTCGCCGATTTCGATCCGTCGTCGATCTACAGCGGCCTGCCGATCGCGCGCATCGGCAAGCCCGAGGAAGTCGCCAGCCTCGTGCTGTTCCTCGCGTCCGACGAATCCGCGTACTGCACGGGGTCGGAATTCATCGTCGACGGCGGGATGCTCGCGGGCAGCACGTTTCACTGACACGCATCGAAGCTGGCGCGCGACTGCCAGCCCGGCAGGCGTTTTCGTTTGCGGCGGCGACACGTGGAAGTTGCGGCCGCCTCCTGTCGCGATCACACGCCCGGAAACGACGTGCCGCCGGCGGCTCTCCCGCGCGGCGGCATCGTCATTTGCACAGCGCTGCACCACGCGCCGCTCAATATCCCTTCGGCTGGATCGCCGGCGCACCGTTGCCGCGCGCCGCCTGCGTGCCGCCGCGCACGAAGCGGCGCCCGTGCGGGCCGTACACGCCGTCCGGTTCCGGGTACAGCGTCAGCAGAGCGAAATACATCATCCCGCCCATCACCAGCGACACCGGCACGCTCAGGTCGAGCCCGCCCGCGAGGTTGCCGAGCGGCCCGACGAACTGGCCCGGCAGGTTCACGAACGACAGCCCGACGAACGCGGCCGGCAGCCACGCACCCATCGCGCGCACGTTCCAGCCGTGCGTGAACCAGTAATGGCCGCCGCGCAGCCCGCGGTTGAACACCTGCAGGTCGTCGGCGAGATAGTGGCCGCGCCGCGTCACGTAGCCGATCACCATGATCGCCATCCACGGGCAACTGAAGGTATCGATCAGCGTCGAGAACGTCGCGACGCTTTCGACGAGGTTGAACCAGAAGCGGCCGACGAAGATGAACGCGATCGCGATCGTGCCGATCAGCAGCGTCGCACGCACGCGATTCAGGTGGCGCGGGAACATGCTCGACACGTCCAGGCCGGTACCGTACAGCGCGGTCGTGCCGGTCGACATCCCGCCGATGATCGCGATCAGGCACATCGGCAGCAGGAACCAGCGCGGCGAGATCGCGAGCAGGCCGCCGACGTAGTCGTTCGACGCAATGAATGCGGGCGCCTTCGCCGCGATGATCGTCGCGGTCGCGAGGCCGAAGAAGAACGGCACGAAGGTCGCGATCTGCGCGGCGAACACGGCGCCCATCACGCGATGCTTCGGCGTGTGCTGCGGGATGTAGCGGGCCCAGTCGCCGAGCGTCGACGCGAACGACACCGGGTTGCTCAGCGCAACCAGCACCGCGCCGACGAACGCGGCCCAGAAGCCCGCGCTGCCCTGCTGCACCGTGCCCGCGTAGTTCATGTCGAACAGGCCGGCGAACGCGAACAGGCCCGCGACGAACAGCACGCTCGCGGCCCACACGGCGATCTTGTTGACCCACAGCATGAAGCGGAAGCCGTAGATGCAGACGATCAGCACGAGCACCGCGAACACCATGTACGCCGCACCGAGCGTGAAGCCGTTGACCGGCACGCCGACCATGTTGTGCGCGCCGCCGACGAGCGCATCGCCCGAGCTCCACACCGCGAGCGAGAAGAACGCGATCGACGTGAGCAGCGCGAGGAACGAGCCGACGATCCGGCCGTGGATGCCGAAATGCGCGCCGGACGACACGGGGTCGCTCGTGCCGTTGCGCGGGCCGAACAGGCTCATCGGCGCGAGGATGCAGGTGCCGGCGAGCACGCCGAGCACGATCGCGCAGACACCCGCCTTGAACGACAGCCCGACCAGCACGGGAAAGCTGCCGAGCACCGATGTGGAAAACGTATTGCAACCGCCGAACAGCAACCTGAACAGATCGATCGGCCGTGCATAGCGCGATGCATCGGGAATGCGCTCGAAACCGAACGATTCGACCTGCGTAATCCTGCCTTCACTCATTTGTCTCCAGCTCCTCTCGTGCATCTGTACGGCCCGGGACTGCGGCGATACGACACATCGTCATCGATTCGCGGCCACTCTAAACCGGATTGCACGGCGCAAATATCACGCATTCGAGACGTTTACGACGAAGGAGAACAATGTTTCCCGGCAGGCCGGCGGCCGGCGCCCGCGCCATCCGTACGGCGCGGGCGATGCGACGTCAGTTCGCGCGTTCTGCCGCCGGTGCGCGGCATGCGATCAGGCCCCGCTGAACGGCTTGCCGCGCCTCGATACCGGCGAGCCAGCGCTCGACGTGCGGGTAGCCGGCGAGGTCGAGATCGAGCTCGGCCGCCGTGCGCAGCCACGGGAACGCGGCGATGTCGGCGATCGAGTACCGCGACGAAGCGAGATACGCCGATTCCGCCAATCGGCCGTTCACGACGCCATAGAGACGCCGCGCTTCGTTCCGGTAGCGCTCGAGCGCTTGCGCATTGACCGTCTTCGATGCATGCAGGAACCACCAGAGCTGGCCGAGCATCGGCCCGATCCCGCCGATCTGGAAGTGCAGCCATTGCTGCACCGCCGTGCGCTCGGCCAGCGTTTCCGGATGCAGAAAGCGCGTCTTCGCGGCGAGATAGCCGAGGATCGCACCGGATTCGAACACGGTCAGCCCGGTGTCGTGGTCGACGATGGCCGGGATCTTGCCGTTCGGGTTGATCGCGAGATAAGCCGGGCTGCGCTGCTCGCCGGCGGACAGGTCCACGTGCACGCGCTCGTGCGCGAGCCCGGCCTCCTCCAGGTAGATCGCGATCTTGTGCCCGTTCGGCGTGTCGGCCGTATAGAACGTGAGGGAATGCGTCGAAGTCATGTCGGTCCTTGTCTTACGGTTATCGTTGCAACTACAATCGTTGCAATTGCAATCCTATGCCGGAACCGACGCCCCGGCGACATGCCAATACCGGAAGGAGGGACATGCAGACTGCGCGATCCGGTCCGCCCATGCGGACGCCCGACACCCGCCGCGCCGCGGTGGCCTGCCTCGAAAGGCTGCTGACGCAGCGGCTCGCGCCGCGTGGCCGTGCGGTGTCGCCGCTCGGCGCGATGCGCGCGGCCGCCGATTGCCTCGAACGCGATGCGGCGACAGCGGAACACGTCTGGATCGTGCGAGCCGACACGCGTGCGCCGTTGGCAGACGCGGGGGCGCATCTCCGCATCAGCGCCTGGCCGCTGCGGTTTCTCGATGCGCGCAAGCGGTTCGAGCGGCCGCTGCTGTACCTGCTGCATGCCCGCGCGACCGACCGGCTGCGGCTGGCGTCGATCGAAACCGTCGACCGCGGGATCTTCGTGAACGATGCCGAAACGCTCGCGTCGTCCTGGCCGAAAGGCGTGACGCCCGACGTCCCGCACTGGCTGGCCGCGAACCCCGCGTGCACGCCATACGATCCGGCCTCGGGGCATGAGGCGATCGCGATCCTGCGCCACGCGCTGCGGGCGCTTTATGTCGCCGGCCAGCCGGGGTTCTGCTACCTCGCGAGCCACGACGACCCCGTGCCCGATGCGAAACCGCTGTCGGCCACCGCGGCCCGCGATGCGTTCAGCGGCATGGTGCGGGCCGGCCGGCGGGCGGCGGCCGGCGCGGCCGCCCGGATCCGGCTGTGCGGCGCGGGCAGCACGCTTGCACAGGTGCAGGAGGCGGCCGATCTGCTGCGCGACGAATGGCGCGTCGATTCGACGATCTGGAGCTGCCCGAGCTACACGCAGCTCGCCCGCGACGGTCACGCGGCCGACCGGTGGAACCTGCTGCACCCGCACGACGAGCCGCAGGTCGCGCATGTGCGCCGGTGCATCGGCGACAGCCGCACGCCGGTGCTCGCCGTGACGGGCTATGCGCGGCACGTCGCCGCGCAGATCGGCGCGTTCGTCCCGGCCCGCTTCGCGGCGCTCGGTGCGGACTCGGCGGGCCCGGACACCGGCGCACGCGCGCCGAATGCGCGCTGGATCGCCGCGGTCGCGCTTCGCCTGCTGGCCGACGACGGCCGCGTGCCTGCCGACTGGGCCGTGCAGGCGATGCGCCGCCACGCGAGCGGCTGACGCGCCGGCGGGCCGCCGCTACTTCGCGTCGGCTGCCGCCTCGCGCGCCGCGGCGGTCGCACGATCGAGCGCGGCGGCCATCGCCGCCTGCTCCTTGCCGCCGAACTGATCGAGGAAGAGTTCCGCGACCGTCGACTGGTACACCTTCCACATTTTCTTGCGCAGCGTGCGCCCCTTGTCGGTGATGCTCGCGTACGCGGCGCGGCCGTCGTCCGCCGAACGGGCGCGCGTGACGAGCCCTTCCTGCTCGAGCCGGTCGACCAGCCGCGTGAGGTTGTAACGCTCGATCGCGAGCACGTCGGCCAGCTCGTGCATCCGGCGCGTGCCGTCGGGCCCGCTCTCGAGCCCCCACAACGCGTCGTACCACGCATACGCCGGCAGGCCGGCAGCCGCGAGGCGGCGCTCGATTTCGCGAATCATCGTCCGGTGCGCGCGGACGAACGAGAACCACAGATCGGGTTCGGGTGCGCTCATGTCAGGTCGTTCCTCTCATTGAATTGCAGTTGCAATTAAATTTTACCTCGATAACAATTGCCCCATACGATTGCAATTGCAATTACCTGCCCGCCGATCGACGGGCGTCCCGTCGCGCGATGCGGCGCCACGACCGCCGCCCCGCGCAGCCTTATGCTTCTGGAGACATTGCATGACCGCACCTCTCGCGCTACCCGACATCGACCCGCAGGAAACCCGCGAATGGCTCGATGCGCTCGAATCCGTGATCGCGCTCGAGGGCCGCCCGCGCGCGCATTACCTGATCGACCGGCTTTCCGACCTCGACGCGGCGCGCCACGGCGACCTGCACGGCCGCGTGACGACCGCGTACGTGAACACGGTGCCGCGCGAACGGCAGCCGGCCTATCCGGGCGATCTCGCGCTCGAACGGCGCCTGAACGCGATGATCCGCTGGAACGCGATGGTGATGGTGCTGCGCGCCGGCCGGCATTCGAACGTCGGCGGGCACATCGCGACCTACCAGTCGGCCGCTGTGCTGTACGACGTCGGTTTCGATCACTTCTTCCGCGGCCGCACCGATACTTTCGACGGCGACATGGTCTACATCCAGGGCCATTCGGCGCCCGGCATCTATGGCCGCGCGTACCTGGAAGGCCGCATCACGGACGCGCAACTCGACAACTTCCGCCGCGAGACCGGCCGCGAAGCGGGACGCGACGGGCTGTCGTCGTATCCGCATCCGCGGCTGATGCCGGATTTCTGGCAATTCCCCACCGTGTCGATGGGGCTCGGGCCGCTCACGGCCGCGTATCAGGCGCGCTTCATGCGCTACCTCGAATATCGCGGGCTGAAAGCGCACCAGGGCCGCAAGGTCTGGGCATTTCTCGGCGACGGCGAAATGGACCAGCCCGAATCGCTCGCCGCGATCTCGCTCGCCGGGCGCGAACGGCTCGACAACCTGATCTTCGTCGTCAACTGCAACCTGCAGCGTCTCGACGGCCCGGTGCGCGGCAACGGCAAGGTCATCCAGGAACTCGAAGGCACGTTCCGCGCGGCGGGCTGGAACGTCGTGAAGGTGATCTGGGGCGGCGGCTGGGATCGCCTGCTCGAACGCGACACAACGGGCCTGCTGCGTCAGCGCATGATGGAATGCGTCGACGGCGACTACCAGACCTTCAAGTCGCAGAGCGGCGCGTACGTGCGCGAGCATTTCTTCGGCAAGTATCCCGAACTGCTCGAGCTCGTCGCCGACCTGTCCGACGACGACATCTGGAAACTCGCGCGCGGCGGCCACGATCCGGAAAAGGTGCATGCGGCCTATACGCAGGCGATGCATGCGGACGGGCGGCCGACCGTCGTCCTCGCGAAGACGGTCAAGGGCTACGGAATGGGCGAAGCCGGCGAAGGCCAGAACGTGAACCACCAGTTGAAGAAGATGAGCGCGGATGCCGTACGCGCGTTCCGCGACCGCTTCGCGCTGCCGGTCAGCGACGCGCAACTCGACGACCTGCCTTACCTGAAACCCGAACCCGGCAGCGCCGAGGCACGCTACTTCGCGGAACGCCGCGCCGCGCTCGGCGGCCACGTGCCCGCCCGCTTCAGCGACGTGGCGCCGCTGCCGGTGCCGCCGCTCGCCGCCTTCGACGCGCAGCTCAGGGACAGCGGCGAACGCGCGCTGTCCACGACGATGGCGTTCGTGCGCATCCTCGGCACGCTGCTGAAGGACCCGGCGCTCGGCAAGCTGGTCGTCCCGATCGTGCCGGACGAATCCCGCACGTTCGGGATGGAGGGGCTGTTCCGCCAGATCGGCATCCACTCGCATCTCGGCCAGCTCTACACGCCGCAGGACGCGGGCCAGCTCAGCTACTACCGGGAAGCGAAGGACGGGCAGATCCTGCAGGAAGGGATCAACGAATCGGGCGCGATCGCGTCGTGGATCGCGGCCGGTACCGCCTACAGCAACCACGGCCTGCCGGCGATCCCGTTCTACATCTTCTATTCGATGTTCGGGCTGCAGCGGGTCGGCGATCTCGCGTGGGCGGCCGGCGACGCGCGTACGCGCGGCTTCCTACTCGGCGCGACGTCGGGCCGCACGACGCTGATGGGCGAAGGGCTGCAGCACGACGACGGGCACAGCCACGTGCTGTCGTCGGTGATTCCGAACTGCGTGTCGTACGACCCGACCTACGCGTACGAACTCGCGGTGATCGTGCGCGACGGCCTGCGGCGGATGTTCGCGGAACAGGAGGACGTCTACTACTACATCACGCTGCTCAACGAGAACTACCCGCATCCGGCGCTGCCCGACGGCGCGGAGACCGGCATTCTCAAGGGCCTCTACCTGCTGCGCGAAGGCACGTCGCACGCGGCCGACGTGCCGCACGTGCAGTTGATGGGCAGCGGCGCGATCCTGCGGGAAGTGATCGCCGCGAGCGACCTGCTCGCGCAGGACTTCGGCGTGTCGAGCGACGTGTGGAGCGCGACGAGCCTGAACGAGCTGCGCCGCGACGGGCTGGCCGCCGAACGCTGGAACCTGCTGCATCCCGACGAGGCGCCGCGCGTGCCGTACGTGCAGCAATGCCTCGACGGCCGCACGGGGCCGGTGGTCGTCGCGACCGATTACATGAAGATCGTCGGCGACCAGATCCGTGCGTTCGTCGACGGCCGGCGCTTCGTGTCGCTCGGCACCGACGGCTTCGGCCGCTCGGATACGCGCGACGCGCTGCGCACGTTCTTCGAGGTCGACCGGCACTTCATCGTGGTCGCGGCGCTGAAGGCGCTCGCCGACGACGGCGCGATCCCGCGTGCGCGCGTCGGCGAAGCCATCCGGCGCTACGGCATCGACATCGACAAGATCGATCCGGCCAGCGTGTAGTCACGCGGCGCGCGGCAGGCAGGATTGCGCCGGCCTGCCGCGCCGCCTTGCCCGCGCTACTGCCCCGACTGCGCGAGCGGGCCTTGCAGCCCCTGCCCCGTTCCCGACGGCCAGCCGCCCGCAAGCGCCTTGTACAGCGCGACCGTCGACGCCGCACTGCGCATCCGCCCGTCGGCCGCCGCATCCTGCGCCTGCAGCAGCGTGCGTTGCGCGTCGAGCACTTCGTAGTAGTCGATCGCGCCCGCCGAAAAACGCGTCTGCGCCAGTTGCGCGGCACGCGCGCTGTCGGTCGCGGCCCGCACGAGATGGTCCGTCTCGTCACGCGTGCGTGCCGCACGCAGCAGCGCGTTCTCCGTTTCCTCCAGCGCCCCGAGCACGGTCTGCCGGTATTGCGCGAGCTGCCCGGCCGCTTCCGCATCGCTCGCGGCGATCCGTGCGCGCACGCGGCCGACGTCGAGGAACGACCAGTCGATGCCGAGCGCGATCAGGTTCGTATCGCTGCCCGCACGGAAGAACCCGTAGCTGCTCGTCGCGCTGCCGAGCAGGCCCGACAGCGTGAAGCGCGGAAACAGGTCGGCCGTCGCGACGCCGACGCGTGCAGTCGCCGCGTGCAGCCGCGCCTCGGCGGCCGCGACGTCGGGCCGGCGCCGCAGCAGGTCGCCCGGCGTGCCGGGATCGATGTCGGCGGCCAGCGCCGGCAGCGGCACGGGCGTGCCCGCCGACGCGGCGGCCTTCGGGAGATCGAAGCGGCCGATCAACGCATCCGGCGTCTGCCCGGTCAGCACCGCGAGCCGGTGCTCGTCGACGCCGATCGCCGCTTCGTACACGGCGATCCGCGACGTCGTCGATTCGTACTGCGCGCGCGCCCGCGCCGCATCGAGTTCGGAGCCGCGCCCCGCGCCGACGCGCGCATTGATCAGCGCGAGCGTCTGCTTCTGGTTGTCGGCGTTCTCGCGTGCGATCCGCAGCCGCTCCTGCGAGCCGCGCAAGTCGACGTACGTGCTCGCCACCTCGCCGGCGATCGCGACGCGCACCGCGCGCACGTCCGCCGCGCTGGCAGCCGTCTCCGCGCGCTGCGACTCGATCGAACGACGCACGCGGCCGAACAGGTCGAGTTCCCACGCCGCATTGATCCCGACGCTGGACGTCGGCGTATCGCGCTGGCTGCGCGGCGCCCCGAACGCCTGGTCCTTGATCATCAGCTGATGGCCGATCTTGCCGCTCGCGGTGATCGTCGGGTAGCGGTCGAACGTGGCCTGCGACAGCAGCGCATTCGATGCGTCGTAGCGCGACACGGCGACCTGGAGATCCTGGTTCGCCGCGAGCGCCGTGTCGATCAGCTGCGTCAGTTGCGGATCGCCGAAACCGCGCCAGAACGCGGCATCGGCATCGGCCGACACGTCGGGCGGCGTATCCGGCGTCTTGCCGGGCGGCAACGCGTCGCGCTGCGCCGCCGGATGCGCGTCGCGGGCAAACCGCTCGGCGGTGGCCGTATCGGGCCGCCTGAAATCGGGGCCGACCGCGCATGCGGCGAGCGTCACCGACATCGCGAGCGCGGAAAGACGGAAAGCGGCGCTCATCGGTTTTCTCCTTCGAGGGTGCCGTGGTGTTCGCTCCACACGGCCGGCGTGCCGCCCGCGAGCTTGCGGATCGCCACATAAAACACGGGCGTCAGGAACAGCCCGAACAGCGTGACGCCGAGCATCCCCGCGAACACGGTGATGCCGGTGGCGGCCCGCACTTCGCTGCCCGCGCCGCCGCCGATCAGGAGCGGCACCGAACCCGCGATGAACGCGACCGACGTCATCACGATCGGACGCAGCCGCAGCTTGCACGCTTCCAGCGCGGATTCGATCACGCCCTTGCCCTGGATTTCCAGCTCGCGCGCGAACTCGACGATCAGGATCGCGTTCTTGCACGCCAGCCCCATCAGCACGACGAGCCCGACCTGCACGAACACGTTGTTGTCGCCTCCCGACAGCCACACACCGAACAGCGCCGCACAGATGCACACGGGCACGATCAGGATCACCGCGAGCGGCAGCGTCCAGCTCTCGTACAGCGACGCGAGCACGAGGAACACGAGCATCACCGCGAGCGGGAACACGACGATCGCCGCGTTGCTCTGCGTGACCTGCTGGTAGCTGAGGTCGGTCCACTCGAGCACGATCCCCGGCGGCAGCACGTCCTTCGCGATCTGCTGCAGCTTCTCGATCGCCTGCGACGACGACATCACCTTCGGATCGGCGTCGCCGATCAGGTTGGCGGCCGGATAGCCGTTGTAGCGGACGACCGGGTCGGGCCCGTACGCGGGCGCCACCGTCACCATCGAGCCGATCGGCACCATCTCGCCCTTCGCGTTGCGCGTGCGCAGGTTCGCGATGTCGGCGGCCGTCTGCCGGTGGCCGGCGTCTGCCTGCGCCATCACGCGGTACACGCGGCCGAACAGGTTGAAGTCGTTCACGTACATCGAGCCGAGATAGACCTGCAGCGTGCTGAACAGGTCGGTCAGCGCGACGCCCTGCGCCTTCGCCTTCAGCCGGTCGACCTTCACCTCGAGCTGCGGGATGTTCGCCTGGTACGAGCTAACCGGGTAGCTCATCCCCGGCGTCTTCGCGACCGTGGCCTGGAACGCGGTGAGCGCGTTCTGCAATGCGCCGTAGCCGAGCCCGCCGCGATCCTCCAGGTACAGCGAATACCCCGAGCCGTTGCCGAGGCCCTGGATCGGCGGCGGCATCAGCGCATAGGTGATGCCGCCGCCGATGGTCGCGAAGCGTGCGTTCAGGTCCGCGTTGATCTGCGCGGCGCTGCGGTGGCGCTGGTCGAACGGCTTCAGGATCACGTACGAGTTCGTGATGTTCGGCGTGTTCACGCCCTGCAGCGCATTCAGCCCGGCAAACGCCGGCACCATCTCGACACCGTCGGTGCCGAGCGCGATCTTCGTCATCTGCTCGGTCACCTCGCTGGTCCGCGCCAGCGACGCGCCTTCCGGCAGCTTCGCGCCCGCGAACAGGTACAGCTTGTCCTGCACCGGGATGAAGCCGCCCGGCACCGCGTTGAGCAGCAGCGCGGTCGCCCCGAGCAACGCCGCATAGACCGCGAACACCACCCCGCGCCGCTTCAGCGTGCGCGAGACGACGCCGTGATAGCGATCCGAGCTGCGGTCGAAGAAGCGGTTGAACGGACGGAACAGCCAGCCGAACGCGCGGTCGAGCCCGCGCGTGAGCGCATCCTTCGGCGCGCCGTGCGGACGCAGCAGCTTCGCGGCGAGCGCGGGCGACAGCGTCAGCGAGTTGATCGCGGAGATCACCGTCGAGATCGCGATCGTCACCGCGAACTGCCGGTAGAACTGCCCCGTGACGCCCGACATGAACGCCATCGGCACGAACACCGCGCACAGCACGAGCGCGATCGCGACGATCGGCCCCGACACCTCGCGCATCGCCTGGTGCGCGGCGTCGCGCGGGCTCAAGCCCTGCGCGATGTTGCGCTCGACGTTCTCGACGACCACAATCGCATCGTCGACCACGATCCCGATCGCGAGCACGAGCCCGAACAGCGTCAGCGTGTTGATCGAATAACCGAGCAGATAGAGCCACGCGAACGTGCCGACCACCGAGACGGGCACCGCGACGAGCGGAATGATCGACGCGCGCCATGTCTGCAGGAACAGGATCACGACGAGCACGACCAGCACGACGGCCTCGATCAGCGTGTGCTGCACCGCGCGGATCGAATCGCGCACGAATACCGTCGGATCCCACACGGGACGGTACGCGACGCCGGGCGGGAAGCGCTTCGACAGTTCGTCGAACTTCGCATACACGGCCTTCGCGACTTCGAGCGCGTTCGCCCCCGGCGACAGGAAGATGCCGACCACGGCCGATTGTTTGTCGTTGAAGTACGAGCGCAGCGTGTAGTCGCCCGCGCCGAGCTCGACGCGCGCGACGTCGGACAGCTTCACGACCTGGCCGTCGTCGCCGTTGCGCAGCACGATGTCGCCGAACTCCTGCACCGTGCGCAGCCGGCCGCGCACGTTGATCGACAGGAGGAAGTCGTTTTTCTTCGGCGTCGGCTCCGCGCCGAGCTGGCCGGCCGACACCTGCACGTTCTGCTCGCGCACGGCAGCAATCACGTCGCTCGCGGTCAGCCCGCGCGACGCGAGCCGGTTCGGGTCGAGCCACAGCCGCATCGCGTAGTCGCCGGAGCCGGACAAGCCGACGTCGCCGACACCGGTCAGCCGCGACAGTTCGTCCTTCACGTGCAGCGTCAGGTAATTGCGCAGGTACAGCGAATCGCGGCTGTTGTCCGGCGAATAGAGGCTCACGTACATCAGCGGCGTCGGCGACTGCTTCTGCGTGGTCACGCCGTACTGGCGCACCTCGTCGGGCAGGCGCGACAGCGCCTGGCTCACGCGGTTCTGCACGCGCACGGCGGCCGTGTCGGGATCGACGCCCTGCAGGAACGTGACGACGACCTGCAGGCTGCCGTCCGACCCGGCGACCGACTTCATGTACATGATGCCTTCGACACCGTTGATCGCCTCTTCCAGCGGCTCGGCGACCGATTCGGCGATTTCCTTCGGGTTCGCGCCCGGGTACGTCGCACGCACGACGACGCTCGGCGGCACGACTTCCGGATATTCGCCGGCGGGCAGCATCGGAATCGAGATCAGGCCGATCGCGAAGATGACGATCGACAGCACGACCGCGAAGATCGGCCGGTCGATGAAGAATCGGGAGAAATCCATCGTATCGCTCCCGTCACTGCACGGCCGGCGCGCCGGCATCGGCGACGGCCTGCGTGCCGTTGCCCGATCCGCTGCTCGGCCCGCTGCCCGTGCCATCACCGGCACCGGCATCGGCGCGTACGGGCAGTGCCTTCGGCTTCACCTGCGCGCCCGGATAGTAGATCCGCTGCATGCCGTCGACGACCACGCGGTCGCCCGCCTGAAGCCCCTTCTCGATGATCCGCTCGCCGTCCAGCCCGCGGCCGATCGTCACGTCATGGCGCAGCGCCTTGTCGCCGGGGCCGATCACATACACATACTTGCGGTCCTGGTCGGTGAGCACGGCCTTGTCGTCGACGAGCAGCGCATCCTGGTCGCGGCCGCTGACGAGCTGCACGCGCGCATACAGGCCGGGCGTAAACGCATGGTCCGCATTCGCCAGCCGCACGCGCGCGCGGATCGTGCCCGTCTGCGGGTCGAGACGGTTGTCGAGGAAATCGACGGTGCCCGCATGCGGGAAGCCCGTCTCGTTCGCGAGGCCCACGCGAACCGGATCGGCACCGATCGCGCGATGCTTCGGGTCGGCACGCCGTGCGTTGTAGCGCAGGTAGCTCTGTTCGTCGCAGTCGAAATACACGTAGACGGGGTTCTGCGACACGACGGTCGTCAGCAGCGTGTCGTCCGCGCGCGCCAGGTTGCCGACGGTGGCGACCGCGCGGCCGACGCGGCCCGCGATCGGCGCGCGCACTTCGGTGAAGCCGAGATTGAGCTTCGCGTCGGCGACGGCCGCGTCGGCCGCCTGCAGGTCCGCCCGCGCCTGCTCGGCCGTGGCGCGCGCGTTGTCGAGTTCTTCCTGCGACGTCGCATGCGCATCGATCAGCGTCTGCACGCGCTTGAGCTGCACGTTCGCGAGGCTCGCGGCCGCGCGGGCCCGCTGCAGCTGCGCGTTCGCGCGATCGAGTGCGATCCGGTACGGGCGCGGGTCGATCTCGAACAGCAGCGCGCCCTGCGCGACCAGGTCGCCCTCCTTGTAGGCGACGCGCTGCAGATAGCCGCTCACGCGCGGCCGCAGTTCGACTGCGTCGACCGCTTCGACGCGTCCGTTGAATTCGTCCGCGAGGCGGATCGTGCGCGGCGCGATGGTGGCAACGCCGACTTCGGGAAGGGCCGGGGCCGACGATGCGCCTTTGCCGTCGTGACAGCCCGACAACGCCAGCAGCAGTGCACAGGCCGCGCCCAAAGGCGACGTCCTGCGTAGGGATAAGGAGAGCATGATGCCTCGCGACGGGTTAAACTGCCGCGTAGCATAAAAGTTGAAGTTAACTTCAAGTCAAGCTTTCCCGGAGGGGTGTCATGGGTATCCAGGAAATCCCGCAATGGCCGCTGATGTCGATCCGCGAAGTGGCCGCGCGCAGCGGCGTGCCGGCGTCGACATTGCGGTTCTACGAGACGCGCGGGCTCATCAAGTCGCACCGCAACGGCTCGAGCCATCGCCACTATTCGCGCGCGGTGCTGCGGCTGATCGCGTTCATCGTGTTCGCGCAGAAGATCGGCTATTCGCTCGACGAGATCGCCGAGCAGCTCGTCAGCCTGCCCGAGGACACCGCGCCGAGCAACAAGGATTGGCAGCGGCTGTCGCGCGGCTGGAAGCAACGCGTCGCGAGCCGGATCGAGGAGCTGCAGCGGCTCTACATCAACCTCGACGAATGCATCGGCTGCGGCTGCCTGTCGCTGAAGCGCTGCAAGCTGACGAACCCGGAAGACCGCGCGGGCCGCAACGGGCCCGGCGCGCGGCGCTGGCTCGGCGATACGCCGCCCAAGGATCTCGAATGACCGGCGGCCGGGCGTGGCGCGCGATGCCGTGCCCGGCCTCCGGTACGGATGGCGTCACCCGACGCGCCAGCCGCCGTTCACCGCGATCGTCGCGCCGGTGACGAACGACGCGCGCGGTCCGGCGAGCCACGCGACCGCGTCCGCGATGTCGTCCGGATGCCCGGCGCGGCCGGCCGGCGTCTGCTCGCGAATCGTCGCCGCGATGGCCGGCGCGACGCCGCCGTCGCCGAAGAAGCGTGTGTCGGCGATATAGCCTGGCGCGACCGTATTGACCGTCGCGCCGCGCGGCCCGAGTTCGCGCGCCAACGCAACGGTGAACCCTTCGACGCCGGCCTTCGCCGCCGCGTACGCCAGGCCGCCCGGCAGCAGGCTGCCGGCGCGCGCCGCGATCGAGCCGAGGTTGACGATCCGCGCGTCGCGCCCGGCCAGGTGCGGCAGCACGGCCAGGGTCGTCACGAACAGGCTTTTCAGGTTCGCGTCGAGCACGGCATCCCACACGATCTCGGCCTCGCCCGCCTCGGTGTCCGCGCTAACGCGGCCGGTCAGCCCCGCGTTGTTGACCAGCACGTCCACGCAAGGCCACTGCGCGACGATCGCGGCGACCGCCGCCTCAGCCTCGCGCCGCACGCTCAAATCACCGGCCTGCCCGATCGCCCCGGCGCCGAGACGCGCGACGGCCGCGTCCAGCCGCGCCGTGTCGCGCCCGACGATCGCGACGCGATACCCGTCCTCCACCAGCCGCCGTGCGATCGCGAAGCCGATCCCGCTCGACCCGCCCGTGACGATCGCCGTCCGTTGCCGTTCACTGCCCGTCATGTCCTGCCCTCCCGAATGTTGACGATTGCCGACAGTGCAAGTCTGGGCGTGGCGAGGTGATAGGTAAAATACGAATTCGATGATCCACTGATACACGAGAGGTATCGCATGGTCGATCTGCGCCAGTTCAGGCAATTCATCGCGGTTGCCGAGACGCTCAGCTTCCGGCGTGCGGCCGAGCGGCTGCACATGGCGCAGCCGCCGCTCAGCGCGGCGATCCGCAAGCTCGAGGACGAGCTGGGCGTCACGCTGCTCGAGCGCGACAACCGCGGCTCGACGCTCACGCCGGCCGGCGAGGCCTTCCTGCTCGAAGCGCGGCGCGCGCTCGAACAGGCCGAGCGCGCGGTGGCCGTGGCCCGCCGCGCGGGCGCGGGCCTCGGCGGCACGCTGCGGCTGCGCTTCGTCGACAGCACCGTCAACGCGCTGCTGCCGCTGATCCTGCGGGCGTTCCAGGAACGCCATCCAGGCGTCGATTTCCTGCTCGAGGAAGGCACGACCGCCGAGCAGGTGCTCGCGCTGCGCCACGACCGCACCGACATCGGCCTCGTCGTGCTGCCGGTGGCCGACGCGGGCGACGTGCGCGTCGAGCCGCTGCTGCGCGACCGGATGGTCGCGGCGCTGCCCGACGGTCACCGGCTCGCACGCCGCCGGCACATCGCGCTCGCCGACCTGGCGGACGACCCGTGGGTCATGTTCGCCGCGCACCACGGTCCCGGCATGCATGCGCTGATCGTGACCGCGTGCGCGCAGGCCGGCTTCGCGCCGCGCGTCGTCCAGCAGCCGCGCCAGATGCAGACGACGGCCGGGCTCGTCGCGGGCGGTATCGGCGTCGCGCTGATGCCGCGCCTGTTCGTGCCGATGCAACCGAAAGGCATTACGTTCTGCGAACTGAAGGGTGCGGGCAGCCCGCTCGCGTACGAGCTGGCGATCGCGTACCGGACGCCATCGCCGCTCGTCGATGCGCTGCGCGAGACCGCGCGAAACGCGGTGCGCGAACTGGGGCTGGTCGCCGCGACGTGAGTGTGCGCGTGGTGCGCGGCGCTCAGTCGCCGACGAGGTTGAACGCGGCGTCGGTCACGGCACGCCGGAACGCGTCCGGCTGCGTGGGCAGCGACGTGAACTCCAGCATGATGTGGCTGTACGACACCGTGTTGCCGATCGCGCTCGCGATCATGAAGAACAGCACGTTCGGATCGACCGCGCGAATCGCGCCGGCCTGCACGGCGTCCGCCAGCAGCGGGAACATCACGTCGTAATACGGACGGACGAGCCGCTCCTGCAGCCGGTCGAGCCGCCCGCCCACTTCGGTCGCCGCCGTCGAGAAGAACATGCCCATGTCGGGTTCGTCGAACTCATGGTCGACGCACAGCTCGAGTGCGCGCCGCACGCGTTCGCGATGCGACAGCGGCGACGTGCGCAACGCACGCAGCGCATCGAACATCGGCTCGGCGATCTCGACGATCTGCTCGACGACGGCCAGCCACAACGTTTCCTTCGTACCGAAATGATGGGCGATCAGCGCCGCGTCGATGCCCAGCTCGCGCGCGACCTCGCGCACGCTCGTCGCGTCGTAGCCCCGCTTCGCGAACGTACGGCGCGCGGCCCGCAATATCACGTCCGGTCCGACGGACGCCCCGGCCAGCGGCCGCCCTCGCATACGCCGCTTGCCCGGCGCGCGCTCAGTGACTTCAGCCACGTTTCCCTGCTCTCCTTGAATGATTCGAATGCGCCTGTTCCGGCCCCGCTTCAGCACCGCCGAAACCGCGTGATTTGCCCCGCTCCGTTGACACGCGAAGCCGGGAAGCGCTAGGATCATACCTTATTCATCACATGATGATTTATCCATGGCAACCCCTACACGTATCGTCATCGTCGGCGGCGGGATCGCCGGACTGCAGCTCGCCACGCGTCTGGGCGAGCGTCTCGGCCGGTCCGGGCGCGCACAGGTCACCGTCGTCGACCGCAGCCCGACCCACATCTGGAAACCGATGTTGCACACGATCGCGGCCGGTACGCGCGACGTGCAACAGCAGCAGGTGATCTTCCTCGCCCATGCCCGCGATCACGGTTACACGTACCAGCCCGGCGAACTGAAGGGGCTCGATCGCGCGCGACGCCGCGTGCAGCTCGGCGAGATCCGCTCGCAGGACGGCGAACTCGTGCTCGACGCCCGCGAACTCGAATACGACGTGCTGATCCTCGCGCTCGGCAGCCAGGCCAACGATTTCGGCACGCCGGGCGTACGCGAGCACTGCTATTTCATCGACAGCCAGCCGCAGGCCGAGACCTTCAACGAAGCGTTGCGGATGCGCGTATTTCGCAGCATCGCGCGCGACGAGCCGTTCCGCGTCGCGATCGTCGGTGCCGGCGCGACCGGCGTCGAGCTTGCCGCGGAGCTGAGCCGCCTGCTGGAAGTGGCACAAGCCTATGGCGACGAAACGGTACGCGACCGGCTGCAACTCACGCTGCTTGAAAGCGGTCCGCGCATCCTCGCCGCATTTCCGCCGAAGATTTCCGCATCGGCACAGCAACGGCTCGAACAGATCGGCTTTCACGTGCTGACGTCGACCCGCGTCACGTCGGCCGACGCGAACGGCTTTCACTACGGCGACGGTTCGTTTGCGGAAGCCGACCTGATGGTGTGGGCGGCCGGCGTGAAGGCGCCCGATTTCATGCAGGCGCTCGGCGGCCTCGACACGAATCGCGCGAACCAGATCGTCGTCGGCCCGACGCTGCAGGCGACGGGCGACGAACACGTGTTCGCGATCGGCGATTGCGCGAGCCTGTTGCCCGACGGCCAGGAACGGCCGCTGCCGCCCACCGCGCAGGTCGCGACGCAGCAGGCCGAGCATCTCGCGAAGCACCTGCCCGCGTGGCTCGACGGCAAGCCGATGCCGCCGTTCGCATTCCACGATTTCGGCGCGCTCGTGTCGATCAGCGACTACGACGCGTTCGGCACGCTCGGGCAGTTCGGGTTCTTTCGTGGCGGCTTCATCCAGGGGCGATTCGCGCAGTTCAGCCACCTGATGCTCTACCGGCGGCACCAGCAGGCGCTGCACGGCTTCTCCAAGGCGAGCCTGCTGTGGATCGCCGAACGGATCAACGGCTGCGCGCGGCCGCGCATCCGCCTGTCGTGATGCCGCGCGTTGCGGTGCCGCGTAACGTTTCGAGGAAAACTGACATGAACAACCGTATCGCCCCCTGGCTCATGACCGTCGCCGCGATCGGCAGCTTCGACATGCCGCCCGTCTCGTGGGGCACGCCGCGGCGGCGCAGCGTCACGCGCGACCGGCTGCCGTCGTGGGACGCGACGAGCAAGCCGGCCATCAGCGTACTCGAGCGGCCCACCGCCGACACCGTGATGATTTCATGGCGCGACGCATGCACCGGGCACTACGGTTATCAGAAGTGGCGGCTGTTCACCACGCGCAAGCGCGGCGTGTGCGCGCTGTCGGGACAGCCGATCGAGATCGGCGACAGCGTCTATGCGCCGCAATTGCTCGGCTCGACGCCGGGCAACGCCGCCGCGATGGTGCTGGCCGCGTGCATCGACGCGGCCCGCCCCGCCGAGGCGGCCTGAAGACCCGGGATACCGCTTCAGGCAGCGGTGACGCGATCCGCCTCGCGGGCCGCCTCGTTCATCCGTGCTTCGGCTTCCTCATCCAGCCGCGCCGCATTCGCTTCGGCTTCCGCTTCGGGCATCAACTCGCCTTCCCATTTCGCGACCACCGCGCTGGCGATCGAGTTGCCCACTGCATTCGTGGCCGAACGGCCCATGTCGAGGAACGTATCGACGCCGAGAATCAGCAGAAGCCCGGCTTCCGGGATGTTGAACTGGTGCAGCGTCGCGGCGATCACGACGAGCGACGCGCGCGGTACGCCGGCCATGCCTTTCGACGTCAGCATCAGGATCAGCAGCATCGTGACCTGCGTGCCGAGCGACAGGTGAATGCCGTACGCCTGCGCGATGAACAGCGACGCGAACGTGCAGTACATCATCGAGCCGTCGAGGTTGAACGAATACCCCATCGGCATCACGAAGCTCGAGATCTTGCGGCGCACGCCGAAACGGTCGAGCGCATCGAGGATCTTCGGATACGCGGCTTCCGAGCTCGCGGTCGCGAACGACAGCATGAACGCTTCCTTGATCAGCACCAGCAGCTTGAACACGCGGCGGCCGAGGAACAGCAGCCCGGCGATGACGAGCGTGCCCCACAGCAGGAACAGGCTCAGGTAGAAGTCGCCCATGAACACCGCGAACTTCAGCAGGATCGACAGGCCGTTGATCGCGACCGTCGACGCCATCGCCGCCAGCACCGCGAGCGGCGCGAGCTTCATCACATAGCCGGTAATCCTGAGCATCACGTGCGCGAGCTGGTCGATCGCCGCGACGAGGATCTTGCCGCGCTCGCCGAGCGACGCAAGCGCCACGCCGAAGAACATCGAGAACACGACGATCTGCAGGATCTCGTTGTTCGCCATCGCCTCGGCGATCGACTTCGGCACCATGTGGCCGACGAAATCCTTCAGCGTGAACTTGGACGTCGCCAGATGCGCGGACGCGCCGATATCCGGCAGCGGCAACCCGAGGTTCTCGCCGGGCCGCAGCAGGTTCGCCATCAACAGGCCGAGCAGCAGCGAGATCAGCGACGCGGTGACGAACCAGCCGAGCGCCTTCACGAACACGCGCCCCACCGACGACGCGTCGCCCATGTGCGCGATGCCGACGACGAGCGTCGAGAACACCAGCGGGCCGATCACCATCTTGATCAGCCGCAGGAACACGTCGGACACCAGCGAGATGTACCCGGCGATCTCCGCCGCGGACTGCTTGTCCGGCAGTTGCGTATAGATCATGTAGCCGATCAGGATGCCGGCCGCCATCGCGAGCAGGATCCAGCCTGCCGCGGACATTCGTTTGTTCATGATGGAATTCGATGCGCGGGAAGAAGTTGAAGGATGAAAGGCGCGCGTCCCGCGTCGTGCCAGGGAGCGTGCGTGGCGAGCCGGTCAGGCTCGCGGATGTCCGCGAACCGACGGACTGCCGCCGCAACGACGCTCGCGCAAGGGCGAGCGCCGGCGGCGGCGATTCAGCTCGATGCCGACGGGATCGGGTCAGTAGCCGATTGCCGATCCGGCCGGACGACGCGGGTCGTTGTAGCCGTAGATGAAGCCGACACGCACGTTGCCGGACACGGACGAATCGTTCCCGGAACTCTGGCGGTTCGCGGCTTCGGTGCCCGGCAGGCCGACCATGATCAGCTCGGCGGCGCCCCACGGCGTCTGCTCGACCATCTTGTAGCCCATGTTGCGCAGGATCGCGAGCGTGTCGGGCGACAGGCCGTAGGTCTCGTAATAGACCTCGTCAGGCAGCCACTGGTGATGGATGCGCGGCGCGGTGACGGCATCCTGCGGCGTCATCCCGTAGTCGATCACGTTCAGCACCGTCTGCAGCGTGATCGTGATGATGCGCGACCCGCCCGGCGAACCGACGACCATGAACACCTTGCCGTCCTTCTTCACGATGGTCGGTGCCATCGACGACAGCGGACGCTTGCCCGGCGCGATCGAGTTGCGCGTGCCCTGCACGAGACCGAACAGGTTCTGCGCGCCGACCTTCACGGTGAAATCGTCCATCTCGTCGTTCAGGAAGAAGCCCGTGCCCGGCGCGATGACCACGGCGCCGAAGCGGCCGTTGACCGTGTAGGTCGTCGACACCGCGTTGCCATCCTTGTCGACGATCGAATAGTGGGTCGTCTCCGGCTTCTCGTGCACGCCGACACCCGGCTGCACGTCCACCGACGGCGTCGCCGTATCGGCATGGATGCTCTTGCGGATCTGCGCCGCGTATTCCTTGCTCGTCAGCTTCGCGACCGGGTTGTCGACGAAGTTCGGATCGCCGAGCAGCGTGTTGCGATCCTCGTATGCGTGCCGCATCGCTTCGGTCATGTAGTGGACCGCCGCGGCCGAGTGGTAGCCGAGCTTGCGCAGGTCGTACCCTTCGAGGATGTTCAGCGTCTCGCACATCGTCACGCCGCCCGAGCTCGGCGGCGGCGCCGACACGAACTCGTAGCCGCGATACGTGCACGTCAGCGGCGCCATGTCCTGCGCGCGGTAGGACGCGAAATCGGCGGCCGTGATCACGCCGCCCGCGCGCCTGGCCGCGGCCTCGACGATCTTCGGGATCTCGCCGTGATAGAACGCATCGGGCCCCTGCTCCGCGATGCGCTCGAGCGTGCGGGCGAGGTCCTTCTGCACGAGGCGATCGCCCGGCTGCAGCGGCGTGCCGTCCGGGCGGAGGAAGATGCGCGCTGCTTCCGGGTCCTTCCTGAAGCGCGCGACCGTCGTGTCGAGGATGTCCGTATCGCCGCGCGTCAGCACGAAGCCGTCGCGCGCGAGCCGGATCGCCGGCTCCATCACCTGCCTGCGCGTCAGCTTGCCGTACTTGCGCTGCGCGAGATCGAGGCCCGCGACCGTGCCCGGCACGCCGACCGCGCGATAGCCGTACAGGCTGTCGTCGGGGATGACGTTGCCCTTCGCGTCGAGGTACATGTTCGCGGAAGCCGCGGCCGGTGCGGTCTCGCGGAAATTGATGAAGCGGTCGCGGCCGTCGGCCAGGTGAAGGGTCATGAAACCGCCGCCGCCGATATTGCCGCAGCACGAATTGGTCACGGCCTGCGCATAGCCGACCGCCACTGCCGCATCCACCGCGTTGCCGCCTTCCTTCAGGATGTCGACGCCGATCTGCGACGCGAAGTGCTGCGAGGACACGACCATGCCGTTCTTCGCTTCGACCGCCGGGTCCGACGCGGCGAACGCGCACACGCTCATTGCCGACAACAGGGTGAGTACTACGAGCCGCCTCATGACGGAATCCTCCAGACAAATAAACCGTGCCATGCCGGAATGCGACGCCGCATCGTCACGCATCGAAGCGTCGATTCGCGATGTAATGAACCGTACATTCCAGCGAGGCCGCGATCATAGCACTCGGTTTTTTACACCAAAACCTAGGGTTATCACTGAATGAAGAACGAATGCAGGCCGGATGTTTTCTTTATCAATGTATGTTTCATTACATTCATTGACGAGCCGGCCGACCGTGCGATGCGTCCCTCTAAATCCGGGTTACGGGCGGCCCGCCGCACGTCAATCGGCTAACATGCGTGGGTTCGCCGGCAGACGCACGTCTGCCGTTTGTCATTTGGATTGAGAGAGTCGGAGTGCCCGATGGGGACGAGCATCAGGGCGTTGCTGTTATCCCAGATGGATAGCTTCACGCCGTCGGAACAGAAGGTTGCGCAGGCGTTGCTGGATCGCTATCCCAGTCTCGGGCTGGGGCCCATCGCGCAATTCGCGAAGCAGGCCGACGTGAGCGACCCGACCGTGTTTCGCTTCGTCGTCAGGATCGGGTTTCCCAACTATTCGTCGTTCCAGCAGGCGCTGTATGGCGAAATCGACACCGCGATGAATTCGCCGCTCGCGCGGATGGACGCGTTTCACTCGGCTTCGGGGCTGCGCGACAGTCATGCGGCGATTTTCCAGCGGTTGTCGCAATCGCTGGCCACCACGATCGAAGGACTCGATGCGGCGGCGTTCGACGCCGCCGTGGCACTGCTGGCCGATCAGGACGTTCGCGTTTTCTGCGGCGGCGGGCGTTACACCGCGCCGCTCGCTTCGCTGTTTTCGTTCACGCTCGCGTATGCGCGGCCACGCGTCCAGTATGTCGAACCGAATGTGAACCTCGCGTCGGTCGCCCTGGCGGACATGGGGCCCGGCGACGTGCTCGTCATTTTCGATTTCCGCCGCTACCAGCGCGACAGCATCCGGTTCGCGCAAGCCGCACACCAGCTCGGCACGCGCGTGCTGCTGGTCACCGACGAATGGCATTCGCCGATCGGGGAATTCGCGGAGATCGTGCTGCGGATCCAGGGGCAGCCGTTCGCGATGCTGCAGACCAACGTGCCGGCGCTCGCGCTCGCCGAAGCGCTCGTGATCGGCGTGACGAACCGGTTGCCTGAGCTGGCAAGGCAGCGGATGGAAAGGATCGAATCGCTCAATACCGGCGGAATCGAGCAGCACGCCAACAGTCGCGATCTGCCCGAATGACGATCGCTCGCCATTCGGGCACGGACTTCAGCTCTCGACATCCTCGAGACTGAACACTTCCGTCTTGTCGTTATACGAAAAGACTTCGCCGTAACGCCCCCAGTCGATCACCGCGTCGAGCGTTTCCTCAGCGGCTTCATCGGACAGGAAATCCTCCAGCTCCTGCTCGAAGCGCACGCGCGGCGCGCGATGGCCCGGGCGCTCGTTCAGCACCTTCCTGATCCGTGCAGCCAGCGGCACGTGCTTCAGCAGGTGATCCGCGAACATCAGCTTGCGCTCCTGCGTGCCGAACTCCGCGAACACACGCGCCGGCGGCGTCAGGAACACGTCCCCTTCCCGCACGTCCGCGAAGCCGAGGTATTGCAGCACTTCGGCGATCGGGAACAGGTCGTCGACCTCGAGATGCAGCGTGCGCGCGATTTCCGGCATGTCCGCGCGGCCGTGGTACGGCGCCATCGCGAGCGTCTCGATCAGGCCGGCCATCAGGTTGGTCGACACGCGCGGCATCCAGCTGCCGAGCTCCAGCCCCTTCTTCGTCGCCTCGTTGGTCTGGCGCGCGGTCATCTTCGCGTAGATGTCGTCGACGAGCTTGCGGAAATCCGGGTCGAGCCGGTTGCGCGGATGCTTGAACGGCACCTTGATCTCGGCGATCACGCGGCCCGGGTTCGACGACAGCACGAGGATCCGGTCGCACATGAACACCGCTTCCTCGATGTTGTGCGTGACGATCAGCACTGACTTGATCGGCATGCGGCCTTGCGTCCACAGGTCGAGCAGGTCGGTACGCAGCGTCTCGGCGGTCAGCACGTCGAGCGCGGAGAACGGCTCGTCCATCAGCAGGATCGTCGGATCGACGACGAGTGCACGCGCAAAGCCGACGCGCTGGCGCATGCCGCCCGACAGCTCGCGCGGGTACGCGTTCTCGAAACCGTCGAGACCGATCAGGTCGATCGCGGCGAGCGCACGCTCGCGCCGCTCGCGCGCGCCGACGCCGAGCGCTTCCAGCCCGGCTTCCACGTTCTGCAGCACGGTGAGCCACGGGAACAGCGCGAAGGTCTGGAACACCATCGCGACGCCTTCGGCCGGGCCGCGCAGCGGCTTGCCGAGATAGGTCACCTCGCCGCCGGTCGGCTCGATCAGCCCGGCGATGATGCGCAGCAGCGTCGACTTGCCCGAGCCGGAACGGCCGAGCAGGCCGACGATCTCGCCTTCGCGCAGCGACAGGTTCGCATCGTCGAGCACGAGCAGCTCGCCCTGCGTCTTGTTGAAGCCGCGACAGACGTGGTCGACGCGCAGGATTTCTTCGCCGAGGCGCGGCGGCTGCAGCGGCTGGGACGTCTTGACGGGGGCGTTGATAACGTTCGAATTTTGCATCGCGCTTACTCTCAATCGAGACGGAGCCGGGATTCCGCATAGGCGTACATCGGACGCCACAGCAGACGGTTGAACAAGGTGACGAACAGGGACATCACGGCGATGCCCAGGATGATCTTCGGAAAATCGCCGGCGGCGGTAGTCTGCGCGATGTACGAGCCCAGGCCGTGCGCGACGACCTTCGTGTCGCCCCACTGCACGAACTCGGACACGATGCTCGCGTTCCACGCACCGCCCGACGCGGTGATCGCCCCCGTCACGTAGTACGGGAAGATCCCGGGCAGGATCGCCTGCCGCCACCACTGCCAGCCGCGGATGCGGAAATTCTTCGTCGCTTCCTTGTAGTCGTTCGGGTAGGACATCGCGCCGGCGATCACGTTGAAAAGGATGTACCACTGCGTGCCGAGCACGATCAGCGGCGACAGCCAGATGTCCGCATTCAGGTGGAAGCGGACAATCACGATCACGAACACCGGGAACAGCAGGTTGGCCGGGAACGCGGCGAGGAACTGCGCGAGCGGCTGGATCTTCTCGGCCAGCTTCGGGCGCAGCCCGATCAGCACGCCGAGCGGCACCCAGACCAGCGACGCGATCGCGATCAGCACCAGCACGCGCAACAGCGTGACGAGCCCGAGCCCGAGCACGTGGCCGACCTCGCCCATCGTCACGCCGGTCGCGACGAAGCTGACAACGCGCCACACGACGTACACCGTCAGCAGGATCACGAACGCGCCCCACACGATGTCGCCGATGCGCGACGAGCGGCCCGCCGATGCGCCGCGCGCACGCGTACCCTGCCGCGACGGCGCGCGCAGCGGAATCCGCGCGGCCTGCGACAGCAGCCAGCCGGCCGGCACGAGCAGCTGATGGATCAGGTGCGTGCGGCGCATCATGTCGAGCAGCCAGGATTGCGGCGCATCGCCCGACGCGGTGTTCTCCATCCGGAACTTGTCGGCCCAGGCGACGAGCGGGCGGAACAGGAACTGGTCATAAGCGAGGATCACGACCGACATCGCGACGATCACCCAGCCGACCGCACCGAGGTTCTTGTCCGAGATCGCCTGCGCGAGATACGCGCCGATGCCCGGCAGCGTGATCGTCTGGTTGCCGACGGTGATCGCCTCGGACGCGACGACGAAGAACCAGCCGCCCGACATCGACATCATCATGTTCCAGATCAGGCCCGGCATCGAGAACGGCACCTCGAGCTTCCAGAAGCGTTGCCACGGCGTCAGGTGAAAGCCGCGCGACACTTCGCTCAGGTCGCGCGGCACCGTACGCAGCGACTGATAGAAGCTGAACGTCATGTTCCAGGCCTGGCTCGTGAAGATCGCGAAGATCGCGGCCAGCTCGGCACCGAGCACGCGGCCCGGAAACAGTGCGAGGAAGAACGTGACGGTAAACGAGATGTAGCCGAGCACCGGCACCGACTGCAGGATGTCGAGGATCGGGATCAGCACCATGCCGACGCGGCGGCTCTTCGCGGCGAGCGTGCCGTAGACGAGCGTGAACGCGAGCGACGCGACCATCGCGGCGAGCATCCGCAGCGTGGTGCGCAGCGCGTATTCGGGCAGGTTCGACGGGTCGAGCGAGATCTTCTGCGTCTGCAGGGTGCCGATCGGCGCCATCGTCTGATGGAAGCCGACGATCGCCATCGCGAGCAGGCAGATGATCAGCGGAAACGCGATGGCATCCCAGCGGTTGGGGAGCACGCGCCACGCCGAAGCGTTCGCGGTGCGATTCGGATCGAAGAACCTGATATCCATCGGTAGCGTCTTGTGCTGAATTGAAAATCGACGGGACCGGCCACGCGCCGCGCAGCCGGAAGGCGCCCCCCCGGCGCGAATCAGAACAGCCCGTGCAGCGCCCGGTACGGCACGGCCGACAGCGCGATCGACGCGGGCAGCGTCAGCACCCGCGCGAGCATCAGGTTACGCACCGCATCCCGGCGCAGGCCCGGGCCGCTCGACACGAGCACGCCGAACAGGTTCCGGAGGCCCGACCGCACGACGGCGAGGTGCGGATCGAGCGGGTGCGTATGGATGGCGGTCGCGACCGCGTTCGCGGCGTCGTGGAAACCGTTGACGCACTCGAAGCCGAGCGCGACCAGCAGCGCGACAACCAGCAGCAGGAACGGGAGGATCGAGCTTTCCTTGACGGGGCCGAGATCGGCGCCCGGATGGATGCCGACGTAGACGATGCCGCAGGCAACGATCAGAAAAATCAGCGCGAGGCTGACGGCACGCGTGCGGTTGCCGACCGCACCGCTGGTTTCCGTTGCCGCGAGATTCGGCATGAAGGGGCTCCGGAGAGGTGACTCGGAGTGGCAGGCTATCGATCGGCCGTGACGCAAATGTGACGTGTCACTTACAGGACATTGACAGGTCATCTTTCCGGGACAGCGCATCGCCGCGCAAGCCGCGAACACGGGTGATCGACCGCGCAACGCGCGGGAATAAATCCGCCGCTTCGCCGGTATGGCACGCGAAGGCGCCGGTTTATTCCAGGACGATCCGGCCGTCCGGTTTCGTCACACGATTGCGAGGCTCCCATGTCTTCATCGACCCCCACCCGCCCGTCGCGCCGCAAGGCCCTGCAATGCATGGCCTTCGGCGGCCTCGGCACGCTGTTTACGCTGTCGGGCGGCATCCTGACGCCGTTCGACCTGGCGCTCGCGCAGACCGGCGACGCGCTCCCGGCCAACGCGGGCAAGCCGCTGTTCGTGCAGGTCAGCGACACGCACATCGGCTTCAACAAGGACGCGAATCCCGATGTATCGGCCACGCTCAAGCAGACGATCGACCTCGTCAACGGCATGCCCGCGATGCCCGCGCTGGCCATCCACACGGGCGACATCACGCACCTGTCCAAGGCCGAGGAGTTCGACCACGCGTCGCAGCTGCTGTCCGCGCTGCGCGTGCCGGAACTGCATACGGTGCCCGGCGAGCACGACGTCACCGACGGTTCGGGCGCCGAATATTTCAGCCGGTTCGGCAAGGCGTCCGACAACCGCGGCTATTACAGCTTCGATCACGCGGGCGTGCACTTCATCGGCCTCGTCAACGTGATGCACTTCAAGCCGAACGGGCTCGGCAGCTTCGGCGACGACCAACTCGCTTGGCTCGCGCAGGATCTCAAGGGCCGCTCGTCGAGCACGCCGATCGTCGTGTTCTCGCACATGCCGATGTGGACCATCTACGAGCCGTGGGGCTGGGGCACCGGCGACGCGCCGCAGACGATGGCGCTGCTGCGACGCTTCGGCTCGGTCACCGTGCTGAACGGACACATCCACCAGATCGTGTCGAAGGTCGAGGGCAACGTGACGTTCCACACCGCGCGCTCCACCGCGTTCCCGCAGCCGACGGCCGGCAACGGCCCGGGCCCCGTGCCGCTCACCGTGCCGCGCGACCGGCTGCCGTCGATGCTCGGCGTGACGACCGTCGAATTCGCGGGCCATCCGGTTGCGTCGTCGCTGCACGATGCGACGCTGGCCTGACGCACCGAACCGCAAGGAGACCGACATGACCCGCTTCAAGCACGCCAGCCTCGTCGCGGCGCTGATCCTGTGCGCCACCGCCCCGCTCGCCGCGTTCGCTCAGGGCCCGGGCGGCCCGCTCGTGACGATCCGCAATTTCATGTTTTCGCCGATGTCGACCACGATCAAGGCCGGCACGACGGTCACGTGGAAGAACCTCGACGGGGAGCCGCATACCGTCGTCAACGACGCCGGCATCTTTCACTCGTCGGCGCTCGACCAGGGCGACACGTACTCGTTCCGCTTCGACAAGCCGGGCGTCTACAAGGTGTTCTGCGGGATTCACCCGTACATGAAGGAGACCATCACGGTGGAATGACGCGGCGCACCACGACATGCGCGGACGAATGGCGGGCAGCGGCGCCTACAATGCCCGCATCCCATTCGCCCGCGTGGCCGACGGAGCCGCCCATGCCCAGGATCGACCTCAACGCCGTGCCCGAACGCCGCGGCAGCGGCTATCCGCGGCCGTTCGACGCGCCGTGCGCGCAGCGCATCCGCCAGCGCGTCGGCGACGCCGGCGGGTTGCGCGATTTCGGCGTCAACCTGATGCGCGTGCCGCCGGGCGGCTGGTCGGCGCAGCGCCACTGGCATTCCGACGAAGACGAATTCGTCTACGTGCTCGAAGGCGAACTCGTGATGATCGAGGACGACGGCGAAACCGTGCTGCGCGCGGGCGACTGCGCGGCGTTTCCGAAGAACTCGGGCAACGGCCATCACCTGGTCAACCGGTCGGACGCGGTTGCCGTCTATCTCGAAGTCGGCTCGCGTTCGCCGGACGACGTGATCACCTGCCCGGACATCGACATGATGAGCCCGAGCCGCGACGGCCGGTTCCTGCACAAGGACGGCACGCCTTACCCGGACGCGTGACGCGGGTCGCGGGTCGCGCGCGGATGCACCGCGAGGCACGCCGCGAGCGCGCCGGACGCCGGCTTCGCGACGCCGGCCACCGCGCCGAAGGCGCCGGAAGCGACCGGCGAAGCAGGCGCGAATCGCCATTGCGCGGCGCGCGATCTCCGCCGGCCATCGCCTACACTGAATCGAGCCATTCGGTTCCGACCCACCTTCACACGCAGCGAGGCGAGCCATGACCGCGAGCGAACCGGCACGCATGAACCTCCCCGGACAAGTCGTGCTCGTGCTCCAGGGCGGCGGCGCACTGGGCGCGTTCCAGCTCGGCGTCTTTCAGGCGATGGACGAAGCCGGGATCCGGCCCGACTGGGTGGTCGGCACGTCGATCGGTGCGATCAACGCGGCGCTGATCGCCGGGAATCCGCCGGAGCAGCGTTACGACAAGCTGTCGGCGTTCTGGCGGCGCGTGACCGAACGAACCCGTTTCGACGTCCCGCCGCTGGTGCCCGGCTGGGACCGGATGCTGGCCGAGCTGATGATCATCGGCGGCGGCATCGCGGGATTCTTCCAGCCCAATCCGGCCTCGTGGCTCGGGCCGATGGTGCGCCTCGGCGTCGATCGCGCGTCGTATTACCGGATCGCACCGCTGCGCGACACACTCGCGTCGCTGATCGACCCCGACCTGCTGAACGCGGGCCACCCGCGCCTGACCGTCAGCGCGGTCAATGCGTGCACCGGCACGATGCGCTATTTCGATTCGCGCGATACGCGGCTCGGGATCGAGCACATCATGAGCTCGGGCGCGCTGCCGCCCGCGTTTCCGGCGATACGGATCGACGGCGAGCCTTACTGGGACGGCGGCGTGTATTCGAACACGCCGGTCGAGGTCGTGCTCGACGACAATCCGCGCCGCAGCTCGATCATCTTCTCGGTACAGATGTGGAATCCGGCGGGCCCGGAGCCCGAGAGCATCTGGCAGGTGTCGGAGCGACAGAAGGACATCCAGTACGCGAGCCGCACCGACAGCCACATCGCGCGCCAGCAGCAGATTCACCGGCTGCGCCACGTGATCCGCGAACTGGCCCGCCACGTGCCGGAAGCCGAACGCGCGTCGCCGGCCGTGCGCCGGCTCGCCGCGTGGGGATGCGAAACCACGATGCACCTGGTCAAGCTCGCGGCGCCGCGCCTCGCCAGCGACAATCAGCTGAAGGACATCGATTTCACGCCGGCCGGCATCGCGGCCCGCCGGCAGGCCGGTTACGACGCCGCGCGGCGGGCGATCGCCGCACGTCCGTGGGAGCTGCCGACGGACCCGACGGAAGGGCTGACGGTATTCGACCCGGACGCGGCGCCGGGCGCCGGAACACCGGCATGACGCGCGGCGCCGCCATCGCGCGCCGGCAGCATGGCGAAATCACGCGCGATCGGCCTCCGATCGATCGTCGACGCGGCGGTTATCACACGAAGGCACGACGGCTTACGGCAATTCCGCGCGCACGGCCGGCGCGGTACCGGCGACGACCGGACACGATTGCGGCAGCGCCTGCCCGAACAGCACGGCGAGCCCGCAGGCGGACGTGAACATGCCGAGATTGTCGTGCCCGACGCCCGGCACCTCGACGACCTGCTGCGCGAGATCGTCCGGATGCCGCTTCTTCAGGTAGTCGAAATACGCGAGCCCGCGCGCGAGCCGGTACGGGCCTTGCGCCATCGCCGCGCACGAACGGTCGATGAAGTGCGTGTAAGGATTCGTGTCGGCCTGCCCGAGCAGGTATACGACATGACGCGCCGCGTAGCGCGTTTCGAGTGCGCGCACGTCCTGCGACGCGACATAGGGCGGCGCCGACTCCAGCCCGTATTTCCACTCGTTCGCGCGCGGGCAGGTACCGCCCGCGATCGCCTGGCCGTCCGGCCGTTCGTCGTCGAAATACAGGTAGCTCGACGGGTTCGCGACCACATAACGCACGGCGATGCCGGCCCGTACCAGCGCGTCGCCCTCGTGCCCGGCCACCGCATAGCGCTGCAGCAACTGCGCGCCGGCGGAATGGCCGATCACGACCACGCTCGACAACGCGGGATACAGGCTGCGGTCGGCGAAATGCGCGAGCAATGCGTCGAGCGCGGTGAACGAACTGATCGGCCCCGGCTGACGGGCCGCGTCGCCGCCCTTCCATCCTTCCTGCGTCCAGGCGAGCGTCTGCGCGGGCAACGAAAACGCCCGCGTATCGGCGCGCGTCAGGAACTGCGGTGCGACGACCATCGTGCCCTTGCCGGCCGCACCGGCCTTTTCGACGACCTCGCGCCCCGATGCGTAGTACGCGTCGGCATTGCGAAGCGTGCCGTGAATCACGACGAACACCCGCGTGACATCGGGCGCGGCCTGGTCGAGCGGACGATCGGCGTAGACGGGCAGCACCGCATTGCCCTGCGGCGTATCGACGGCCACGCGCTGGCCGGCGACGGCCTTGACCGGCGCCTCGAGGCGTTCGCGCTGCGTGAGCGTGGCGGCTTCGGCCGGACGCGCGCCGCCCGGCATGCCGACGGCGGCACAGGCTGCCGCGAGCGAAACGGCGCATGACAGCGTTCGGGCGGCCGGCAGCACGCCCGAGAACCGGAGGTTGGCGAAGGCGACGGAAATGAGTGACATGGCGACGGATCGAGTGGCGGATATGACTTTAACGGCGAGGGTCGCAAAATCCGTCGCCGGTGGCCGGGTAGTCGAACACCGGCACGCGCTGCGAATCGGGCAGCGTGCCGATATCCGCACCGGGCGCATGGTGTTGAGGATCGTAGCAGAGCGAATCGTCGACGACCCGCTCGCCGGCGCAGCGGTTGCGACCACCCTCGGCGGTGAACGTGTGCTCGACACCGCGATTCCCGCCTCCGCAACGGGCGCAACGCTACTCGCGGCGCGTCGGCGCGGGCGCCGCTCGGGGGCGCGTCAGCCCGATGCCGCGGACGAGTCGCGCCGCATCCGCTGCACGATCGCGTCCAGTTCGCCGATATGGTTGGCGACCGCCTGCTTGCCCGCACGTGCCCATCCGTCGAACGACGTCATCCCGCTCACCGCGCCGACGAACGCCACGCCGGCGCGCTCGGCCGCCTGCGCGTCCACCGCGTGGTCGCCCACGTAGATCGCCGAACGAGCCGGCAAGCCAAGCCGCGCCAACGCCAGCACGAGCCCTTCGGGATCGGGCTTGTGACGCTGCACGTCTTCCCCGCCGATCAGCACGTCGACGAGCGATTGCAACTGGTTCAGCGCAAGGATCGCCTCGATCCGGTAGCGAAACTTCGACGAAACGATCGCGACCGCGAGACCCTGCTCGCGCAGACGCGCGAGCAGGGGCGGCACCTCGGGATAGATGCGCGTGCCGCGCACCATGATCTCGTCGGCCCGCACCACGAAGTGACGCGCGAACGCGTCGGCCCGCGCCGGCTCGGTTTCGCCCGTCAGCGAGCGAAACATCTCGTGCAGCGGCAGCCCGATCACGGCCGCGATCTGCGCCGGTGTCGCGCCGGCGGCATCCAGCTGATGCAACGCGTACTCCGTGCACGCGACGATCGCGGCGGACGAATCCGCCAGCGTCAGATCGAAATCGAAGATGACGGCCCGAACAGACATGAAAGACTCCGCAAAAAATCGGCTCGTGCGCGATGGACGAACCGGCATGACGTTGCGATGCGCACGCGCGCGTCGATCGATCGGCGCGCCTGGCCGGATGGCTCGCGATCGGCCGCGTCGAACCCGTCCGGGTCGCGCCTCGCCGCGTAGCATCCCACAGGATGCGCAATGTGGTGCGTCGCCCGGGAAAATCCAGCGACGAGGCGCTGCTCGAGTTGCCGATGCTTGCGGCTACCCGCCCGCGATACGCGTGCTCGATACGCTCGCGCACGTCGATGCGACGCAGGGAAGGCACGAGATCGTCGACGTGCCCGACCGAGGGCCGGATGGCGCGTGGCGGGACGGCGGCTCCGCTCCGCGTCCTTCGCGGTCGTCTTGCTCTGTCCCCGCAATCGCCCTTCGCTATCAACCCTATTGCCGGCAATGCTTTCAAACATATCGTCAAGTTCCGATATAAGATTCGCCCATCGACGATACCTCGTTACCCGAGCGAAACGCCAAACCTGTCCATGCCGACCGAACTCGACATCGAAGCGATCCTGAAAGCGCTCTCGAACCCCGTGCGCCGGGAAATCCTCGCCTGGCTGAAAACGCCCGACGTGCATTTCCCGAACCAGACGCTGCCGTATGAACACGGCGTCTGCGCGGGCCAGATCGACGCGCGCTGCGGGCTGTCGCAATCGACCGTCTCAGCACACCTCGCGACGCTGCAGCGCGCGGGGCTCGTGACGTCGACGCGGATCGGCCAGTGGGCGTTTTTCCAGCGCAACGAGGCCGTCATCGACGCATTTCACGACGCATTGCGCCGCGAACTCTAGCCAACGGCCGAACCGGCCATGCGGGCCGCCGCCGCACATGACGCGACGGAGTTCCCGCCCTTAGTGAAGAGGTTATCTGCCATGCCAACGTTGTTCGACCCCGTTACCCTCGGCGACCTGACCCTGCCGAACCGCATCGTGATGGCGCCGCTCACCCGCGCCCGTGCGGGTACGACGCGCGTGCCGAATGCGCTGATGGCGCGCTATTACCGCGAGCGCGCATCGGCCGGCCTGATCATTACCGAAGCGACGTCGGTCACGCCGCAGGGCGTCGGTTATGCCGACACGCCCGGCATCTGGTCCGACGAACAGGTCGAAGGCTGGAAGCAGGTGACGCAGGCCGTGCACGCGGCCGGCGGGCGCATCGTGCTGCAGCTCTGGCACGTCGGCCGGATCTCCGACCCGGTGTTCCTGAACGGCGACCTGCCGGTCGCACCGAGCCCAATCGCCGCGGGTGGCCACGTGAGCCTCGTGCGTCCGCAGCGTCCGTACGTGACGCCGCGCGCACTCGAACTCGACGAGATCCCGGGCATCGTCGCCGCGTACCGCAAGGGTGCCGAGAATGCGAAGGCCGCCGGCTTCGATGGCGTCGAGATCCACGGCGCGAACGGCTACCTGCTCGACCAGTTCCTGCAGGACAGCACCAACCACCGCACCGATGCGTACGGCGGCCCGATCGAGAACCGCGCGCGCCTGCTGCTCGAAGTGGTCGACGCCGCGATCGACGTGTGGGGCGCCGGCCGCGTCGGCGTGCACCTCGCACCGCGCGGTGACGCGCACACGATGGGCGATTCCGATCCGGCGGCAACGTTCGGCTATGTCGCGCGCGAACTCGGCCGCCGCAAGATCGCGTTCATCTTCACGCGCGAATCGTATTCGGGCGACCACCTGAGCCCGCGCCTGAAGGAAGCGTTCGGCGGCCCGCTGATCGCCAACGAGCAGTTCACGCTCGACACCGCGCAAGCCGCGCTCGCCAGCGGCAACGCCGACGCAATCGCATGGGGCAAGCTGTTCATCGCGAACCCCGACCTGCCGCGCCGCCTCGAACTCGGCGCACCGCTCAACCAGCCGGTGCCGGAGACGTTCTACGCGGAAGGCGAAACGGGTTATACCGATTACCCGGCGCTGAGCGACGCGGCCTGATTGCGCGACAGCGCACGCGCGATGAACGGAGAGGCCCCGCCCGTCCGTTCGTCGCGCACGCCATCCCCAGGGCGGGCACGTCGCGTGTCCGCCCCTCCCGTTCATCGCCTGCCTTCCACGTCGGACGCTTCCGCGAACAGCGCCAGACCGGCCAGACTCGCGACGCTGCATCCCAGCACATACCACGCAGGCGCGTAAAAGCTGCCGGTCGCGCGCCACATCGCGCCGACGATCAGTTGCGCGAACCCGCCGAAAATCGTCACGCCGAGCGCATAGATCATCCCGAGCGACATCGCCCGCACCTCGGGCCGAAACGCATCGAGGATCATCACGAAGCCGGCGGGACTCGACAGCGTCATCAAGCCGATCAGCACGATCACGACCGCAACCGCGGTGCCCGCCGACGGCCACATCTTCATCGCGTAAAACGCTGGCAGCACGAGCACGGCTGAAGCGACGCACGTCACGCCCACCAGCCGCTTGCGACGACGCACGCGATCCGCGAGCCGCCCCGCGAGCGGCGAACCGAGCAGCAGCACTGCACCTGCCGCGCAGCCCGACAGCAGCGACACCGATGCCGGCATGCCGACGGTCAGCGTCAGGAACGACGGCAGGAAAAACACGATCGTATAGGTGGTCGACGTGCCGCCGATCACGAGCAGCGTGCCGGCCGCGACCTGCCGCCACGGAATGCGCGCACGCTCGCGCGGTGCGCCGGCGGCTGCGTGCGGCAGCGTATCGTCCAGATGGCGCCGCAGGTAAAAACCGACCGGGCCGATCAGCAGACCGAGCACGAACGGGACGCGCCACCCCCACGCGTGCAGCGCGTCGGGCGGCAGTGCGCGCGACAGCGTCAGCGCGACGAACGCGCCGACGAGCGTCGCACCGCCCTGGCTCGCCATCTGCCAGCTCACCCGCTCGCCGCGCCGGCCGGTGTCACCCGACTCCATCAGCAGGGTCGTCGCGGCCCCCACTTCGCCACCCGCCGAAAAGCCCTGCAGCAGACGCCCGATGACGATCAGCAGCGGCGCGGCGATGCCGATCTGCGCATAGGTCGGCGCGAAGCCGATGATCCCGGTGCCAAGCGCCATCAATGCGACCGTCAGCACGAGCGCGGGCTTGCGGCCGGCCCGGTCCGCATAGGCGCCGATCGCGACGCTGCCGAGCGGCCGTGCGACGAACCCGACACCGAACGTCGCGAGCGACAGCATCAGCGCGCCCACATCGCTCGACGCGGGAAAGAACAGCTTGCCGATCAATGCGGCGAAGAAACTGTAGACGGTGAAGTCGAAGAATTCGAGCCCGTTGCCGAGTGCGGCCGCAACGACCGTGCGGCGCGTTACGCGCGGCCCGGATTCGACCGGCGCAGCGGCCGTGCGATTCAGGGTATGCATCGAAAATTCCCGTTCAGAAGTTGTGATACATGCCGAGCGACAGTGTCACGGGTGTCGTCCCGGTGCGCGGTGTCGTTCCGCCCGGTTCGGTCGGCAGCGGATTGCCGTTCAGCAACACCGTCGAGATGCCGTAGTTGCGGATGAACCCCGCACGCGCATAAAGGCCCGTGCGTTTCGACAGCAGGTAGTCGTAGCCCAGCATCGCACCGAGTGCCGAATCCCTGGCCGGCTGGCCGGCCGCGTCGCGCACACCCGACGTATCGCGATAGACAACCGACGCGCGAATCGCATTGACGCCGAACGGCACGATCGCGCCGAGCGTGTAGACGCGCGCAATGCCGTCGCCGGCCAGCTTCGGCGCGTACTGGTTGAACGATGCGGACAGCACGATCCGCCCGGTGTCATAGACGGCGCCGAGCCCGTACAGGTCGTTGCGCACGGTGCTCGCCCCGTTGACGCCCCACACCTGGTTGTAGCTCGCGGCCAGATAGGTCGTGCCGTTGTACCACTGCAGCAGCGCGCCTTGCGCGGACGCCACGGGTGCCCGCCCGGCCACGTTGCTCGGCGCAAACATCAGCATCAGCGACGTGGTGCCCGCGACGATCGGCGTACGGTACGTGATGGCGTTGTCGACGCGCGCCGGCAATTGCGTCGCCCCCGGCCCGAGGTCCGAGTTGTAGCCGACGCCGCGGCTCGTCTGCACGGCTGCCGCGCCCAGCCACGTATAGACCGAGTTCGTGCCCACCGTGCCGAACACGTCGATGAACAGCGGCAGCGCCGTGCCGATCTGCTTGCCGAGACGCAACCGGCCGTAGCTGTCCGACGACAGGCCGACCCACGATTGCCTGTTGTACGTCGATTGCGCATCCTGCTGCGCGCCGCTGTTCGCGAGAAAACCGCTTTCGAGATTGAACTCGGCGCGCCAGCCGCCACCGAGGTTCTCGCGGCCGAAGAAGCCGAATTTGGAGGTCCACTCACCGCCGCTCTGCGTCTGCCACAGCGAACGGCCGCCGACCGTCTGGTAGTTGATCCCCATGTCGAGCGAACCATACAGCGCGACTCCCTCCGTCATCCTGCCGTTGTACTCGGGCACCGCCGCCAGCAACACGTCCTGATAGGGCACGGCGCGCGCGTTGCCGGCGCCGAACGCGAGACAGGCCGCGCCTAGTGCAAATCGCTTTTTCATTCGTCATCCTCATCGTCAAGTCAACCAAGATCCGGCCAGCGCGTCTCCTTTGCGCCTTCGTCAGTCCATCTTCAGGAAGCGTTCGGCAATCCCGGCGAAATAGGCTGCCCCCCAGCTCAGCGCGCTGTCGTTGAAGTCGTAATGCGGGTTGTGCACCGAACATCCGCCCCGGGAATCGACGCCATTGCCGACCAGCACGTAGCAACACGGTGCGCATTCGGTCATCCACGAGAAATCCTCGCTGCCCATCACGCCATCGGGCAACAGCGTGAGCGCGCCTTCGCCGGCCAGCGCCGCGATCGTCTCCACCGCGAGATCCGACGCCGCACGGTCGTTGTCCACGACACGCGAGATCGACCGGTATTCGATCTGCGCGGTTATCCCGAACGCCTGCGCCTGCGCGTCGACGATGCGGTGGATCCGCGCCTCGATTTCGTCGCGCGTAGCCGCGTCGAGCGCGCGCACGGACAACTGCAACGTCGCCGTTTCCGGGATCACGTTCGGGGCAGTGCCCGCATGGAACGTGCCGACGGTCACGACGGCCGGCTTCAGCGGATCGACGTTGCGGGAGACGATCGATTGCAGCGCGGTCACGATCTGCGCGCCCGCGACGATCGGGTCGCTCGCGAGCTGCGGCATCGCGCCATGCCCGCCTTTGCCCGTCACGGTGATCGTCACCGAATCGGACGACGCCATCATCGGCCCGTAGCGCAACGCGAAATGGCCGACCGGCACGCCCGGCGCGTTGTGCAGCGCATACACGCGTTCGCACGGGAAACGTTCGAACAGGCCGTCGTCGATCATCCGCTTTGCGCCGCCGAGCCCTTCCTCGGCCGGCTGGAAGATCACGTTGAGCGTGCCGTCGAAACGGCCCTGTTCGGCAAGATAGTGGGCGGCGGCGAGCAAGATCGCCGTGTGGCCGTCGTGACCGCATGCGTGCATCGTGCGCGCAACCGTGCTCGCATACGGCAGCCCCGTCGCCTCCTCGATCGGCAGCGCATCCATGTCGGCGCGCAGGCCGAGCGTGCGCACCGACGCGCCGCGCCGCAACTGGCCGACGACGCCGGTGCCTCCCACCCCCGTCGTCACGTCGTAGCCCCATGTGGCCAGTTGTTCGGCGACGAGCTGCGCGGTGCGGGTCTCGGCGAAACCGAGTTCGGGATGGGCGTGGATGTCGCGGCGGATCGCAACGAATCGGGACTCCGACTCGCGAATCGCCGCGAGTACGTGAGCAAGGTTCTGCGTCATGGATGGCTCCGTGGAATCGGCCGCCTCGCGACCGTCCCGGCCAAGCATAAAGACGCGTTTCGGGTCAAAAAACTCACGAATTTTGATGCGGATAACTTTTGGTAATATCTTCCGCATCATGAAAATCCATCAATTGCGCGCACTCGTCGCGGTCACGACGGCCGGCAGCATCAAGGCGGCGGCCAGGGCCCTGCACGTCACGCAGCCGGCCATCAGCAAGGCGATCCAGGAACTGGAAAACGAGTTCGGCGTGACGCTCCTCGAGCGCAAACCGTGGGGCGTGGTGCCGACGCCGGAAGGCGACGCACTGCTCGGGCGCGCCCAGGCCGTCGTGCGCGAGCTCGAACGGGCGAGCGAGGACATGGCGCACATGAAGGGGCTGCGTGACGGGCGGCTCGTGATCGGCTTCACGCCGATCGTCGCGGTGACGGGCTTTGCGGAAGCCTACGCCGCCTTCCGCCGCCACTGGCCGAACGTCGAATGCGAACTTCGGGAACTGACGTTCAACCTGCTCACGGAACAGTTGCGCAATCGCACGCTCGATCTCGCCTTCGTCGCCGTCACGGGCCCCATTGCCGAGTCGGTCGACATCAGGGCGATCCGCACGTTCGACACCGCGTTCGTCACCCGCGAGAACGGGCGCTTCGCGGGCGCGACATCGCTCGAGGCGCTGCGCGACGCGGAATGGATCCACGCCGACGCCAGCGACAACTTCCCCACCTATATCCGCGACCTGCATGAACACGCGGGCCTGCCCCCGCCGCGCTGTATCACGCGCTGCACGTCGTATGCGCTGTTCTACAGCCTGCTCATGACCAACGATGCGATTTTCTCGTGGACCCGGCTGTCGCTCGCGGAAACCGTGTTCGGCCAGAAGCTGACGCCGCTGCCATTGCCGATGTCGCCGCCACCGCTTCAGTTGTACCGGCTCACGCCGCCCGGCCTGCAACTGACGCGGCCCGCGTCCGATTTTCTGGCGCACGTGGAGGCCGCGTTCGCGTCGCTGCCGGTGACCGGAAGCCGGGCATTGCGCTGACACCCGGTCGCGCTGCCCGCACCGCAACTCGCCGCGACTGCGTCAGCCCGGGACGCGCATCCGCATGAACACGCGCTGCGTCTCGTCGAGCCCGAGCGCGACGTGGTGCGCGCGGATCGCCCGCAGCGTGTCGTCGAGCGTGGCGTCGTCGACGATGCTGAAACCCAGGCGCGCGTAATATGGCGCATTCCACGGCGCATCGCGAAACGTCGACAGCACGACATCCGCGATGCCTTCCTGCGCGGCGCGCGCGCTCACCTGTTCGATCAGGCGCGCGCCGATCCGCTGTCCGGCATGCGACGGCGCGACATCCAGTTCCTCCAGATACAACCGCTGTGCATCGAGCAGCCGGTAGAACGCGAACCCGACGCACGTGCCCTGCGCATCGACCGCGACAACCGCGCGGCCGTCGTCGATGCGCGCGAGCACGTCGGCCGCATCGGTCGGCTCGCCATCGGCGATGTCGGTCATGCCGATTTCGCGAAACCGCTGCGCGGCGGCGACTTCCACGGCGGCCATTGCGGCCGCGTCTTCCCGCGTGGCGGGGCGGATCAGAATCGATGCAGTCATGACGGCAATTCAGGCAGGCAGTCCGGAACGGCCGTCACTATAATCGAAACTTCATACGTTTCGAACGTCCCACCCACGAGGCCCGTCATGACGTTGTCCGCACTCGCCGTCGTCGCCGTCGCCCTGCTCGTCACCGCCGGCACACCGGGGCCGAGCGTCGCCGCGCTCGTCGCGCGCTCGGATTCGGCGCCTTCAACCGAAAAGTGTTCGCTTTCGTAGCGCTCGATCGGGATCCCTGGAATCTCCAGTTCGTCACCATCCGGCGAGCCAGGCACCGGATCGGTATCGACAAGCGCGGACACCGCCTTCAAAGCGGCATCGTAATCGGCCTCAGTCCGGATCTCGAATGAACGTTCATTGCGTTACGTGCCTATCCTGCGCCGCCTGACGTGCAGGACACGTTACTTCCGTGAGCGTGGGTCCTCCCCCAAGTCAAGCAAGCGCTTCCTCAAGCGTTGATTGTCGGCGAGCAATGCAACCAATGCGATGAGCGCCGCAACGGGGAAAAACCAGTTCCCCGAATAGTGAAGCAACGCCCACGCAACAGCAGCGACGACAACGGCCGCGGCGATCAATCCAATCCTGTCGGCAATCCTGCTCATGCGGCCACCCTCCCGATTGCGCGCGCACGGATCGCAAACGTCACGCTGTTTTGCGTGGGTCGAAGCACCTCCGGATACCGTTCGATCACGCGACAGACATCTTGCGGAACCGCCAGGCCACGACGGCCCGCCCAGATACGAACCCCGTCGACGGCGGCCATGTCATGCCTGCTGCACACCATCGATGCGTTCGCAGCAACGATCAAGCTGCCGATCGCTGCTCCGACGTAAAAGCTCGCGCCGAGTGCGGACGCGGCTGCCAGCAGTTCCAGTCCGGTCGTCGCTCCGATCAGTTCGCCGACGGTGGCAGTCGGGCCGAGCGTTTTGAGCGTACCGAGAATAGTTACGAGCGTGCCCGTTGCGGTTTGCTGCGCAGCGAACAAGCTTGCCGGTGCGGGTAACCCGAGGGCATCCATGTTGTCCCTGAATGCCGCGTAAAAAGTCTTGCATTGCGTCATGAGAAATCCCCGTGAAAGCGCGGTGATTCTAGCAATGACGACCCACGCTGACGCCCTCACCGGACTCATCCGGTCGCAACGCATCCTCATTCAGGCGGCTCAACGCCTCCACACCACGGCCGAGCGCAGCCCCGACGCATGTACGCTTGCATCGTCGAGTTCGTTACGAAGTGTCGCGAACGAACCCTGGACAATTTATCGTCATTCGCCTGCGCCGGTACGCAGACCGGTATCCGCTCGCCGATCGACACCGCTGTACACGACCGCCAATTTTCGTCAGGATACGGCGAGTCGCGATGGCGGCCCGCCTCGCGCACGCCCCGGGAATCTACATGCGAACCTGGCTTTCGGCTGTCCTCCTCTGCCTGGCCGCCACGCTCGCGCACGCGGCCGGCATCAAGTTCGTCCGGATTCCGGCCGACGCCGGCGGCCCCGCACTGAAGGCAGTCGTATGGACACCCTGCGCGGACGCCGCCCGGACGCTCACGATCGGGCCTTTCGAATTGAAAGGGCAACGCGACTGCCCGACCGTCGGCGACAAGCTGCCGCTCGTCGTGATCTCGCACGGTCACGCCGGCACGTACTTCGGCCATCACGACCTCGCCGAAACGCTCGCCGACGCCGGCTTCGTCGTCGCGGCGATCAATCATCCCGGCGACACGCATGCCGACATGAGCCACGCGGCCGACCTGCGGGAATTTGCCGAGCGTCCGGCGGACATCAAGCGCCTGATCGACTACATGCTGGCCAACGCGCCCGATGCCGCGCATGTCGATCCCGCGCGGATCGGCTTCTTCGGCTTCTCGCGCGGCGGTTATACGGGCCTCGTGCTGGCCGGCGCGAATCCGGATTTCGTGCATGCGCACGTGGCCTGCCCGGACCCGACCTGGCCGATCTGCAAGCAGATCCGCGACCACGACCTGCCGCGCCAACCGCTGACGCACGATCCGAGGATCAAGGCCTACGTGCTCGCCGACCCGCTCGACGAATTCCCGACCGCCGAAACGCTGAAGGACGTGCACGCGCCGATCCAGCTCTGGGCGTCCGAAGCGGGCGGCGACGGCGTGGAGCCGGATTCGGCCCCCGCGCTGGCCGGCCTGCTGCCGCGACGGCCGGAATTCCACGTCGTGCCGAATTCCGCGCACTTCGCATTTCTCGCGCCGTGCCCCGAACAACTGGCGCACGACTCGCCTGAAGTCTGCACCGATGCGAAGGGATTCGACCGCGCGGCATTCCACGCGATGCTCGATGCCAAGGCGCTCGCATTCTTCACCGCCCATCTTCGCTAACAGCGAAACGCCTTGCGCCACCCACCCGGCACCGGCGCGTGATCGTTGCACGCGATCAGCGCGCGCACCAGCGCCCAATCGTCGTCATCGCAGAAATCGAGCAGCATCGCGCCGCACGGGCCGCGCTGCTCGCGCAGCCGTGCGGCCAGCCGCGCATGAATGCCCTGCACCCTGCCGTCGCCGTGGGCAACGACCGACGGATTCGCGCCCATGCCGGTCCCGCTGCAGAAATTGATCGCCCAGCGGCCACTGTCCGGCGACGGCAGGTCCGTCAGCAGCGCGTCGATCGCACGCCACTTCCAGCCGATCGATGCCGCCACCGGCACGCGATATTCGTCCTGGATCACGAACGCGCCGTCGGGATGATCGATCGTGAACGTCGCGTTGTCGGGCCACGCGGTCAGGTCGATGCCGAGCGGCCGGCTGCTGCGAAAGCGCCGCAGCAGCACGATCGCGCCGCGCACGTCGCCGAGCGCGGGCAGCGTGCCGCCGGCATGCCAGCGCAGCCGCGGATGCCGCGCGCGATGCGCATCGAACGTCGCATCGAAACTGCGTGTGCACGCGTGCGCCGGCCATTCGTCCTTCACCGACATCACGATGCATTCGCGCGGATGTTCGTCGAGAAAACGCATGCAATCGGCCAGCACGTCGTCGAACGTCATGCCGAGCGCGATGCCGCCGTGATGAATGTCGAACGCGTCGCGCACGTGCCGGCAGCGGATGTCGAGCAGCCGCACGCCGTGCGCGAGCTGCGCATCGAGCGGCGCGCGTTGCGTGCGCACGAGCGCATCGTCGACCGTATACGCACAGGTGTCATGGCTGCCCGGTAGGGTCAGCGTATGCAGCGGCCGCGCGTCGTCGAGCGCCGACATCCAGTCGGCAGGCGGCGTGCACGTATCGTGGCTCGAAGGAATCATGAATCGATGAATGACAAGGAAAGAAAACCGTGGGTGACGGCGTCGGATGTCGCGGCGCGCGCCGGCGTATCGCGCTCCGCGGTGTCGCGTGCATTCTCGCCGACGGCGAGCATCGCACCGCAAACGCGTGAGCGCGTGATGATCGCCGCGCGCGCGCTCGGCTACCAGGTCAACCTGATCGCGCGCGACATGATCACGCAGCGCAGCAGCATGATCGGCGTCGTGACGGCCGGGTTCGAGAATCCGTTTCGCGCGCGGCTGCTGTCGGACCTGATGGCCGCCCTCGGGCAGCGCGCGCTCACGCCGCTCGTGACCAATGCGGAAGACCCGCGCCAGGTCCGGCAATCGCTCGAGCAACTGCTCAGCTACCGGATCGCGGGCCTCGTGATGACGTCCGCGTCGCCGCCGCTGTCGGTCGCGCAGCAGTATCTCGAACACCGGATCCCGGTCGTGATGATCAACCGCGACGCGAACCTGCCGGGCGCGGATATCGTCGTGAGCGACAACGCGGCGGGCGCCGCGCATGCCGCGCGAATGCTCGCGCAGGCGGGCGCGCGCCGGGTTGCGTTCGTCGGGCCGCGCAACGCGAGCTACAGTGCGAACGCGCGTGCCGCTGCGTTCGTCGAAGCGCTGCGTCGTCACGGCGATACCGATCGCGCTGCAAGCGTACGGATTCAAGACACGCCGTCCGACACATACGCATGCGGTGTCGAAGCGGCACGACATCTGCTGTCCGGCGACACCGTTCCGGACGGCGTGTTCTGCTCGTCCGACCTGCTCGCGTTGGGCTTGATCGACACCGCGCGCCAGCAGTTCGGGCTGCGCGTGCCGGAAGACTTGCGCGTCATCGGCTTCGACGACATTCCTGCCGCCGCATTCGACGGCTATGCGCTGACGACGCTCCGTCAGGATACGCAAGGCCTCGCGAACGCGGCCGTCGACATGCTCGCCGAGCGGATGCAGGCGTTCGCCGGCGCATCGCGCACGCGGGTCGTGCCGGTGACCTGCGTCGTTCGTCACAGCTGCGCCGGCCGTCCGGCGTAGCGACGTGCGGTGCGCACGCGCGCGCCAACGGGTTGCATGACAGGCGCGAGCGCGCAGCGGTGCCTGCCGCGCGGCGCACCGCCGCCCTGCATCGGCGTCACTTCAACCCGCCCGCGAACCCGCGCAGCAGGTAGCGCTGCACATAGCCGGCCACGGCCAGCGTGGGCAGCGACGCCATCAGCCCCGCGCTCATCAGGTCGCCCCAGTCGATCCCGTTCTCCGTCACGTAGCCGGCGATCGCGAGCGGCAGCGTGAAGCGGCTCGGCGTCGACACGAACAGCAGCGCGATCAGGAATTCGTTCCAAGCGGCGATGAACACGAAGATCGCGGTCGCGATCAGGCCCGGCGCGCACAGCGGCAGCACGATCTGCACCAGCCGTCGAGCCAGCCCCGCGCCGTCGATGCAGGCCGCTTCCTCGTATTCGATCGGCACGTCGCGCACGAACGCGAGCAGCATCCAGATCGCCATCGGCAGCGCATAGATCTGATACGCGAGCATCAGGCCGGGCGTCGAATCGAGCAGGTGCAGCCGTTTCGCGAGCGCGAACAGCGGCACCGCGATCGTGATCGGCGGCATCAGCTTCAACGCAAGCACGAGCATCAGGAACAGCAGGTCGAGCCGCGCCGGAAACCGCAGCCGCACGAGCGCGTACGCGGCCGGAAACGCGAGCGCCAGCGCGAAGAGCGTCGTGCCGAAGCCGACCAGCAGCGAATTGAAGAGCGGCGCGCCGATGCCGTTGGACCAAACCGATGCGAAATGCGCGAAGGTCGGCGCGGCCGGCCAGATCCGCATCGGATGATCGAGACGTTCGAGCGTCGGCATGAAGGCCGCGCCGGCCATCCACAGGCACGGCAGCAGCAACAGCGCGAGCGCGGCGATGCGCAGCGCCCAGGGCAATGCGCGGCCGAATGCGGCGCCCGTGCGCGCGCGCGAAATGCCTGCGGATTGCGCTGTCATGCGCGCCGCTTGCGAACCGTCTGCCATACATACCCCGAGACCAGCAGCGCGGACGCCGCGAGCATCAGCACCGACGCGGCGCTCGCCGGCCCGACGTTGAAGAAGCGGAAGCCCGTGTCGTAGATATAGGTCGACAGCGTCTGCGTCGCGTTGCCGGGGCCGCCGCCCGTCAGCGCATAGACCTTGTCGAACAGCTTGAACGTGTCGATCGAGCGCAGCAGCAGCGCGAGGCCGATCTGCGGCGCCGCGAGCGGCAGCGTGATGTCGCGCAGGCACTGCCACTCGCTCGCGCCGTCGGTGCGCGCGGCTTCGTACAGTTCCTGCGGGATCGACTGCAACCCGGCCAGCACGATCAGGAAGGCCATCGGCGTCCACTGCCACACGTCGACGAGCGCGAGCGACCACAACGCGAGATGCGGATCGGACAGCCAGCGCACGCCTTCGACGCCGAACGCCGCGAGGAGCGCGTTCAGGAAGCCGTCGAAGTTGAGCCAGTTGCGCCAGATCGCCGAGCACACGAGCGTGGACAGCATCATCGGCAGGATCGCGAGCGGCAGCGCGATGCGCCGCCCCGGAAACGCGCGCACGAACAGCAGCGCAAGACCGAAACCCAGCGCGACTTCGGCGAGCGACGCGACGATCGTGAAGCGCAGCGTGTTGCCGAAGCCGGCCGTGAACGCGTCGTCGCCGAGCACCGCGCGATAGTTCGCGAGCCCCGCGAATGCGCGGCGGCCGGCCGAGTAGTCGACGTGGCAGAACGAATCGATCAGCACCTGCACGACCGGATACAGCGCGAGCGCGGCGAGCACCAGCAGCGCGGGCCCGAGCAGTGCGACGAACGGCAGGCTGCGGCCAAAGGCTTTCATGCGCGGGTTCTGGACGACATCGCGAGGTGCGCCGTCACTTGCCGGCCGCGGCCGTCGCCTGCGCGATCTTCTGCTGCGCCTGGCGCAGCGCGGCGTCGGGTGCGGCCTGCCCCGTCAGCGCGAGTTGAAGCTGGTCGCCGAGAATGCTCTCGACCTGCTGCCAGTCCTTCACGCGCGGCCGCGCACGGCCGGCCTCGAGCGCCTTCAGCTGATCCGGATACCAGCGATACTGGCGCACCAGCGCCTGATCGTTGAACACGCTGCGGCGGGTCGGCGGAATGCCGATGCCGGCGAGGCGCGTCTGCGTGTCGCGGTTGGTCAGGTACGCGAGGAAGTCCTGCGCGAGCTTCGCGTGCGGCGCGTCCTTCGGAATGCCCATCTGCCAGATGCCGAGCATCGGCGCCGGGCCGGCAGTCTGCCCGGGCGGCGGCTGCAGCGCGATCTGCCCGACCACGCGCGACTGCTTCGGATCGTCGAGCGCCGGCACCCACGCCGGCCACACTTCGATCGATTGCGCGGCCGTGCCGCGCTGCAGCGCGTCGCGCACTTCCGCTGCGCCGTAGACATCGACGTCCTTCGGCGCGGACGCCTTCAGCGCGAGAAAGGTCTTCAGCGCGGCCTGCGCCTCGCGCGAATCGATCGTCACGTTGCCGGCTCGGTCGAACACGTCGCCGCCGTAGGCCCACAGGATCGGCAGGAAGCCTGTGACGACGGGATTGCCCTTGGTCCCGCGGAACACGACACCCGACACGCTCTTGTCCGCGCCGCCGACGGTCTGCGCGATCTTCAGCACGTCGTCCCAGTTGCGCGGCGGCTGCAGCTTGTATTTCGCGAGCAGGTCCTTGCGGTACGCGAACATCTCGACGTTGCCGACGATCGGCAGCGCATACAGCGCACCGGCCGCGTTGCGGCCGAGCGCGACGGCGGACGGCACGAGGTCGGCGTCCGCGAGCGATGCCGGCAGCGGCTTCAGCCAGCCGTTGCCGATGAATTCGGGCGCCCACGTGTCGTCCATCATCACGAGGTCGTACGCGCCGGTGCCTTCGCGCATCGACAGCTTGAGCTTCTGGTACAGGTTCGCGTTCGGCAGCTTGAGCAATTCGATCTCGGTGCCCGGGTGCAGCTTGTTGAAGCCGGCGACGGCGTCGGCCAGCCCCTTGCCGTAGATGTCGTCGCGGCCCGCGATGACGAGATCCGCCGCGAAGGCGTGCGAGGCGGCAAGGGACAGCGCAACGGCGGCGGACAGCGCGCGCAGGCGGCTCAGCAAGGTCATGAGGTCTCTCTCGTTCGGCGTGGTGGCGGGACGGCCAGGCGTTGCACACGTGTGCAACGCGGGCGACGCTTCTGGCCGCCTGAAGCGAACGCCATTGTTCACGCCGATCGTTAAGAATTTATGGCACGCGGCGGGAACGGCCGCCGCCGTGCCCGGCAGCCCCGCCCCGCCTGCCGCTCCGTGCCTCCGCCCCGGTCAGAAATTCACGCGGATCCCGGCCATCACCGCCAGTTGCCGGCTCGAGTTGCTGTTCGCGAGCACCGGAATCTGCGCGTAGTTCACCGCGTTGCCGTTCGCGTCGGTGCCGAGCCCCGTCCCGCTCGCGATCTGGCCGATCGCGACCGCGTACAGCGCCGTGCGCTTCGACAGGCTGTAGTTCGTGCCGACGTTCACCTGGTGGAACCGCGTCGTGCCGCGCCCGTCGGTATGCGCGGCGTTGAAGATGTACGCGATGCCGCCCTGCAGCGCCGGCGTGAACAGGTACGTGGCGTTCAGTTCGCCGATGTCGAACGTGAACGCCTGCGTGCGCGGCTGCGCGGCGGTCGAGAAGTAGCGGCTGTCGCCGAGGCGCGTATGCGTGTAGGTGAGCGCGATCGTCGCCGCACCGAACGTGACCGACCCGCCCGCACCGAACGCGCGCATCGAACCGGCATCCTGCAGCAGGCAGTACATCGCGCCCGGGTTGCTGCACGCGAAATCGCCGATATAGCCGCTCGCGCCGCCGAGCGCCGCGTCGAGCGGCTGGTGCAGGTCGAGGTAGCCGACCGAGAACGCCACCGGCGCGCGCGTGTACGTCGCGGCCACCGCATAGCCGCGCTTCGCGGAGAAATCGCCGGCCTGCCCGCCGAAGCTGAACGTGCCGCCGAACGTGAAGCCGTTGAAATCGGCGCTGGTGAACTTCACCGCGTTGTTGAAATTGAATGCGGCGTTCAGGTTGTCGACGTCGCCGAGGTGCGAGCCGTACGGTGTCGCCCAGTTGTTGCTCGACACATACGCGCCGAGCATGTCCGTGTACGAGTCGTATTGGCGGCCGAGGCCGAGCGTGCCGATCCCGTCCTGGCGCAGCCCGACCCACGCCTGCCGGCTGAACGCCGTGCCGCCCTGCAGCGCCTGCCCGTTCGCGGACAGAAACTGCTGCTCGAGCGTGAACACCGCGTCGAGCCCGCCGCCGAGCGGCTCGGCCCCCTGGAAACCGAAGCGCGACGGCACGAGGTTGCCGCCGCCCATCTGCCACGCATGGCCGCCGCCCGTGCTGCCGTCGGCGCGCGTGAACTGCTGGTTCGTCGAGTAGATGATGCCGGTGTCCACGGTGCCGTACAGCGTCACGCTGCCGGAGGTCTGCGCGTGTGCGTGCATGCACCCGAGCGTGGCCGCGGCCGCGGCCAGTCGTCTTCCGATTCTCATGTCCCGCCCCTCTGTTGTCATCGATACGCAGTGCAGATCGATGGGGTTGTCGATATGGGTGACAGGACTCTATCCAGCGAAAATTCAGGACCTCTATCGCAAATCGGCAAACCGTGGCGCGCATGGCCCGCGACGTTGCCCGGCGGCGCCGTCGCGGTGCGCGTGCGTCATTCGGGACGCATCGTCTGGGAAGGCAGCTCGCCGAACAGGTCGCGATACTCGCGCGCGAAATAACCGAGGTGCGTGAACCCCCAGCTCGCGGCGGCCTCGCCGACGCCGAGCTGCTGCACGGATGTCGTGCGCAGCATGCGGCGCACCGCGTTCAGCCGGATCGTGCGCAGATAGCCGACCGGCGTGACATCGGCCACGCGTTGAAAGCTCGTCTGCAGCGTGCGGCGGCTGCAACGCAGCGCGCGGCACAGTTCGAGCACGGTGACGGGTTCCTCGGGGCGGTCGCGCAGATGCTTCTCGCAACGGCTCACGATGTCGCTGTAGGTGGCGTGCGTGATGTCGCGGCGCTCGACGCCGATGCCCTGCTCGAGCGCGTCGAGGAACATGCCGAGCATCGCGTCGCGAAACATCTTGCGGGTGGCCGCGTATTCGAGGTGGCCGGGGTTGCGCTGCGCATCGTCGATCAACGACGACAGCCGCACACCGAGCGCGACGCCCTGCTCGTCGGACAGCCGCGTCACGTGGCGCAGCTTGCGCGCGCCGGATGCGCCGAATTCGGCTTCGCACAGCTCGTCGACCATGTCGGTCGCCGCGCTGATCCCGACGAGCCCCATCCCTTCCGGCGTGTGGAATTCGAAATCCTCGCCGGCGCGCAGCGCGAGCAGCGCATAGCCGTCGACGGGCTGGCCCTGGAACGTGCCCGCGAGCGGCACCGACAGCGGCACCGCGAGCGACGTGCGCCCGGCCGGCGCGAGCCCGGTTTGCGCGACGCGCCGGTTGGTCGTCTCGCGGAAGAAGTGGAAATCGTCGTACAGCACCTGCGTGACGGTGCCCTTGAAGCGGCCCGGCGTCATCTGGCGGTAGACCTGATGCCAGCCCGCGATCGCGAGCCCGTGATCGTGCACGTCTTCGTGTGAGCGTGACTGGAACAGCATCGGCATCTCCGGTAAAACCCCTAAACGCGGCCGCCGGGTTCCCCCGGCGCGCAACGCCACAGCTTACCCGTGCAAAATCCTGCGTAGTGCGGTTTCGAACGCAAGACAGGCCGCCGACAGCGCGGCGGCCTGCTCGCCCGTCAGGCGGACGTAGCGGCGGAACGACGGCATCCGGTTCACGACCTCGCTGCCGCCGAACGGCACGATCGCGAGCGTCCAGCGGCCGTCGCGCGCGTCGATCGCGCAGTCGGTCAGGTGCAGCGGCCGCAGCGCGTCGGCCAGCGACGGCTCGGCGACCAGCGCGGCCACCGTGTCGACGAATCCGGGGTCGCATCCCGGCTCGGCCACCGCGTCGATGCCCGTGCGGCGCAGCCAGCCGGTCTGCGTCACCCGCGCGCGGCCCTGCACGGCCGGGCCGCACGCGGTGGCCGCCACCTTCACGCTGACCGTATGCATCAGGAACTGGCGATCGACACGCTCGTCGATGCCCACGCGCACGCCGTTCGGCAACCGGGCCGTCAGACCGCCGCCCCCGTCGGCATCGCGCGCGGCGCCCAGATCGGCGAGCACGCGCGCGGCGATCGCGCCGGGCCGATGGCCGGGCGGCGGTGCACCGGGCGCCGCGCGCCAGCGGGCGAGCGCGGCCTTCACGACGCGACGTGCTCGTTGCGCAGCACTTCTTCCACCGGCACCGGCTTGAACGGATGACGGCGCTGCACGACGAGCGTCCAGAACAGCGCGTACAGCGCGGTGAGCCCGAGCATCGCGCCGAACGGCACGTAGATGTCGCGCGCGTTCATGCCCGGCGGCGTGATGTACCAGATCGCGAGCACGATGCCGACGCTCGACACGATCTGCGGCAGCGGGAACAGCGGCGAACGGTACGGGCGCGGCAGGTCCGGGCGGCGAATCCGCAGCATCACGACCGACGCGGTGACGAGCAGGTACGCGGTGCCCCACGCGCAGGTCGCCGCGAGCACGAGGTGCAGGATGCTGTCGAGATTGCCGTTGATCAGCCACGCGTGGAAGATCGGCACGATCGCCGCCGCGACGATGCCGACCACCGGCGTCTTGAAGCGCGGATGCAGGTACGCGAAGCAGCGCGGCAGCGCACCGTCGATCGCCATCCCGTACAGGATGCGCGGCAGCCCGGCCATCAGCGTGTTGATCGTCGCGGCGCCCGCGCACAGGAATGCGATGCCGAACCAGATGCGGCCGAAGGGCCCAAGCACCTGCAGCGCGAACGCGGGAATCGCGCCCGGCGTGTCGAGCAGGTGCGTGAGGCCGTCGGGGCTCACGGGCACGTTCGCGACCTGGCGGCGGATCGCCGCGCCGTACAGGAACATGCAGATCGCGACGCCGACGAGGCCGAGCGCCATCGCGCGCGGAATCGTCTTGCCCGGCGTCTTCATTTCCGGCGCGAGCGGCGTGACGAACTCGCAGCCGACGAACATGAACATCGCCATCCCGACGAGCGACAGCACGGCCGGCACCGACGTGCCGACTTCCGAGCCGCCGAACCAGCCGTCGAGATGCACGGCCGGCGCGGCCGCGAGCCCGAGGATGCCGAAGATCATCAGCGACAGCCACATGCCGGCCGTCAGCACGATCTCGAGCTTGCTGAACACCTTGATGCCGATGATGTTGGTGATCGCGAACGTGACCACGAGACCGACGCCGACGAGCCACGAGCTGTTGTGCTTCTCGAACGCGGCATTCAGCGATTCGAAATTGACGAGCGCCATGATGCCGCTCAGGATCGTTTCCGCCGTGCCGGCGAACACGTGCACGAGGAAATACGCGGAGATCGTGCCGGTGATCGCCCAGAAGCGGCCGAGCCCGCACGACAGGTAATCGTAAACCGAGCCGGCCGTCGGCAGCATCGCGGCGGCTTCCGAGAACGTGGTCGCCTGCGCCTGCATCATCACGAACGCGATGATCATCGCGACCGCGAACGCCCAGCCGCCCATCCCGAAGCCCGACGTCGCGGTGAGAATCACCGGGCTTGCCATGATGAGGCCGACGGCGCTCGCCAGCGCGGTCGGAAAGCCGACCGCACCCGCCTTCAGCGCCGTGCCGCCGCCTGCCTCGGCCGGCGTGCCGGCGGGCGCGCCGCCCGCGGCGCCGGTAATTCCTGACCATCCCGACATCTTCGTCTCCTTCCTGAACGGGCCCGAACCTGCGCTCCGGCAGCTATCGGGGCCCCATGCTTTACGGTCGGCCCGGGGCGGCGCTTCAGCGCTTCGATTCCCGGGCCCCCTGTCGATCACACCTTGATCCGATGTCGAAAAAATACGCAGGCAAAATAATCCGGTCATAGCGCAAATCGGCAAACCGGCGGCGGCCGCGCTGCCCGCCGCCGGTGTGCCGTCACGCGATCACGCCGTCACGCGAACGGCACGGCCTCGAAGCCCGCCGCGAGCGCGTCGACGATCCGGTCGAGCTGCTCGCGCTGGATCACGAGCGGCGGCGACAGGATGATCTTCGTGCCGACCGGGCGCACCAGCACGCCGTTCTCGCGCGCGACTTCCGCGACAGCATTCGCGTAGCCGGACAGCGGGTCGATCGGCTCGCGCGTGTCCTTGTTCGCGACGAGGTCGAGCGCGAGCATCAGCCCCTTGCCGCGCACCTCGCCGACCGCCGCGAAACGTTCCGCGAACGGCTGCAGCGCTTCGAGCAGATACGCGCCCTGCTTCGCCGCATTCGCCGGCAGGTCTTCCTTCACGACGATGTCGAGGCTCGCGATCGCGGCCGCGCATGCAACCGGGTGGCCCGCATACGTGTAGCCGTGCATGATCGCGCCGCCGAAATCGGCGTTCGCGGCGAACGCGTCCTCGATCCGCGCGTTCACGACCGTCGCGCCGAGCGGCACGTAGCCCGACGAGATCCCCTTCGCGAGACACATGATGTCCGGGCGCACGCCCCAGCCGCGGCTGCCGAACATGCTGCCGCTGCGGCCGAAGCCCGTCACGACTTCATCGGCGATCAGCAGGACGCCGTAACGGTCGCACACCTCGCGCACGAGCGGCCAGTAGTTGGCCGGCGGCACGATCACGCCGCCCGCGCCCTGGATCGGCTCCGCGATGAATGCGGCCACCGTGTCCGGGCTCTGGAACTGGATCTCGCGCTCCAGCATTTCCGCGCAGATCCGGCCGAGTTCTTCGGGGTCCTGCGTGAACGGGTTGCGATACAGCCACGGCGTCTCGACGTGGAAGCAGCCCGGCAGGTTCGGCTCGTAGTTGCGGCGGAACACCGTGTTGCCGTTCACCGACGCGCCGCCGAAGTGCGTGCCGTGATAACCCTGCTTCAGCGAGATGAACTTCGTGCGGTCGGCCTGGCCGCGCACCTTCCAGTACTGGCGCGCGATCTTCAGCGCGGTCTCGATCGAATCGGAGCCGCCCGAGCTGTACAGCACGCGGCGCATCCCTTCCGGTTCGAGCAGGTCGATCACCTTCTTCGACAGCTCTTCCGCGCGCGGATGCGAGATCCCGTCGAACAGCTGGAAGTATTCGAGCTCGTCGAGCTGGCGCACGATCGCGTCCTTCACTTCCTGGCGGTTGTGGCCGACGTTCACGTTCCACAGGCCCGCGACGCCGTCGACGAGCTTGCGCCCCTGTTCGTCGAACACGTAGCAGCCGTCGCCGCGCACGATGCGGATCGGCTTGCGCTGCTTCATCTCGTTCGGGTGCAGCATCGGGTGCCAGAATTTTGCTTCGTTGTAGCTCATTGCAGTCTCCACGGTCGGATCGTTTGAACCTGGGTCGTCCTGGTTCAGGGTTCGAGGTTGATGCCGCGCGTCAGTGCGCGATGCAGACGGACTTGGTTTCGGTGAAGCCTTCGATCGCGTACTGGCCGAACTCCCGGCCGATGCCCGATTGCTTGTAGCCGCCGAACGGCATCGACGGATCGAGCGGGATATGGCAGTTCACCCACACGGTGCCGGCCTCGATCTGCGGCACGAGGTTCATCACGCGCTTCAGGTCGTTGCTCCAGATGCTCGCGGCGAGGCCGTACGGCGACGCGTTCGCGAGACGCACCGCGTCGGCCGCGTCGTCGAACGGCACGACGACGATCACCGGGCCGAACACTTCGTCGCGCACGATCGCGCTGTCGGGATGCGGATCGGCGATCACGGCCGGCTTCACGTAGTAGCCGGGCAGGTCGTCGGCCGGCGTGCCGCCCGCGAGGAACGTCAGGCCCGCGCGGCGCGCGCCCTCGATGTGCTGGACGACCTTGTCGCGATGGTGCGCGGAGACCAGCGGGTTGATCTGCGCGGTCGTGTCGAGTCCCGCGCCGAGCTTCATCGACTGCGCGACGCCTGCCAGGCCGTCGGCAAGCTGCGCGAACTTGCTGCGGTGCACATAGATGCGCGACGCGGCCGCGCACACCTGCCCCTGGTTGAAGAACGCGCCGGCGGCGACGCCGTCGAGCGCCTGTGCGACGTCGACGTCGTCGAGCATCACGATCGGGTTCTTGCCGCCGAGCTCGAGCGAGAAGCGCGTCATGTTCTGCACGGCTGCCGCGCCGACCAGCTTGCCGGTCGCGGTCGAGCCCGTGAACGAGATCTTCGCGATCGACGGGTGGCTCGCGAGCGCGGCGCCGCATACGCGGCCGCCGGTGACGACGTTGAACACGCCGGGCGGCACGCCGGCTTCGCGTGCGAGCTCGGCCAGGCGCAGCGCGGTGAGCGGCGTTTCCGGCGACGGCTTCAGCACGATCGTGCAGCCGGCCGCGAGCGCGGGGATCAGCTTCCACACCGCGATCATCAGCGGGAAATTCCACGGCACGATCGCGGCGACCACGCCGACCGGCTCCTTGCGCGTATAGGCCGTATAACGCGCGCCGGGCGGAAACGGGATCGACACGTCGAGCGTCTGGCCGGTGATCTTGGTCGCCCAGCCGGCCATGTAGCGCACGTATTCGACGCTCGCGCCGACCTCGATCGCGCGCGACACGTGAATCGACTTGCCCTGGTTCAGCGTTTCGAGCTGCGCGAGCGATTCGGCGTCGGCCTCGATCAGGTCGGCGAGTTTCAGCAGGATGCGTTCGCGGTCGGCCGGACGCAGGCCGCTCCACACGCGGGTGTCGAACGCGTGCTTCGCGCTGGCGACCGCGCGGTCGACGTCGCGTTCGTCGGCGTCCGCGACCGTCGCGAGCCGCTCGCCCGTCGCGGGGTCGTACACGTCGAGTCGCGCGGCCGCGTGGGCGGGCTGCATTTCGCCGTCGATGAAGAGGCCGAAATCGCGCGCAACGAAAGTGCGCACGGTGTCGCTGACGGCGACGAAGGTCGTGGTGCTCATGGGCGTCTCGAGGATTGTCGTGGCTGGACCGCGTGCGTGTGAGGCACGCGGGCGTCGGACCACTGTATCGACGAGGGTTCCCGCCCGGTGAGCGCAAATTGGCAGCGCGTGGGGAGAAGGCGGCGGGGTCGAACCGCGCGGGAGGTCAGGCGCGGCGAGGCGAGGTGAAAAGCCGGTACGGGAACGGACTGAAAGGCTAGTTTCTGAAACCGTGCCCCATCGACGCCAGGAAATCGTATGCCTGGTAATCCAGCCAGTAAATGCCGAGTGCAAGCGGGATCAGGAAATACAGCGAGTCGTAAGTCCCGCTTCGCACGGTTCTGATGATGAAGATCGGTAGCGCAATGCTCAAGGCGATGACCACCAGCGAAGCGGCAATGATTGCGACGTCCATGTTCGCGGCCCTTTGATTGTTATCGAAGCGACGAGCGTACATGGTCAGCAGCGCTTGGCGTGGGAATTCACGAATCGGCGATCGCGAAGGTTCGAAGTCCGGGCCGCAATTATCCGATGAATTACAGGAACAGCGCCCCCACCAGTTCCGTGCGGTTCGACACGCCGAGCTTGCGGTACATGCGCATCAGGTGCGTCTTGACGGTCGGCTGGCCGAGCGCGAGATCGCGCGCGATCTCCTTGTTCGAGCGGCCGTCGCGCACGAGGCGCGCGATCTGCTCCTCGCGGTAGGTCAGCCGCTCCTCGCAGCCGATCCGGTGGATCCCGCGCCGCGCGCGCAGCAGCGGGCTCAGCGCGGCTTCGGCAACCGGCTGCAGCCGCGCGAGCGCATCGATCTCGCCGGGTGCGAACCGCCCGGCCGTGGCGTTACCGGCCGCGCTGCCGCGCGCGTCGCCGGCCCCGAAGCGCAACAGCGAGAACGCGCCGACCGTCCGGCCCGCGTCGCGCAGCCAGATCTCGACGACGTCGGCCACGTCGTGGCGCCGCAGGAAACGGGTCCAGTACGCGGACGCGTCGCGTCTTTCGTCAGGCAATTGCGACGCGAGCGTGACGACCGCGCGTTCGCCCGCCGCGCAACGCGACGGATGCAGCGGATCGAGCATCCGGTAGCGCGCGACATAGGTGCGATGCATCGATTCCGGCATCCCGAACAGCTCGAAATCGGCCGGCTCGCCGCTCTGGTCGAGCCGATAGAACACGATCGCGGACGGGCTCGCGAACGCGTCGAACGCATCCACGCACGCGCGCAGCGCGCGTGGCCAGTCGTCGGAGGCCGGATCGGCGGGAACGGTTGGGAGCGGCATGGTGGAATCGGCTGGCGGCGCGAACGTCTCGAAAATCGAAGTTCGGGCCAGCCTATCGGCGCCGAAAAGCGCCGGTGAGCACAAATCGGCAAATCGTCCCGGTTTGGCGGCGGCGGCTGGTGTGGCTGGTGCAACCGGGACGACACAGGCGCGCGACGACGCGCGCGCCGCGTGTCAGCGCGCGTTCGACGCGAACGTGTCGCAGGCGCTCAGCTCGCCCGATTCCATCCCGCGCCGCAGCCAGTACACGCGTTGGTCGCTGGTGCCGTGCGTGAAGCTCTCCGGCACGACGTAGCCCTGCCCTTGCTGCTGCAGCCGGTCGTCGCCGATCGCGGCGGCCGCCTTCAGCCCCTGCTCGAAATCGCCGGGTTCCATCAGCCGCTGGTTCGCGCGCTGCGCATTGTTCGCCCATACGCCGGCAAAGCAGTCGGCCTGCAGCTCCATCCGTACCGACAGCGCATTCGAGTGCGCCTGGCTCGCCCGCCGGCGCGCGGCGTCGACCTTGTCGGAAATGCCGAGCAGGTTCTGCACGTGATGGCCGACTTCGTGCGCGACCACGTAAGCCTGCGCGAAATCGCCACCCGCGCCGAAACGCCGGCGCAGCTCGTCGTAGAAGCCGAGATCGATATACACCTTGCGGTCGGCCGGGCAATAGAACGGCCCCATCGCCGTCTGGCCCGTGCCGCATGCTGTCGGGGTCGAGTTCGTGAACATCACGAGCGTCGGCGGCTGGTATTGCGCATGCAGCTGGGTATTGAACACGCCCGTCCACGTGCGCTCGATATTGCCGAGCACCTTGCGCGTGAACACCGCGCCCGGATCGTTCGCCGGCACGCCCTGCCGCTGCGTGGGCGCGGGCTGCGCCTGCTGCTGGCGGCCCTGCAGCGCCGATGCGCCTTCGAGCACCACGCGCGGGTCGATCCCGAAGAAATACGACGCGGCGAACGCGATCACGATCGTGCCGATGCCGATCGTCGCGCCCCGCCCACCGCCGAACCCGCCGGCACCACGGCGATCCTCGACGTTCGTGCTTTCCCTTTCGTCGTCCAGCCTCATTGCCGGCCCTCCCTGTTCCTGTCGATGGCCGGCGCGCGGGCGCGCAACCGGGCGATATGTTGTGTGGTCGCGGCACGATCGTTCGGCAGAGGCAACGCCTGCGCGCCGGGATCGCCGGCCCGCCGCTCCGCTCGCACGACGGAATCGGCCGGCCGATGCGCCGCGCGTCGATACGCGGCTCGCCCGCGCTATTCTGCCGGGCTTTCGTGACTTATCGCAAAAATGTGGAGGATAGTGCGATTCGGCGCCGGACATCGTCAGCCTTTGCAAAATGGCCCGCGCCCGCCTCCGGTCGCCCGCTCCGGAAGCCGCCCGCGTTCATCCTTTCGGCTGATACCGGCGCTCGCCGGCCCCGCCTAAAGTGACCGGAAACCACCCCTTTCCGGAGCACGACATGACACACCCGCCCCCCCGCACGATCGCGATCACAGGCGCCGGCACCGGCATCGGCGCCGCGTGCGCGCGCCGCTTCGCACGCGGCGGCGACCGCGTCGTGCTGATCGGGCGGCGCCAGGCGCCGCTCGACGCGCTGGCCGCCGAAACGGGCGGCCTCGCGCTTGCCGGCGATGCCGCGAGCGCCACCGACTGGGCCCGCTTCCTGCCGCACATCGCCGAACGCGTCGGCCGCGTCGATGCGCTCGTCGCCTGCGCAGGCGGCCACGGGCTCGGCCGCGCGGACGAAACCGACGACGCGCAGTGGCGCGACGCGATGCACGCGAACCTCGACACCGCGTTCGTGAGCGCGCGCGCGTGCCTGCCCGACCTGATCGCGCAGCGCGGCAGCATCGTGCTGGTCGCGTCGATCGCCGCGCTCGCGGCCGGGCCCGGCGTGTGCGGTTACACGGTCGGCAAGCATGCGCTGCTCGGGCTCGCGCGGTCGCTCGCGCGCGACTACGGGCCGCACGGCGTACGGGCGAACGCGGTGTGCCCCGGCTGGGTCCGCACGCCGATGGCCGATGCGGAGATGGAACCGCTGATGTCGGCGCACGGCGACACGCTCGACGGCGCGTATGCGCGCGTCAGCGCCGACGTGCCGCTGCGCCGCGCGGCCGACCCGGACGAGATCGCGGCCGTGTGCGCGTTCCTCGCGTCGCCGGACGCGTCGTTCGTGACCGGTGCGACGCTCGTCGCGGACGGCGGCGCGATGGTCGTCGACGTGCCGACGCTCGCATTCGACACGCTCTGATGCGCGCGGGCGCCCCGCCCGCGTCACCCTTCGTTGCACCGGGCGCGTCGTGCGGGCTTGCCGGCACGCCGCCGCCCGTCCGCCCCCATGATGCGCACCGCGCCGCCCGCTCGTTTCCCGGCGCCGAAAATCCGCTACCATCGACCGGTCCCGCCGCCCCGCCCGGCACCGCCTCACGTTTCGGACTTCGATGAACATCCGGTTTCTTGAAACCTTCGTCTGGCTCGCGAAGCTGGAAAATTTCCGGCTCACGGCCGAAAAACTCCACACGACGCAGGCCGCCGTGTCGAGCCGCATCGCGTCGCTCGAGGAAGCGTTCGACGTGCGCCTGTTCGACCGCAACACGCGCTCGGCCACGCTCACGCCCGCCGGGCGCCGCATGCTCGCGTACGCGGAGCGGATCGTGCGGCTCGACGGCGAAATGCGGCGCGACATCGACGCGGCGAGCGACGCGGGCCTGATCCGGATCGGCGTGATCGAATCGATCGTGCACAGCTGGTTTCCCGCGCTGATGGCGCAACTGCGCGAGCGCTATCCGCGCCTCGACGTCGAGATCACGAGCGACACGACGCTGCACCTGACCCGCCTGCTCAGCACCGACGGCGTCGACCTGATCCTGCAGACCGACCCGGTGCCGGGCCCCGACTTCACGAACCTGCCGCTGTGCGAATTCCCGGTGCGCTGGGCGGCCAGCCCGCGCCTCGGGCTCGGCGGCCAGCCGCTCGACGTCGCGCGCCTGGCCGAATTCCCGATCATCAGCTTCTCGCGCCACTCCGGGCCGCACGCGACGATCGAACGGCTGTTCGCGGCCGTCGAGCGGCCGGCCAGCATCAACTGCATCACGTCGGTCGCCGCGATGATCCGCCTCGTCGCCGACGGCTTCGGCGTGGCCGCGTTGCCGCCCGCGATCATCGGGCGCGAGCTGCACGAAGGTGCGCTGGAGCTGCTCGACGTCGAACCCGAATTCCCCGCGCTGCCGCTCGTCGCGTCGTATCGCAGCCAGGGCCTGCCGGTGGCCGCGCGTATCGCAGAACTGGCCAGCGAAGTCGCGCGCGCGATGCCGGCTGCCGCAAGCCACGCCAAGCCGGCGACGGTGACACCGACACCGACCACGGCCGATCGCGCGGACAACACACCCGCCCGCCCCGCGACGAAGTCAAAAGCCAAGACACCGGCGAAAGCGAAACGCACGACGCCATCCGCACCGCCCGCCACGTCCCCCGCCAAACGCCGCCCGCGCCGCTCATAAGAAAACCTGTTCACCGCGAATTTGTTTTCTTGTTGGACGGGCACGGCCCGTCTTCGGGACACTGCGGTTCCTGACACGCCCCCGTCACGAGGAACCCGCAATTACCCGCTTTTCCCTTCCGCACGGCCAGCTTTGCGTCTGGACGGATATCGACCCCGCGCACGAAGCCGATTTCAACGCGTGGTACGACCGCGAGCACATGCAGGAACGTGTCGCGATTCCGGGCTTCACGCATGCGCGGCGCTTTCGCGCGACCGATCGCGGCCCGCGCAAGTACCTCGCGCTGTACGTGACGGACGCGCTCGACGTGTTTCACGGCGACGCGTACCGGCGCGCGTTCACGCAGCAGACCGCATGGTCGCTCGCGAACTTCGAGCGCATGACGGGTACGCAGCGGCGCGTCGGCGAACTGACGATCGAGGCCGGCGACGGCGAAGGCGCGCATCTCGCGCTGTTCGTGCTGCCGCCGGATCGCATCGACGTGCCGCACCTGCGCGAACGCTTCGACGACGCGCTGCACGAACCGGGCATCCACGCCGCACGGCTCTTTCGCACCGCGCCCGACCTGTCCGCGCCGATCGGCGCCGATGCGGCCGCCCGCCCGGCGGCCGACGCACTCGTGCTGATCGAAGGCAGCGATGCGGCCGCGACGCGCCGCGTGGCCGCCACGCTCGCCGGGCACGACGACGTCCGCACCTTCGCGCTGCTGTGGCGTGCCGCCGCGCCGCTGCATGCGGCACGCGGCGACGTCGAAACCGACCCTGCTGCCGCCGCCGCGTTGCCGGCCTGACCGCCCGCGCCGGTCGCCCCGCATGCGCGCGGCACGCCCGCGCATCGGCCCGGCGCTCCATCCCGTTCCCCTCACGACATGCCCGACACCATGAGCACTCTCGCCCAGCCCGCCGCCCACGCGCCCCGCCGCGTCCGCAACAGCCGACTCGCGACCGCGAGCATGATCGGCACGTCACTCGAGTGGTACGACTTCACGATCTACAACACGCTCGCCGCGCTCGTCTTCAACCACCTGTTCTTCCCTTCGGTCGATCCGCTCGCCGGCACGATCCTCGCGTTCTCGACCTATGCGGTCGGCTACGTGTCGCGCCCGCTCGGCGGTTTCGTGTTCGGCAATCTCGGCGACCGCATCGGCCGCCGCGCGGTGCTGATGCTCACGCTCGTGCTGATGGGCGTGACGACCGCGCTGATGGGGGCGCTGCCGACTTATGCTCAGGCCGGCATCCTGAGCCCGATCCTGCTCGTCGCGCTGCGCTTCGTGCAGGGCGTCGCGCTCGGCGGCGAATGGGCCGGCGCGGTGCTGCTGTCGGTCGAGCACGGCGACCAGAAGCGGCGCGGGTTGTCCGCATCGTGGACGCAGATCGGCCCGTCGTTCGGCACGCTGCTCGGCACCGGCTGCATCGCGCTCGTGACGCTGTCGACCACGTCCGGGGACTTCCTGTCGTGGGGCTGGCGCGTGCCGTTCGCGGCCAGCGCGCTGCTCGTCGTGTTCGGTTTCTGGCTGCGCCGCGGCGTCGACGAAACGCCGCAGTTCGAACAGCTCGCCGAATCGCACGCGACCGCCGAGGTGCCGGTCGCGGACGTGCTGAAGTACCACTGGAAGCGCCTGCTGATCGCCGGCGGTTCGCGAATCGGTTCGGACGTGCTGTATGCGCTGATCGTCGTGTTCACGCTGACCTACGTGACGACCGTGCTGCACCTGTCGCGCCCCGTCGCCCTGACGGCCGTGATGATCGGCACGGCCTGCAACGCGCTCGCGGTGCCGTTCTTCGGCGCGCTGTCGGATCGCTTCGGCCGCCGGCCCGTCTATCTCGCCGGCGCGCTCGCCGGGATCGTGTGGGCGTTCGTGTTCTTCGCGATGCTCGATTCGGCGCGCCCGGGCGCGATCGTCGCGGCCGTCGCGATCGGCCTCGTGATCCACGCGGTGATGTACGGCCCGCAGGGCGCGTTCGTGACCGAGCAGTTCCCGACCCGCGTGCGCTATGCAGGCTCGTCGCTCGCGTACACGCTCGCCGGCATCGTCGGCGGCGGCTTCGCGCCGCTCGTGATCGCCACGCTGTTCCGGCAGACCGGCACGACGACGGCCGTGTCGCTGTACGTCGCCGCCGCGCTCGTCGTCACGTCGATCGCGCTCCTCGTCGCGCGCGAAACCGCGCACCGGCCGCTCGCGGATTGAGCATCGCCGCGAGTCGCTTCCTTCGGACTTCAAACGGAAACCCGCATGCAAACCCTGTCGTTCAACGTGATTTCCCGGCAACCCGCACCGGCCACCGTCGACGTCGAGATCGAGCGCGTCGTGATTGCCGGCTGGGCCGGCCGCGATCCGGCGGCGATCCGCGCGCATATCGACGAACTCGCGGCGCTCGGCGTTGCGCCGCCGTCGACCACGCCCTGCTTCTATCGCGTGTCGGCCGCGCTGCTCACGCAGGCGCCGTCGATCGGCGTGCTCGGCGCGCGCTCGGGCGGCGAGATCGAATGCGTGCTGGTCGACAGCCCGGCCGGCACGCTCGTGACCGTCGGCTCCGACCATACGGATCGCGAAGTCGAGGCCTACGGCGTCGCGGTGTCGAAGCAGGTGTGCGCGAAGCCGCTCGGTCGCGACGCGTGGCTTTATGCGGATGTTGCCGATCACTGGGATGCAATCGAGATGCGTGCGTGGCTGATCCCGCGCGATGGCGAGCGCACGGCCTACCAGCACGGCGCGGTCAGCGGCCTGCTCGCACCCGACGTGCTGTGGCATCGCTTCGACGACCGCCGCACGATGCCCGCGCGCTGCGCGATGTATGGCGGCACGGTCGCCGTGCATGGCGCGATCGCGGCGATGGGCGACGGCGATGCGTTCGAAATGGAACTGCACGATCCGGTGCTCGGGCGCAGCCTTCGGCACCGTTATGCGGTGGAGGTGCTGCCGGTCGTCGCGTGACGGGCCGGCGCTCCGTCGCCGCGCCCGCCCCGGCTAGTACGGCTGAAAGCAGCGATAGTCCGGGAAGTTGACCTGCGAGTTGTCGCAATACAGCACACCCACCAGGTTGGTGCACCCGCTCAACGCGAACATGATTGCCCCCGCGACCGACACTTTCCATCCGAAATGCAGCATTGCGCCCCCGGTTTCGCTTTATCGACGTTGCCGCCATGATGCTCACCGGATGCGCCCGGGTATGTGGAGAATTGTTGCCCCGCGGGTTCGTCGGTTCACCGGGACGCTTTCCCGTGCTCATACCCATGCCCGGGCAAAGCCCGCGGCCCGGGAAAGCGGACGACGTATCGCCGGCCCCGGCGCAAGCCGCGGCGCCGCCGCCGCCCGTCATGCCTTGAACGTGACCCACGGCTTCAACCGGACCGCGCTGCGAATGAGGCCGGCCTGCTCCTGCGCGTCGATCACGGGCCCGATCGGCTTGTAGGCTTCCGGCGCTTCCTCGATGCGGCGCTCGTCGCGCAGCGTCACACAGCGCCACGTGCCCGGCGCCTGCTCCGCGCGCATCCGCCGCACCGCCTGCCGGCGCACGCTGCGGCCGGCGCCGTGGCTGCACGACCACAGCCAGTCCGGATGGCCGAGCCCGGTCGCGAGAAACGACGCATCGCCCATCGATCCGGGAATCAGCGCGAGATCGCCGTCGCGGGCAGGGGTCGCCCCCTTGCGATGGATGTTCATCCCGTTTTCGCGCAGCACGACGTTGTGCGGCACGTCGACCACGAGAGCCGAGCGGGTCTCGCCGGTGAGCTCCGCCAGTTCCTTGCGAACCATCTCGGCAAGCACGACGCGGTTGAGCCACGCATAACGCGCGGCGGTGCCCATCGCGACGAGATAGTCGCGCGCCAGCTCGCCGGAAAGGCCGTACAGGCCGCTTTCCGGATGCCTGACGCCCGCCGGCCATGCCGCGCGCGCCCGGTCCATCCAGCGTCGCCCGACGTAGAAGCCGACATCGCGCGAACCGCTGTGGATCATCACGACGACGTCGTCCTTCGCGAGTCCCGCCCGGTAGGCCGCATGCCGGTCGAACACGGCGTCGACCACCTGCAGTTCGACGAAATGATTGCCCGAGCCCGGGGTGCCGAGGCAAGGGTCGCGGAATACCTCGCGCGACCCGACGTGCGCGTCGGGCGCGTATTTCGCGCTGCCGTCGAACCGGTCGAGGCCGATGCACGACGACAGTTCGTCGATGAGCCGGTCGCGGTCGACGTGCGCCCAGAGCCCCTGCGGCGCGACACGATCGACGAATGCCGCCGGGCCCGCGTCGAACAGCGCGCGGAAGGCATCGCTGCCGACCGGCACGTCGCGCCGGTCGGCGAGAATCGCGCGCGTCAGCCGCTCGACGAGCGCCGTCTCGAACGGCGCGAGCGCCGAGCGCTTGAGGCCCGTGGTAACGAGACGCATCCCGCAGTTGATATCGGTGCCGATCGCGGCGGGAATCACGAACGCGTCGTCGGTCGCGACGATCGAGCCGACGGGCGCGACCCCGCCCGGATGAAAGTCCGGCGTCGCGCAGGCCTTGCATACGCGCTGATGGCCATCCGGCGAACGGACGGCCGCGAACGCGAGCAACTGCTGGACGGCCTTCTCCTCGAGCGGGAGCGAAGCGGGCAACAGGACGGACGCCTGCGCCAGTTCATTGCGCAGGTGATAGATGCCGGCGTGATGGTCGACACGGATGCCTTGCCGTTGCAAGGCCTTTTTTAAGCGAGGAAAGGTAGACATCGCTGCTGAAAATGAAAAAGGTACGACGCGACCTCCGGCATTCCGGCGGTCGTGGGTACCTTCCTGCAGCAGCGTCGAGGAAGGGAGCGCGGATCATAGCAGAACGCGATTGCGTTCGCGCCCCCCCGTTGCTCACTTGAGACACCCGAGCCCCGCCAGCGTCGCCTCGATCGCGGTATCGAGCGGCGTGACCGGCTCGCGGCCGAGCACCGCGGTCACCCGCGTGTTGTCCAGCCGGATCGGCTCGCGCCACAGGTAGCGCATCTCGAGCAATTCGCGCAGCGTCGTGACGAACGGCGCCGCGACCCACACGAACCACCACGGGAACTTGCGCATCGTCGGACGCAGCCCGTGCCGCTGCGCGACGCGGCGCACGGCCTCCGCCATCTGCGTGCCGTCCGCGTCCCAGTGCCCGCCGAGGTGAAAGCGCGCGAACGGTTCGAGCGTGTCGCGCCGCTCGATCAGCTCGACCATCGTGCGCGCGGCATCCGGTACATACGACCACTGATGCCCGACGCCGTCCCGCCCCGGCACGCTGATGGCCGCAACCGGCTGCCCGGCCTTGACGAGCCCCGCCGCAAACCAGCTGTTGCCGGTGAGCTTCGGCCCGAAGAAATCGCCTGCGCGCACGATGATCGTGCGAACGCCATGCGCGGCCGCATCCTGCAGCCGGCGCTCCAGCTCGACGCGGATCGCGCCCTTGCGCGTCGACGGGTGCTGCGGCGCATCTTCGTGCAGCACCGGAAACGCGTCGGCGCCGTAGTTGTACACCGTGCCCGGCAGCACGACGGTGGCCTGCTCCGCCCGCGCCGCCGCGATCGTGTTGTCGATCATCGGCAGCACCTGCCCGGCCCAGTTCCGGTAGCCGGGCGGATTCACCGCATGCACGATCACGCTGCACCCGCGCGCGGCCCGGACGACCGTGTCGCGGTCCATCGCGTCGCCGCGCATCCATGCGATGCCGTCGCGCTCCACGGCCTCGGCGTCGAGCCCGCGCTTCAGCGCGCGCACCTGCCAGCCCGCATCGCGCAGCTGCCGCGCGACTTCCCCGCCAATCCCGCCGCTTGCGCCGAGCACGAGTGCCTGCCGTTGCGTCCCGCCTGCGTGGTTCGTCATTGCCGCTCTCCTTGAATGAACCGTCATGACACGCATTCTGGCGCGCCGGAGGCTATCAAGGAATTGCCGAACCCAATGGATCGGCTATACATTTATGCATGACCACCGATCTGAACTGGGAACGCTACCGCACCTTCCTGGCCGTGCTGACGGAAGGCTCGCTGTCCGGCGCGGCGCGGGCGCTCGGCATCACGCAGCCGACGGCCGGCCGCCACGTCGCGGCACTCGAAGCCGCGTTCGGCCAGACGCTGTTCACGCGCTCGCCGTCCGGCCTGCTGCCGACCGAGGCGGCGCTCGCGCTGCGCGGCCATGCGGAGGCGCTGCGCAGCGCGGCCGCCGCGTTCGAGCGGGCGGCCGCGAGCCACGGCGCCGGCGTGCGCGGCATCGTGCGGATCTCGGCCAGCGACGTGATCGCCGTCGAAGTGCTCCCGCCGGTTCTCGCGCAATTGCGGCGCAACCATCCGGGGCTCGTCATCGAGCTGGTGCCGACCGACCGCATCCAGGACGTGCTCAAGCGCGAGGCCGACATCGCGGTCCGGATGGCGCCGCCCGCGCAGGAGGCGCTCGTGGCGCGGCGCATCGGCGAAATCGATGTCGCGCTGTATGCGCGCGACGACTACCTGGCGCGCAACGGGGCGCCCGCGACGATCGACGAACTCGCGCATCACGCGCTGATCGGCTTCGACACGGTCACGCCGTTCATCCGCTCGGCGGGCCGCGGCATGCCGATGTGGAAGCGCGACGCGTTCTCGCTGCGCACCGACAGCAACCTGGCGCAGCTCGCGATGATCCGCGCCGGCTACGGGATCGGCTTCTGCCAGACCGGGCTCGCGAAACGCGACGCGCGGCTCGTGCGCGTGCTGCCGGACGGGCCCGCGATGCAGCTGGAAACCTGGGTCGTGATGCACGAGGACCTGCGCACGAGCCCGCGCTGCCGCGCGGTGTTCGATGCGCTGGCCGACGGGCTGCGTGCGTACGTGAACGGCGAACCGGCCGAATAGGCGATTGGACGGCTGGACGGCTGGGCGGCTGGACGGCTGGGCGGCTGGGCGGTTGAGCGGTTGAGCGGTTGAGCGGTTGAGCGGTTGAGCGGTTGAGCGGTTGAGCGGTTGAGCGGTTGAGCGATTCGCAGCAGCGAACGTGAAGCGAACGAATCGCCCGACCGGCGCTATTCGTAGCTTTTCCCGGCGAACAGGATATCCGCCATGCGCCGCCACGGATTGTCGGGCACGTCGTAGTAGCGCAGCCCTTCCTCCGATGCCTCGGCCCAGTCGACCATCGCATCCAGGTACTCGCCGATCGAGTGGTTCTCCCAGCCGAGCGCGGCGCGCGCATACGGTGACGCAGGCAGGTCGGCCTCGAGCTGCCGCTCCTTGTTCCAGTCGTGGCCGAGCACGCGCAGGAAGTGGATCAGCGAGCGTTCGTCGACCACGCGCTCCAGCGCATCCTGCAGCTTCGCGGCCATCTGGCGTTGCAGTTCGTCGTTCATTTTTTTCTCCTGGCGCGCCTCTCAGGTACGCGCCGCCGCGCATCGCGCGGCCCGGTTCCACGGTTCTACATCAGCAATTGCCGCGACAGCACCTCGCGCGCCTGCGTGACGGTTTCGCGTTCGCCCGGCATCGGCGGCGTCAGCGAAAACACCGCGTCGGGCAGCGGCGGCAGACGGTATTTCGCGCCGAGCCGCATCATGCCCTCGCCGATCGCCGACGCGCACAGACAGCCCACACCGAGCCCCGCCGCCAGCATCGACTGCAGCCCCGCGACCCCCGACGCGCTGTGCACGAGCCGGTACGGCGTATGCCGCTCGTCGAGCGCGCGCACCGCGACCTGATGCATCATGCAGTCGTCCGGCAGCAGCACGAGCGGCAACGGCTCGGGCAGTTGCTCGGCGAGTGCGGGCGACGCGACCCACGACAGCGGCTCGCGCCGCAGCACCCAGCGCGTATCGGCCGACGCCGGCCGGAACGGCCCGCTCGACAGGTTCATCACCACGCCGAGATCGACCTGCCCCCGCGCATGCGCCGCCTCGATGTCCGCGCTCTTCATCGCGCTGACGTGCAGGCTCAGTTGCGGGTAGCACTCCCGCAGCCTGGCGAGCAGGCCCGCGACTTCGTTCGTCCGGTAGTAATCGGTGATCGCGACGCGCAGCTCGCCCTTGATCGCCTGCCCGCGCACTTCGTCGAACGCGGCCTCGTTCAGCGCGACGATGCGCCGCGCGTGCTGCAGCAGCCGCGAGCCGGCCGGGGTCGGCTCGACGCCGCGCTTGCTGCGCACGAACAGCGGCACGCCGGCGCGCGATTCGAGCTTGCGCACCTGCTCGCTGACCGTCGACTGCGACAGGTGCAGCAGCGGCGCGGCGGCCGTCAGGCTGCCGGCATCCGCGACCGCCGCGAAAGTACGCAACTGATCCAGGTCGAAACCGCGCATCGCCCTTCTCCATCCATCGAATAACCCGATGGATGCTACCACCAATTCCCGCTTTTCCGATTCATTGCCACCACCCAGAATGGGGGTCAATCGCCCGCCCCCGGCCGAACCGGCGCCCCCGGCACCGCGTCCGGCCTGGATACGGCCCTCGTTTCTTCGGACTGGTTTCCATGACCCACGACACCCTTGCCCCCTGCGGCCCGGCCGGCACGGCCGCCGCGGCGACACCGCGCAGCCACCACGGCTGGGCGCTGGTGGTCCTGCTGGTTGGCGCGATTTTGCCGCCGCTCGACTACTTCATTGTGAATCTGGCGCTACCGGCCATCCGCGACGGCATCGGCGCACGCCCGGCCGAGCTGCAACTGGTCGTGTCGGCGTACGCGTGCGCGAACGCCGTCGTGCAGATCACCGGCGGCCGGCTCGGCGACCTGTACGGCCGCAAGCGCATGTTCATGATCGGGATGGCCGGCTTCGTCGTCGCGTCGACGCTGTGCGGGCTCGCCGGCAGCGGCGCGGTGCTGGTCGGCGGCCGCGTGCTGCAGGGCCTGTTCGCCGCGATCCTCGCGCCGCAGGTGCTCGCGACGATCCGCAGCGTGTTCAGCCCGCAGGAGCAGGTGCGCGTGATGGGCTTCTACGGTTTCGTGTTCGGCCTCGCGGCCGTGATCGGCCAGCTCGGCGGCGGTGCGCTGATCAGCCTGCATCCGTTCGGGCTCGGCTGGCGCGCGATCTTCCTCGTCAATCTGCCGATCGGCATCCTGGCGCTGATCGGCAGCTGGCGCTTCATCCCGGAAAGCCGGCCGCCGCGCGGCCGGCGCATCGACGTGCCCGGCATGGCCCTGCTGTCGCTGTTCCTGCTGATGCTCGTCTACCCGCTCACGCACGGGCGCGAGGCCGGCTGGCCGCTGTGGATGGTCGCGTGCCTCGTCGGCGCGCTGCCGATGCTCGGCGCGCTGCTGGCGGTCGAGGCGCGCCGTCTCGCGGGCGGCCACGATCCGCTGCTCGACGTGCGCCTGTTCCGGAACCCGGTCGTCGCACTCGGGCTCGTGCTGGCGTTCCTGTTCTATACGCTGAGCGCGTTCTTCCTGAGCTACGGGATCTATCTGCAGGGCTGCCTGAACTGGTCGCCGCTCGCATCGGGGCTCGCGATCCTGCCGCTCGGGCTCGGCTTCCTGTCGAGCCCGCTGCTGATGCCGCGGCTCGTCGGCCGGTTCGGCGGCTATCGCGTGCTCACGCTCGGTTTCGCGATGCTCGCGGCCGGCGTCGCGACGGCCGCCGCGCTTGCCGGTGCGGCCGCGCCGGGCCCCGGCTTCTACGTGGGGATCGCGGCGATCGGTGTCGGCCAGGGCCTCGTGCTGCCGTCGGTCGTGCGGATCGTGCTCGCGGAAGTCGATACCGCCCGCGCGGGCGTGGCATCCGGCATGGTCACCGCGATGCTGCAGATCGGCGCGGCCGTCGGCGCGGCGACGCTCGGCGGCGTGTTCTTCGCCCGGCTCGGCACGCATCCGGCCGCGCTCGATTATGTGCAGGGCTTCAGAACGTCGATGTTCGCGCTGACGGCCGTGCTGCTCGCGTGCATCGCGCTGTCGGCCATGCTCGGGCCGCTGCATCGGCGGCTGCATGCGGGCGCGTGACGCGGGATCGGCGCCCACTGCCGGCGCGGCTCGAGACGCGCGGCAAATGCGCACCGCTCGCCGGCATCGGGCTTGTCGTCATGGCTTGTGCTGCGCGTGCCGCGCTTCCCACTCCGCCAGTTCGACGCGATAGCGCGCCAGTGCTTCGTCGTACAGGTCGAAAACGCACGACGAACAACCGCTGTTGCAGCAGTCTTCCAGCTCGGGTTGTACGGGCGGGGTCGGACGCGGATCGTCGATGGACGGATCGGTGGGGGCAGGCGTGGGCACGGCGACAATCGAATGGCGGAAAAGCTCGAGTATAAGTGGATGCCGCCCGGCCTGTCGGCGGTGACACCCGGCACGCGCCGCGTCACATCCCCAGGATCGTCACCTGGTCGTGGCGAAGCCGAACGTCGCGTGTCCACGCGTCGACTTCCGCGATCACGCCGGCCAGCGCGGCGCAGCTTGCGTCGAGACGCGCGACGAAAGCCTGCCGCGATCCGCTGAAAATGAAACCGAGCCGGTCGAGCGCGTCGGTGCGCTGCGCGGCGTTGCCGAGCCTCCTGCCCGTGTCGGCCAGTTCGGCGACGATCGCAAGCCAGTCGGCCATGCCGACGGCGTTGAACGTGTAATGGTCGTAGTCGGGAATCTGCCGCGCGATTGCCGCCTCGAGCAGCCCGAACACTTCCTCGTCGAAGAACAGCGACCCGGCATTCCAGCAGGTGCGCGCATACGGCCCGCCCATGAGTTCGACGTACGCGGTGCCGTCGAGCGCCGCACGATCCTTGATGACGCGGATATCGTCCATGTGTGTCGTCGTGATCGCGAAACAACGCCCCATGCGTCGCCGCGCGTTCATCCATAATGGCGCGATTGTCGACGAAGCGCGCGGTGCTGTCGACGGCGCGCCTCCGTTGCGCGGCCGCTCGCCGCAAGCCGTGCAGCCGCCGCCTCACAGGAGCCGCGTGATGGCCGAAGCAGTGAATCCGCCGGAAGTCTGGGCGCCGTTCGGCGCGTTCTCGATGGCCGTGATCGAGGGCGACGGCCGGATCGTGCATCTGAAGGGGCAAGTGGCGCTCGACCGCGACGGCCAGGTGGTCGGCCACGGCGACATGCGCATGCAGCTACGGCAGACGCTCGACAACATTCGCGCCGTGCTCGCCGCGATGGGCGGGCAGATGCAGGACGTGATTTCGCTCGTCCACTACGCGACCGACATCGATGCCTTCATGCAGGCCGGCGACATCCGCAACACGTATTTCGCCGCGCCCTATCCGGTGACGACGACCGTCCAGGTCGAACGTCTCTACCATCCCGACCTGCTGATCGAGATCACCGCCGTCGCCGAAATTCCGCTCGCGCGTTTTCGCCGGCCCGCACCACGCGCGTGAAGCGCGGCTGTCTCGCGCCGGATGACGCGCCGGCCGTCGCATTGCCGACCGGCGCGCTCGCCACCCGCGTGCCTACTTCGCCTGCGCGCCCGGCTTCACGGCGCCCGCGGCCGCCTTGTCGACCAACGGTTGCCACGCGGCGCCGAGCGAATACCAGTCGACGCGGCGCGTGAGCGTCATGATGCCGGCGAGGATCGCGAACAGCAGCAGCGAACCGAGCATCAGCGCGTTGTCTTCCGACAGCAGCAGCCCGTAGAGCGCCGCATACAGCACCGCGAGCAGCGCCGAGAACACCGCGCCGCGCTTCACGCTGTGCAGCACGAACGACAGGTAGAAGCCGAGCAGCCCGATGCATGCGCCGCTCGCCGCGAGATACGCATACGCGAACGCGATGTGTTCGGAGAGGCTCAGCAGCAGCAGGAAGAACAACGCGAGCGACAGGCCGACCAGCGTGTACTGGATCGGGTGAATGCGCAGCCGCTTCACGAGCTCGTACATGAAGAAGCTCGCGAACGTGAGCATCACGAACAGCGCGCCGTACTTCGTTGCGCGTTCGGCCTGCAGATAGACGTTCACGGGTTCGATCATCGACACCGACGCCGTTTCGATCGCGCTGTCCCCGTTGCCGGTCGCGATCTGCTCGCGCGCCTTCGTGTTGAACGACGTCACGCGCCAGTTGCCGGTGAAGCCGCGCGCATCGACCGTGCGGTTGTTCGGCAGGAACGCGCCGTCGAAACTCGGATGCGGCCACGTCGACTTCAGCGAGAAATCGTTCTGATCGCCCACCGGCGCGAACGCGACGGACTCCGCGCCCCGCAGCGGCAGGTCGATGCTGAACGGCACGACCGCCCCCGCGCCTGCTTCGGCCAGCGCCGCGAGGTCGACGTTCGCGTGCACACCCTGGCGCAGGCTGTCCAGCCGCGTACCCTGCTCCACGTCGAAACGCGCGCCGCCGATGCGCAGGTCGGGTTGCGCGGTCAGCCCGCGAATGTCGCCGATGCCGATCGCGACATAGGCGTTGTCGACCTTGAAGCTCACGTGGCCGTCCGCCTGCGGCAGCTTCTTCAGGTCCGGCAACGCCAGCGTGCCGGTCAGCCGGCTCGTCAGTTCGTACACCAGCGCCTTGTGGATACCTCGATAGCGGACGCTGGTCGTCAGCGTGCCGTCGACGTTCAGCGTCTTCGGAAACACGAGCAGGCGCTTCGTCTCGCTTCTCAGGCTCGTCTTCGTCGCGCCGCCGGCGGGCGTCTCGTCGCGCACGCGCGTGACTTCCGTGTAAGGCACGACGAGCACCGGCCCCGACACCGTCTGCGGCCCCGCATAGCTCGACCAGATGCTCTGCAGCGCATCCATGCGATACGCGGAGCGTTCGTGCACGATGCTTTGCACCATCTGCAGCGGGATCAGGATCAGCAGCGCAAGCAACGCGGTGATCGCGAATTTGAACAACAGGACTCGATTCATGGCCGACAGGTACCGGAGTAAAAGGTACCGCCAGCATGCGCCGGCCCGGTGAAGGGCGATTGAAGCCGGTGTGAAGCGAATGTGGGCCGAATGTGGGGCGAACGTGAAGCGCGGTCAGGCCGACGACGGCAGCGTGAGCGTCGCGCACGCGCCGCCTTCGTCGCGGTTCGCGAGCGCGACCTGGCCGCGGTGCAGCATCGCGACTTCGCGGACGAAACACAGCCCGAGGCCCGTGCTGCGATCCTGCCCGTCGGGGCGCGGCAGCGAATAGAAGCGCTCGAACACGCGCGCCAGTGCGTAGTCGGGCACGCCGGGGCCGTCATCGGCGACGCGCACGATCGCGACGTGCGCCCTGCCCGCCGGCTGCCGTTCGAGCGCGATGCGGATCGTGCTGCCCCGCGGCGCGAAATCCAGCGCGTTGTCGAGCAGGTTGCCGAGCGCCTGGCGCAGCAGGAACGGATCGCCTTCGACGACCGCCGGGTCGGTCGCGTCGTTCGCGTCGATCGCCAGGTTCACGCCGCGCTGCCGCGCGCGCGGCTCGATATCGTCGACGAGCTGTTCGAGCACCGGCCGCAGCGCCACCGGTTCGCGCACCGACAGCCGCTGCTTCTGTTCGACTTCGGCGAGCGCGAGCAGCTTGCGGATCATCTGTTCGAGGCGGCCGGCCTGGCGGCGGATGTTCTCGGTGAAGCGCCGGCGGTTCGCAACCGGCATGTCTTCCTGCAGCAGTTCGGCTGCGCCGCTGATCGCCGCCAGCGGGCTTTTCATCTCGTGCGTGAGCGTGTGGATGTAGGTCTCGACGTACTGCCGGTCCTCGAGCCGCTGATGCATGCTTTCCACCGCGCGCCCGAGCTCGGCCAGCTCGCTCGCGCCCTGCAGCGGCATCTCGGCCCGCTCGCCCGCCGCAATCGCGCGCGCATAGCGCTGCAGGCGACGCAGCCCGATCACCAGCCACCAGGTGCACGCGACGCCGATCAGGATCGCGCCGCCCATCAGCAGCGCGCCGTACAGCATGATCTTGCGCTGGCTGCGCGCGATGAACGGCGCGACCGTCTGGTTCGGCTTCGCGATCGTCAGCACGCCGATGATCTCGTTGCCGCGCCGGATCGGTGCCGCCACGTGCATCACGGTGCTGCTGTCGTCGTTCGGATCGCTGCGCGTGCTGCGCGCGCCGTATTCGCCGCGCAGCGTCCGGTAGACGTCGTTCCAGCGCGAATAGTCCTGCCCGAGCGCGCGGCCGGTCGAGTCGTAGCGCACGATGCCGTGCGCGTCGGTGATGTAGAGGCGGTAGCCGATCACGTTCTTCTGCACGCCCCACACGTTCGCGCTGACCGGGCGTTCGTGAAGTTGCGCGAGCTGCCGCGCGAAAGCGCCGTCGGCGATATGGCCGCTGGCCATGTCGTCGGCGGCCAGCGTCGCGAGCACTTGCGCGGTATCGACGAGGGTGTCCTCCATCGCTTCGCGCACGCCGGGCTTCACCTCCTGCACGAACACGCGCAGCGTGATCAGCGCGGCCAGCCCGACGATCAGGAAAAAGCCGAAGAAGATACGCAGGCCGATATGCATGGGCGGTGCCGGTCGTTACGGTTGCAGCGAATAACCCATCCCGCGATGGGTGCGGATCGGGTCGCGCTCGGGGTCGATCGCGCGCAGCTTGGCGCGCAGCGTCTTGATGTGCGTGTCGACCGTGCGGTCGGCCGAATCGAAGGCCTCGTGCCACACGAGATCCATCAGCTGCTCGCGCGAATAGATGCGCCCGGGATGCCGGACCAGCAGCGCCAGCAGCCCGAATTCGTAGCGCGTGAGATCCAGTGCGTGGCCGAGCCACGACACGCGCGCGCCATCGGTATCGACCGTGAAGCCCGGCGCGGTCGTCGCGGCGGGTGCCGGCGCGGGCGCGGGTATCGATTCGGGGGCGGCCGCCCGGTGGAAACGCCGCAGGATCACGCGCACCCGGGCCGCCAGCTCGCGTGGCGAAAACGGCTTGACCACGTAATCGTCGGCACCGATCTCGAGCCCGACGATCCGGTCGATTTCGTCGTGCCGCGCCGTGAGGAAGATCACCGGCACGTCGGAGAACGTGCGCAGCCGCCGGCATACCTCGAAGCCGCTGAGGTCCGGCAGGCCGACGTCGAGCACGACGAGGTCGAAGCGCGCATCGCGCAGGCGGTCGAGCGCCGCCTGCCCGAGGGTGCAGTGGACGGTCTGCATGCCGTCGGTGCCGAGGGCGTAGACGATCGTGTCCGCGATCGCCACTTCATCTTCGACGATCAGGATATGGGGCTGATGCATGGTCTCGGGCTGGGCTCGCGTATGTCCGGTGCGCCATTGTACGCACGGCCGGCCGCCGCGCGAGCCCGAGCCCGAGCCCGTGCCCGCCGGACTACGCGACGCGGCCGGTCACCGGAATCGACGCGCCGGTGATCGCCTGCGCGTCGGCCGACAGCAGGAACCCGATCGTCGCCGCGATCTGTTCCGGCCGCACCCAGCGCGTGAAATCCGCGTCCGGCATGTCCGCGCGGTTCGGCGGCGTATCGATGATGCTCGGCAGGATCGCGTTCACCGTCACGCCACGGTCGAGCAGTTCGGCCGCCAGCGCCTCGGTGAGCCGCGCGACGCCGGCCTTCGCGGCCGCATAGGCGCCCATTCCCGCGCCGGCCTTGAACGCCGCGCCCGCGCCGATGTTGACGATGCGCCCGGCCGGGCTCGCCAGCAGGTGCGGCAGCGCGGCCTTCGATGCGTTCAGCGCGGTCTTCACGTTCAGTGCGTACATGCGGTCCCACGTCGCGGCGTCGCCGTCGGCGATCGTCTGCCACACGAACGCGCCCGCGATGTTCAGCAGCGCGTCGACCCGGCCGAATTCGCGCTGCACGGTATCGAGCGCCCGCGCGGCGGCCTGCGGATCGACCAGATCGATGCCGCCGATGCGCAGCGCGTCGGCCGGCACGCCGGGCAGTGCCTCTGCCGCCGGGGCCGCGCCGCGGCCGATCAGCGCGACGCGTGCGCCGCGCGCGCCGAGCCACGCGGCCGTCGCGATGCCCAGATGGCCGAATCCGCCGGTGATCGCGACTGCCTTGCCTTTGAAATCGTGTTCCATCGATGTTTTCTCCTGGATCGAGGGTTGCTTGATGATGCGTATTGCATGGGTCATGCCGGCCGCGGCACGCATGCGCGGCCGGCAATTCGACACAGCGTAGCGCGTTCACGCATCCGTGCGCACGGCGACGAGGCTGCGGCGGCGCAGTTCCTCCGTCGTTTCGCCCTGGTTGTCCGGGCGCCAGCCCGGCGGCAGCAGCACGAAGCGGATCGCCGTCCACACGTCGCGGGCCGTCGCGACGTCGCGGGCGAGGCTCGCCCAGTGTTCGAGTTCGACGACGAACGGATTGCGCGAACGGGTCGGCGTGACGAGGCCGAAACGGCACGGCTCGTCGGCGCGCTCGGCGACATAGGTGCCGAACAGCCGGTCGAACACGATCAGCACGCCGCCATAGTTCGCATCGAGATAGTCGAGGTTCGACGCATGGTGCACGCGGTGCGCGGCTGCGCATCGACCGCGACTACCGCCATGACCGCCGCGCCGGCGGCCCGCACGCAGGCCAGCGGTCGGCGCCGGCCTGCACGGCGTGTCCGAAGCGAAGCACGACACGGTGGCGTCCGATACGGATCGACTCGCGCGCTCGATCGCGAAACAGCTCGCCACGCAGAATGCGGCGAACGCGTGGCTGCCGACGGTGTCGGCGAGCTGACGCACCGCACGCCGCGTGCGCGGCCTGCGCGGCCCGGCGGGCGCGCACGCAGACGGCCGGGCATAATGCGCGAGGCCGCTGCTGCGGCACGCGCCGCGACCGTGCCGGGCCACCCGACGGCCGGCGCCATTTCCCACCCTGAACGAATTCCGAACCTCAACCCGTCAATGCCATGCAAGTACTCGTCGTAGGAACCGGCAAGCTGGCCAGCGAACTGCTCGGCGCGCACCGGCTCGACCCCGCAACCTGTCGCGTGATCGCGTGGTCGGACAGCACGCACAACGATGCGCAGCGTAGCGACGCCCGGCATGTCGACGCCCGCTCGATCGTCGTGCATGCCGGTTCCGGCCGCGAACTCCCTGACGTCATCGCGTTCTGCGAGGCCACCGCGTCGCCGCTCGTCGAGCTGTCCACCGGCTCCGTGCTCGAAACCGGCGCGTACGCTTTCCCGGTCGTGCTGTGTCCGAACACGAACATCCTGATGCTCAAGTTCATGAGCATGCTGGAAACCAGCGGTCACCTGTTTCACGACTGCCGGATCAGCCTGACGGAGTCGCACCAGGCCGGCAAGACGTCCGTCCCGGGCACGGCCGTCGGGATCGGCCAGTCGCTCGGCGTGCCGCCGGAAGACATCCGCTCCGTGCGCGACCCGGACGTGCAGCGCAGCGAATTCGCCGTCGCCGACGATCAGCTCGGCCGCCACGCGATTCACCGGATACGCATCGACGACGGTGCGTGCAGCCTGCAGTTCGAATCGCGCGTGGTGGGCGATACGCCCTACGCGGATGGCGTATCGCGCATCGTCGATGCCGTCCGGCAGCACGATCTCGAGCACCGCCGCTATTCGATCGTCGAGTTCATCCGCGACGGCTGGCTATAGTCGCGGCGGTACGCGGCGGGAGGCATGCGCGCGTCTCGCACGTCATTTCCACAATGCAAACAGGTTCGTCGCAAAATACCGTGGATGTCGCCGATCGCTTCGCCGGCGACATCCGGGCCACACATCCCGCCGCCCGGCAGCCGCGACGCGCAACCGTCGTTTCGCATCGGCCGGCAAGTTGTCGGCGGAGGTCCATTCGCCGAGACGGAGCGCAAACCGCTGCCGACGCCGGCGCGTGAATCGCCGCAGTCGACATCCCCCGAAAGGAGAGCACCCAATGACCCGCCCCGATTTCATCAAGCACTGGACCGAGCTCGAAGAACCGGAAGCGCATTGCTATCGCGGCGACACCGAGCCGATGGCGCTGGACGCACCGCTTTCCGCCGAACTCGGCGTCACCCGTATCGGCATTCATCACGTGAGGCTCCTGCCGGGTCGGCGGACGTCATATCCGCATGCCGAAAGCACCGAGCAGGAGTTTGTGTACGTGCTCGAGGGCAAGCCCGATGTCTGGATCGACGGCGTGCTGCACCCCGTTGCCGAGGGTGATTCCGTCGCGTTTCCGGCGGGCACCGGCATCTGTCACACCTTCATCAACAACACGAAGGACGAGGTCAGGCTGATGGTGATCGGCGAACGCCCGCGCGACGACAACCGCATCCGCTACCCGAAGAACGAGGCGTACGAGCTTACCCGCGCGGACCGCTGGGTGGACTGGCCCGCCAGGCCGCTCGGGGACCATGACGGCATGCCGGACTGACGCTCGCGAAGATGCCCCCGACGGAACATGCCGAGCCTGCTGCGTGAACGCGCGGCAGGCCGCCGGAGCCGCCCCGTTGCGCGGCGCGTTACCCGGCCAGCCGTCACTCGCCGCCCAGCACCGCCCCGCTCTCGGGCAACGTCGCACCGCCGTCGACGACGATCGTCTGCCCCGTGATGTACGCGGCATCGGCCGACGCGAGAAACAGCATCGCGTTCGCGACATCTTCCGGCTCGCCCATCCGCGCAAGCGGAATGTCGCGCGCGATCTGCGCGGCGACCGACGCATCGCCAAGATTGCCTGCCGCCGGCGTGCGGATCATTCCCGGTTCGACACCATTCACCGTCACGTTGTGGCGTGCGAGCTCCAGCGCCGCCGCGCGAATGAAGCCGTTCACACCGGCCTTCGACGCCGCGTAATGCGCGAGCCCCGGATATACGACGCGCGGCCCCGTCACCGACGACGTGACGAGCAGCCGCCCCGCCCCCGCGCGCCCGAAGGCCGGCAACGCGGCCTGTGCGAGCCAGAACAGCGCCGACAGGTTGACCGACAACGTCCGGTCGAGCGTCGGCTCGTCGATCTGCGTGAACGGCGTCAGCGGAAAATACGCGGCATTGTGGACGACGACATCGAGCCGGCCGCCATCGCGCTCGACTGCCGCGACCAGCGCGCCCAGTTCGTCGCGGCTGGCCGCGTCCACCCGATAGGCGCGCGCCTCGCCTCCCGCGCTCGCGAGCGCGTCGGCCTGCGCGGCGGCGGCCTCGCCGTTCAGGTCGGCGAGCGCGACGAACGCGTCGGATTCCGCGAAACGGCGCGCGATCGCCGCGCCGATCCCCTGCGCGGCGCCCGTGACGAGCACGACGCGCCCGCTGAAATCCGCCCGCAGGCGGCCGCTGCCCGGCACGGCATTCATCGCTGCGCCCCGCCGTCGAGCGGATGCACGGTGTCGTTCAGCACCTGCGCATGCGCGCCGATCGGGAAGTTCGACAGCGTGCCGAAATCGCCGCCCTGGTAGCCGAAGATCTTGCCGTCTGTCTTGCGCTGCGCGAGGTCGATCAGCACGACGCCGAGCGTCGGCACCACCTTTTCGCGCCACACGAACAGATACAGCTCCTCTGCAATCCTGAAGTAATGGCAGCGGTCGACATCGGCCAGCCCGCCTTCGACACCCTGCAGGCACTGCCACGCGTAGAAGTTCTCGTTCAGGTAGATGTGCTCGTAGCATTCGGTCGGGCTGTAGCGGTACATCGTCCGCTTGCCGATCAGCTCGCGCGTGGGCCCGTGCAGCGGCCCCGGCCGCGTATGGCCGGCGAGCGTGCCGTGCCGGAAACCGGCCTCGACGCCCGTCAGCGGCAGCCCGCGCGCAACCCGCGTGAATGCGTCGATACGCGTGTCGGCTTCGGTCGGCAGCGTGCCGACAACCGACGTCCATACACCGTTGTCGAGATCGATCACGAGACTGACCGACGTCGCGCGGGCGGCCGAATCGATGTAGTCGACGAAGTACAGCCCGTTGCGCAACCGCGTCACGCGGCACGGCTCGCGGCCGCCCGTGTCGGTCGCCACGTCGCGCCACTGCAGCGCGCCCGGCTCGAACATGTAGACCCGCCATGCCCCCGATGCGTCGCCGAGCGTCAGCGTATGCCCAGTGAGCGCATCGGAGGATGCGAGGATGTTCGCTTCCGGCGCGAAGCCGTCCGCGAGCGCGCCAACCTGAATGAATACCGGATCCTGTTGTTCCACCTGCCGTCTCCCGCGCAGCTTCAGGCCCGGCGGGCCGTGTACGCTGCTCATGTGCACATGGTGCGGGCTGCGCGCGATGCGCGGTATCGGCCAAAAGGATGAAGGGCGCGCGGCGCCGGAACGCGCTAAAGTGCACGAAATCCGCGCCGCGACCGGCGCGAGGAGCGCACATGCACCGCGTCACCCACTACCGACGGACCGGCGAAGGCATCGAGGCAATCAGCCTCGAATCCGACCGCGCGTTTCCGCGCCACGCGCACGACGAATTCGGGGTCGGCGTGATCGTCAGCGGCGCGCACCGGTCGTGGAGCGGCCGCGGGCAGGTCGACGCCCTGGCCGGCGACGCGATCATGGTCAACCCGGGCGAGATGCACGACGGTTCGCCGATCGAGGCCGGCACGGGCCGGCGCTGGCGGATGCTGTATCTCGCGCCCGCGCTGGTCGCGGGCATCGCGGCGGAAGAAGGCCTCGGCGGCATCGAACTGGCGCATCCGGCGGTGCGCGACGCGCGGCTCACGGCCGCCGTCGGCCGGCTGCATGCGCGCATCGTCGCGGGGGAATCCCGGCCGCTTGCCCGCGACGAGGCACTCGTGATGCTCGTCGCCGGGCTGCTCGCCCGGCACGCGAACCGCACGCTGCCGACGGCGGGCGTTGCACCGGCGATCCGCATCGCGCGGGAGCGGCTCGACGCGGCACCGGCCGCCCCCGTTTCGCTCGCCGAGCTGGCCGGCCTGAGCGGCGTGAGCCGCTTCCAGCTGCTGCGCGGGTTTGCCCGTGAACTCGGCATCACACCGCACGCCTACCTGATCCAGTCGCGTGCGCGGCTGGCACGCGCGCTGCTCGCCAGCGGCCTGCCGATCGCCGATGCCGCGGCCGAAGCCGGCTTTGCCGATCAGAGCCACCTGACGCGTGCGTTCGCACGCCAGTTCGGGATCACGCCTGGGAGGTTTACGCAGGCCGGTTGATGCCCTGCGTCCCCGCGCAACGCGATCGGTCGCAAGGCGATCGAAGGCGGGCCCCCACGTCGACGACGGCTGGCGCGGCTTGGGCTTGGGCTTGGGCTTGGGCTTGGGCTTGGGCTTCGACTTCGACTTCGACTTCGACTTCGACAGCAGTCTGCGCGAACGCACGCGCGCAACGCCCCACGCACGGCCCTCGACACTCCCGCGCCCGCTGCAATTTCGTTCAAGACGCGCGACTCCGCCATACGCGACGATGCGGCGCATGAAGACACGACTGATCGGCTATCTCTATCTCGCCGCCGCAATGGCGGGCGTCGGCAGCACCGTCATCGCGAGCCGTCTCGCGGCAGGCGGCCTGCCGCCGTTCACGGCCACCGCGCTGCGCTTCCTGATCGCGACACCGCTGCTGCTCGCGCTGATGCGCGCGCAGCGAATGCGCTGGCCACGCATTTCCACCCGCGACGCCGTGTTGCTCGTCATCCAGGCTGCGGCGGGCGGCGTCGGTTATACGGTGCTGCTGATCAGCGGCACAAAGCTGTCGTCGCCGCTCGACGCTGGCGTGATGCTCGGCACGCTGCCCGCGATGTCGACGCTGATCGCGGCCGTCGTGCTGCGCGAGCGGCAGACGCCGCGCGACTGGGCGGCCGCCGCGCTCGCCACGGCCGGCGTGCTGTTCGTCACGTTCGCCCCCGGCCACGCGCTGCCGTCGCTCCGGACGCTTGCCGGCGATGCACTGGTGCTGGCCGCCGTCGCATGCGAAGCCGTATTCATCCTGCTCAACCGGCGCCTTGCCGCGCCGCTGCCGCCGCTCGCGCTGTCCACCGCGATGTCGGGCCTCGGCTTCGTGCTCGCGCTCGTGCCGGCTGTATTCGAATGGCACGCGGTCGCAGACGGCTGGACTGTCGGCGCCGTGTCGGCAATCGCCTACTACGCGCTGGTGCCGACCGTGCTCGGCTACCTGTGCTGGTACGCGGGTTCGGCGCGCACCAGCGGAACCGAGGCCGCGCTGTTCACGGCGGTCGCGCCGGTCTCGGCCGTGCTGTTCGCGGTCGCGCTGTTCGGTGAAACGTTGAACGTCACGCGGGTCGCCGGCATCGCGCTCGTCGTCGCGGGCATGCTCGTCGGCGCGACGCGGCGGCGCGAGCGGCTCGCCGACACGCACGATGCCCGGCCAGCCAGCCCCGCGCGCGCGCCCGCTCAAACCGCCGCCGACTGACTGCGGTCATCGCGGGATTGCGGCAACGGCGGCCACTTCCTCCCGTCACATCGTCGTGGCCCGCGCCCCCGGCCACTGTAGGAATGTGTCCGCGTGCCGCAAATCGATTGCGCACCACCCCGCAAGATGCAATATTCGCGTGGCCGGCCCCTTTGACAACCATCGAACAACAATCCGACACGCAATGAACAGGAAGGAAGCCAAAACAAGAATCGCGGTGCTGCTCTCCGCGGGAACGAGGAAGGCCGACGCACTGGCCGAACTGTCCGGACAGGGGCTCAAGGATCGCGTGCTCGCGCGCCTGATCGCATCGCGCCCCGACCCCGAGCGCTGCCGCAAGAACAAGGTGCACGTCCGGATCCTGGTCGCGCTCGGTATCGCCCAGTTGGCGATCAGCCTCGTGCTCGCGTATTACTTCTTCGCAAGCGGCGCCGGCACCGGCCTCGTGGCCGTGTTCCTGACGTTGACCGTGCCGCTGTCGCTGCTGTTCATCTGGGGCTTCGCGACCCATCGCGTCGGCGCCTATCACGCGTTCATCCTGCTGTCGCTGCTGCAGTTGCCGAAGACCATCGCCGAGCTCGGACGCGATCCGTCGACCGCGCTGCCGAGTCTCGTGATCACCGCGTTGCTGGTGGGCTACGTCTGGTACGTGCGCAACCGGATGTTCCCCGACTACGGCTGGTTCACGCCGCGCAAGGTCGAAGGCCGCTACGCGTTCGTCGAACACGCGTGACGCCGCCGGCGTCGCCGACGTCGGCACGGGCCGAAAAAAAGCGCCGGGCCGCCCCGCAATCGCGGGACGGCCCGGCGCTTTCTGCATTCCGAAACCGGCCGGCTTACTTGGCCTTTTCAGCCGTATCGCTGATCGCCTGGCCACCCTTCGAAATATCCTGGCCCACACCGGCGACCGTGTTGCAACCGGCGAGCGCGGCGGTCACCACCAGCAGCATTGCAGCAATCGTACGCGTCATTCTCATTCTCCTTCGAATCAACAAGCCCGACGGGCGAATCGTATGCGGCGCGGTGCCCGGCAAGACGCCGGGCACGGGGCCTGACCTGATTATACGGAGACGGCCGCGACGCGCCACTACGAACCCGCCGCATGTCACATGGGCCACACAGCCGGTTCGCGCAGATTTTCCTTGACTTCAACGCGCCAGGAACTAATATACGCACCGCGTATATTTTCCGCCAGGAGCCGCCGATGACCGTTCCCCAGCAAGCCTTCCTCCGCGACGCGATGCGCCGCCTCAACATGACCCGCGAAGCGTTCGCCAATCGCATCGGCGTCAGCCGGCGCGCGCTGGACACCTGGCTGTTGCCCGACGATTCGCAGGAATCGCGCGGGATGCCCGAGATCGTCGAGCGCTTCGTGTCGGAAATCGTCGAGCGCTCGGCACCGGAAGGCGGCAGCTATACGCAAAGCGTAGATAACCAAGGGCTCGCCAAGCAGTTCTTTTTCGAAGGCAAGCCGCAGCTGCTGTCGGTCGACCAGTTCTCGCGGGAATCGGTCGAGGCGCTGTTTCGCGTGGCCGACGTGATGCAGCCGATCGCACGCCGCCACAAGATTTCGCGCGTCCTGGAAGGCGCCGTGCTCGGCAACCTGTTCTTCGAAGCCAGCACGCGTACGCGCGTGTCGTTCGGCGCCGCCTTCTGCCGGCTCGGCGGCTCGGTGTGCGACACGACGGGTTTCACGTTCTCGTCGATGGCCAAGGGTGAATCGATCTACGACACGAGCCGCGTGATGGCCGGCTACGTCGATGCACTCGTGATCCGCCACCCGGAGAAAGGCTCGGTGGCCGAGTTCGCGCGCGCGACCAACCTGCCCGTGATCAACGGCGGCGACGGCCCCGGCGAGCACCCGAGCCAGGCGCTGCTCGATCTCTATACGATCCAGCGCGAGTTCTCGCGGCTCGGCAAGATCGTCGACGGCGCGCACATCGCGCTGGTCGGCGACCTCAAGTACGGCCGCACCGTGCACTCGCTCGTCAAGCTGCTTGCGCTGTACCGCGGGCTGAAGTTCACGCTCGTGTCGCCGCCGACGCTCGAGATGCCGGCCTACATCGTCGACCAGATCGCGACGAACGGCCACGTGATCGAGCAGACGACCGACCTCGCGGCCGGGCTGCGCGGCGCGGACGTCGTCTACGCGACGCGAATCCAGAAGGAGCGCTTCACCGACGAGTCGTTCGAAGGCTACACGCCGGATTTCCAGATCAACCAGGCGCTCGTCGATACGGTGTGCAAGCCCGACACGCTGATCATGCACCCGCTGCCGCGCGACAGCCGGCCCGGCGCGAACGACCTGTCGGTCGACCTGAACCGCGACCCGCGCCTCGCGATCTTCCGCCAGACCGACAACGGCATTCCGGTGCGGATGGCGATCTTCGCGGTGCTGCTCGGCGTCGAGAACCTCGTCCAGCATTCGATGCGCGACGCGACGTGGCGCCCGCCGGCATACCTCGGGCCGGAGGACGCGGTGTTTCACGGCGTCGATTGAACCGCATCCGGGATCTCGCGCCCGCCTGCCGTCGTTTCAGGTCGGCGGCGCGCTCGCCTGAAGCAGAACGCGCCGCATCGCACGGCGCGTTTTTCAATTGCGGGGCAGCCTGCGCGGCCGGCAGCCGTGGGCTCGTTAGCGCGCCCACGGGTCGATTACGCGAATTCCCATTGCCTCGAACGGCGTGACATCGCGCGTGGCGACGATCAGGCCGTTCGCTTCGGCCGTGCCGGCGATAAAACCATCGGATGGTGCAATTGCGACACCTGCGGCACGAGCGCGTGCGCGAAGGCTCGCATACGCTTTGCTCGCAGCATCGTCGAATGGCAGGATTCGTCCGCGAAACAATGGCAGCACGCGCTGCTCGATGCTCTGATGCAGCCACTCTCGCCGGCGTCCTTCCGGCAATACAGCCACGCCCAATCGTATTTCCGCGAGACTGATCGCAGCCAGAAACAAGGTTTCGACATTCTGGGCATCGAGCCACTCGATCACGGCCGCGTTCGGCTCGCGTCGTAGCGGTTCGGAAATGACATTCGTATCAACAAGGATCATTCGAAGCTCATCGGATCGGCAGGCGTCTTGTCGCGCTGGGCGTCGAAATCGAATCCGCCGGCCTCCTGCCCGATTGCCGCCAGCATCGTTCCCAGCTTGAGCCGCCCGCCCGGAAGAACGGCCTGTTCGAGAATGTCGCGCACCTCGGCTTCGGTGCTGCGCCCATGTTGGGCCGCGCGAATGCGAAGTGCTCGATGCACTTCATCGGACAGATTTCGGACGGTGATCACCGGCATGGTGCGCCTCATCAAGATTGCTTTCAATGCAGTCATATTAGCATTTTGCTGTCATACCAAGTGAATCGCGCCACTGCGACTCTAACCGGCCCGACAAGCCCTTTCTATCTGGTCATTCGGCCAATCTCCCCCCTCAACGCCCCTGTCACATTCGTCAACAATTACCCAATAAACGAGAACAAGAACGCTTCTCATTCGCGATGAAATTACATAGAATGCCGCCTGAAAACAAATCGTAATAATTCCCGGCGGCGTGCACATTTCCGCAGCGCACCGCCCCGGGGCCACACCGCGAGGTCGAAGCGCACCATGAAGTCACGTCCCGACGAGCTGAAGCTCGGCAAATTCACCACCCTGTGCAGCGTGCTCGCCGCCAGCCCGGCATTCGCGGCGGACGGCACGCCGCCGCCCGCCCCGGCCGGCACCGAAGGCCATCTCGCGCCGATCGAGGTGCAGGGCAAGGCCGAGCACAGCTACAAGGCCGATTTCTCGGCTTCCGTGAAATTCACCGCGCCGCTCGTCGACACGCCGAAATCCGTCACCGTGATCCCGCAGGAGCTGATCCAGAACAGCGGCGCGTCGACGCTGACGGAAGCGCTGCGCACCGTGCCCGGCATCACGTTCGGCGCCGGCGAAGGCGGCAACCCGCTCGGCGACCGTCCGTTCATCCGCGGCTACGACACGCAGGGCAGCATGTTCGTCGACGGCATGCGCGACACGGGCGCCACGACGCGCGAGATCTTCAATACCGAGCGCATCGAGATCACCAAGGGTTCCGACGGCGCATACGGCGGCCGCGGCGGCGCGGGCGGCAGCATCAACCTGATCACGAAGGCCCCGCACCTCGGCACCACCGCCGCCGCGAGCGCGGGCCTCGGCACCGACCGCTATCGCCGCTTCACGGCCGACGGCAACTGGCAGTTCGCCGATCACGCCGCGTTCCGCCTGAACCTGATGAGCCACAACAACGACGTCGCCGGCCGCGACGCCGTCAACAACGAGCGCTGGGGCGTCGCGCCGTCGATCGCGTTCGGCCTCGGCACGCCGACGCGCGTTACCGCGAGCTACTACCACCTGTCGACCGACGACATGCCCGACGGCGGCATCCCGTATTTCTATACGGCGTCGAACAAACCGGCAAACGTCGGCACGATCTATCCGGCCCCCGTCGACCGCCACAACTTCTACGGGCTGATCGACCGCGACTTCCGCAAGACCACGTCGGACATCAGCACGATCAAGATCGAGCACGACATCACGTCGGCGCTGACGATCCGCAACACCACGCGTTACACGGAATCGACGCAGGACTACATCTGGACCCAGCCGGACGACAGCCAGGGCAACGTGGTGAACGGCAAGGTCTGGCGCCGCAACAACAACCGCGACAGCTCGATCAACAGCCTGGCGAACCTGACCGAGCTGTTCGGCGAGTTCCGCACCGGTCCGTTCAAGCACAGCTTCACGACCGGCATCGAGCTGACGCGCGAATGGGGCAAGCGCGATTCATACAAGGTCGCGACCGACACCGGCAAGGTCTGCCAGAACGGCATCGGCGCCGCATCGGGCTACAACTGCACGAGCCTATGGTCGCCGAACCCGAACGATCCGTGGGCCGGTTCGATCACGCGCAACAACGACTACGCGCATGCACGCACCACGACGAAGTCGATCTACGGCTTCGACACGATCGAGATCACGCCGCGCTGGCAGGTCAACGCCGGCGTGCGCGTCGACGACTACTCGACCCGCTTCACCGACACCAAGGCCAACGGCGGCAAAACCTATACGCGCGACGACACGCTCGTGAACTGGCAGGCCGGCCTCGTGTTCAAGCCCGCGCAGAACGGCAGCATCTACGCGTCGTACGCGACGTCGTCGACGCCGGCCGGCATGCTGCTCGGCGAAGGCAGCGAGACGCAATCGCTCACGCCGGGCCGCGGCGGCGTCGGCCCGAACGCCGACCAGATGGCGCCCGAGAAGAACCGCGGCATCGAGCTCGGCACCAAGTGGAACGTGCTGAACGACAAGCTGTCACTCACCGCCGCGCTGTTCCAGATCGATACGACGAACGCGCGCGTGACGCTGCCGAACAACCAGTACGCGATGGTCGGCAACAAGCGCGTGCAGGGCCTCGAGCTCGGCGTCGCCGGCCAGATCACGAAACAGTGGCAGGTGTTCGGCGGCTACACGTACATGAAGAGCGCGCTGCGCGACAACGGCAAGGACGCGGCGAACAACGGCAACCGCTTCCCGAACACGCCGAAGCACAGCCTCACGATGTGGTCGAACTACGACGTGACGCCGAAGTTCACGGTCGGCGGCGGCGCGTTCTACATGTCGGAAGTGTTCGGCGATCCCGCGAACCTGCGAGCGGTGCCGTCGTACTGGCGCTTCGATGCAATGGCGCAGTACCGGATCAACAAGAAGCTCGACCTGCAGCTGAACGTGAACAACCTGTTCAACCGCACCTACTTCGACCAGGCGTACCCGGCACACTACGCGTCGATCGCCCCGGGCCGCTCGGCGTTCGTCACGCTGAACGCGCGCTACTGATCGATGGAGGCCGTGTCGCTGAAGGCGCTCGCGTCGGTATCGCCGCGCGAGTTCGCCGACATCCTGGCCGGGCCGCCCGAGCGCGCCGCCGCGTGGGTCGCGGCGGCGGCCGACAACGGCATCGTCGATGCGCAGGCCGTCTACGGGCAGTATCTGCTCGACGGGCATGGCGTCGCGCGCGACCCGGCGGCCGCGTTCAACTGGTTCCGGCACGCGGCGCGGGCCGGCCACGCGATGGCGATGAACATGCTCGGCCGCTGTTACGAGTTCGGCTGGGGCACGGCCGCGTGCGCGCCGGTCGCGGTGTACTGGTACCGGCTCGCCGCTCAGGCGGGGCTCGACTGGGGCATGTACAACTACGCGACGGCGCTCGCGCTCGGCAACGGCGTCGACGAGAACCGCGCCGACGCACTCGACTGGTTCCGCCGCGCGGCCGCGCTCGGCCATGCGAAATCGATCAACCTGATCGGCGGCTTCTACGAGGACGGCTGGGTCGTACCGGCCGACCCCGACGCCGCGTTCGACCACTATCGCCGCGCCGCCGTCGCCGGCGACTTCCGCGGCCAGTTCAACTATGCGCGGCTGCTTGCCGAGCGCGGGCGCATCGACGAGGCGCTCGGCTGGCTCGCGCACGTGCCGACCACCGCTACCCCCGCGTTCGTCGCGAAGATGCGCGCGTATCTCGCGTCGTCGCCGATCGACGCATTTCGTGCGGCGGCAATGCAACTGGCGCCGCACGTCATGGAATCCGCAACATGATGCTTCATATCCCCGGCGTGTTGACCAAGGCGCAGGTCGCGCAATGCCGCGACCACCTCGACGCGGCCGAATGGGTCGACGGGAACGCGACGTCCGGCACACAGTCGGCGCTCGCGAAACGCAACCGGCAATTGCCGGAAGGCTCGCCTGCCGCGCGTGCGGTGGGCGACGCGATCCAGGACGCGCTCGCGCGCCACCCGCTGTTCTTTTCGGCAGCGCTGCCGCTCAAGGTGTTTCCGCCGCTGTTCAATCGCTACGAAGGCGGCGAGACGTTCGGCACGCACGTCGACAACGCGATCCGGCTGCTGCGCGGCACGGATTTCCGCGTGCGCAGCGACCTGTCGGCGACACTGTTTCTCGAGGAACCCGATGCGTACGACGGCGGCGAGCTGTGTGTCGAGGATACGTACGGCACCCATCGCGCGAAGCTGCCGGCAGGCGATCTCGTGCTGTATCCCGCGTCGAGCCTGCATCATGTGACGCCCGTCACGCGAGGCGAGCGCGTCGCGTCGTTCTTCTGGATCCAGAGCATGGTGCGCGACGACGGCGACCGCACGCTGCTGTTCCAGCTCGATACGCAGATTCAGGCGCTGTCCGCCGAGAAAGGCGCGAAGGACCCGATGGTCATTGCGTTGACGGGGATTTATCACAACCTGTTGAGGAAGTGGGCGGATGCGTAACGCGAACGGGTAATGCTGCCCCCCGGCGCTTGCGCTGCGTCAGACTCCATGACTAAAATGACCATCGTCAAATGACCATGCTCATATCATGATGCCGCACGCTCCCGTATCGAAATCCGAATTCAAGGCTCGCGCACTCGAGTACTTCCGGCTCGTCGAGGCGTCGGGCGAAAGCCTGATCGTCACCGATCACGGCAAGCCGACGCTCGAGATCCGGCCGTATCACGCACGCGAAGCTCAGCCGTTGGACATATTGCGCGGCTCGGTCATGCGCTATGACAATCCTCTCGATCCGATTGCGGAAGATGATTGGGAGGCGTCGCGGTGATCGTGCTGGATACACATGCATTGGTATGGTGGGTGGCGGGCGACCCGTCGCTCAGCAAGAAGGCGAGAAGCGCGATCGATCGCGCCCGCAGCGAAGGCGCGCTCGCCGCGTCCGCGATCTCCGCGTGGGAGATTGCGATGCTGGTGCGCAACGACCGCCTCGCACTGACGATGGATGTCGAAGCATGGCTCGCCACCGTCGCGCAAATCGACGGGATGCGCTTCGTGCCCGTCGACGCCGACATCGCCGCGAAATCCACCAACCTCCCCGGCACGTTCCACAAGGATCCGGCCGATCGCATGATCGTCGCGACCGCTCGACGGCTCGGCGCGCCGCTCGTCACGCGCGACGAAAAAATCCGCGCTTACGCGCACGTCAAGACGCTCTGGTGAGCGTCGCCTGCCCGCGGGCCGAACCGCCGCGCATCCTCCGCCGGACTCCGGCATATTGGCGAATCGTCTGACAAAAACGACCTCGGCCGGCCAGCCTCGGCGCCGGCTCATGGCCCGCAACCGTCATCGCGCCATTCCGTCCGCTATCGTGATATCGCTCTCCGATCCCGCTGTCCGGTCGATCGCCCTGCTGGAGTCGCACGAAGGGTTTGTCGATCTCGCCGGTTTTCATGACCGCATCGCCGTCGATCCCGGCCGCGACGACACCGCACACCCGAGCCGGCATTTCCTGAAAGTGCGCCACGGTGTGGCGCAACGGCTGATCGCCGCCGCGCATGCGCTGCCCGACGGCCTGCGCCTGTACGTCAAGGAAGGCTATCGTCCGCTGGCGCTGCAGCGCCACTATTTCACCCGGCATCTCGCGCACCTGCGCCGGACGCTGAACCCGCTGCCGGACGAAGACACATTGGTCGCGCTGACGAGCCACTACGTCGCGCCGCCGGAAGTCGCCGCCCATCCGACGGGCGCGGCCGTCGACCTGACACTGATCTCGACGGATGGCGTCGAGCTCGACATGGGCTGCGTGCTCGACGCAACCGACCAGGAATCGTCCGGCGCGTGCTATACGCACAACCCGTTCATCAGCCGGGCCGCCGCCCGCCACCGCCAGGTGCTGATCGCCGCGCTGACGGGCGCCGGCTTCACCAATTACCCGTCGGAATGGTGGCATTGGTCATTCGGCGACCGCTATTGGGCCGTCATGCACAACCAGTCGCACGCAATTTACGGTCCCGTCGAGGAAAGCATGCTCGACGAAGCCGCGCGCTGACGTTCTTTCCGACGAAACGAACCCGCCCCGGTAACATCCTCACTTGTCGATCCCTGCCCGCTCCCGCACAATCGCAGCACCTGCATCACTCTCCCCCGCGCCGATGTCCTATGCGTCACTCGCCACCGGCGTCCTCCTCGCCGGCGGCCTCGGTCAACGCTTCGACCCGAGCGGCCTGCACAGCAAGCTGCTCGCGCTGCTTCCCGACGGCACGCCGGTTGCGGTCGCGGCCGCCCGCCGTCTCGCGGCGGCCACGGCCGACGTGATCGCCGTCGTGCGTCCCGGTGCCGAAAAACTCGCGATGCTGCTGAACGAAGCCGGCTGCCATGTCGTCTACGCGCCCGACGCGGTGCGCGGCATGGGCGCGAGCCTCGCGGCCGGCGTACGCGCGACGCCCGACGCGAACGGCTGGCTCGTCGCGCTCGGCGACATGCCGTGGATCGCGGCGTCCACCTACGAAAGCGTCACACGCGCACTCGACGCCGACGACGCGTCGATCGTCGCACCCGCGCATCGCGGCGCGCGCGGCCATCCGGTCGGTTTCGCCGCGCACCACTTCGATGCGCTCGCCGCCCTCGACGGCGACACCGGCGCCCGCGCGCTGTTCGCCAGTGCACCGGTCAGGCTGCTCGACGTCGACGATCCGGGCATCGTGCGCGACGTCGATACGCCCGCGGATTTGCGCTGACGCCGATCCCGCCCCGCACGCGGAGCGGCGCATGGCCCGCTCCGGCGCAGCAGGTGTCGGCACGAAAACCGCGCCCGCGCGGATTGCCCCGACGAAAGGCGCCCCACCGCGACAATCCCGCTGCAAATGCACGGCCGATTGCCTATAACGGAGACGAGGCGCCCCCGCCGCGCCACCGCCGTCACGCACTGCGCGAGTTCTCCATGACCGATCACACGACCCCGACGCCCGAGCCACCTGCCGACCCGAACCGCGACCCGGAAGACGACCCGCTGTCGTCGCCGCCCGGCCATCACGACAACCCGCAGCAACCGGACGGACCGCCGAGCAAGGATCCGGTCTAGCCGCCCGGCGGCCGCGCCGGGCATTCGCCGTGCATTCGCCACGGGTTCCGGTCATGCGGCGCCCGAGTACGACGTTGCCTAACGCGCCGTGTAGCCGCCGTCGATCGGCAGCGACACGCCGCTGACCATCGATGCCGCATCGCTCAGCAGGAACAGGATCGGCTCGACGACCTCGTCCGGCTCCGCAAATCGCCCGAGCGGAATCGCGGCCAGCATCGGCGCACGCTTTTCCGGATCGCTCCACGCGAACTGCGCCATCGGCGTGAGGGTGACCGTCGGGTTCACACTGTTCACACGAATGCCGTGCGGCCCGAGTTCGATGCACAGCACGCGCGTGATCGCGTCCATCGCCGCCTTCGACGCGCAATAGCCCAGATGCGCGGGCAGGCCGACGAGCGCGGCCTGGCTCGATACGTTGACGATGCTGCCCCGCGCCTGCGCTGCGCCACGTCCGTCGCGCGCGATCATCTTCCGCCCGACGGCCCGTGCGACGAGCGCCGCGCCGCGCGCGTTGACCGCCATCACGCGATCGAAATGCGCGGCGCTCACGTCGAGCGCCGATTCGAGCGACGCGATCCCCGCGCAATTCACGAGGCCGTCGAACGCGTCGTGCGCGGCAAGCGCCGCGTCGATCGCGTGCTCGTCACCGCCAACGTCGACGCGCAACGTCTCGCACGCAACCTCGCCGGCCAGCGCGTCGAGCGCGGCCATGTCGCGCCCCGCCGCGACGACCTGCGCGCCCGCCCGCGCCAGCGCGACCGCGCACGCGCGCCCGATCCCGCTCGACGCGCCCGTGACGAGCACCCGCGAACCGCCGAAATCGAATCGACTTTTCATGATGGCGTGTGCAACCCGTGCATGATCGGTTCGAGCGCCGGATACAGCGCCGTATAGAGCGCAAAGCGCGCCGTATAGGCTGCCGCGCGTTCGGCATCGGGCCGCGCGCGCTCGACGAGCGTGACCCATCCGCCTTGTGCATCCTCGTGCGACACGAGCCCCACCCCGACTCCCGCGAGCAGGGCCGCCCCCATCGCGGCTTCGACGTCCTGCTCGATCGTCCACACCGGGAAGCCCGTCACGTCCGCGATGATCTGCATCCACAGCGCCGAATGCGCGGCCCCGCCCACGACGATCAGCCGGTCGTCGAGCGCGGCCGCGCCGAGTCGGCCGGCCTCGATGTTGTGCCGCAACGCGAACGCGACACCTTCGAGCACCGCGCGATACAGGTGCGCGCGCGTGTGCGCGAGACTCAGCCCGACGAATGCGCCGCTCGCCTTCGCGTCCCACACCGGGCTGCGTTCGCCCATCAGGTACGGCAGGAACAGCACGCCATCGGCGCGCGGCGGCACGCTTTCGGCCGCCTCCTCGAGCAACACGTGCGGATCGCCGTGCGGCAGCAGGCGTGCCGCATCGATCTCCGCGTGACAGAACTGGTCGCGAAACCATGCGACCGACGCGCCCGCCGTGATCGCGCCGCCGAACACGTACAGGTCGCGCTGCCCGTTGAACACGTGCGGCATGCTGACGAGCCCGTGCCGCGCATCGACATGCCGGCTCACGTAACCCCAGCACATGCTGGTGCCGATCATCGCGACATGCTGCCCCGTGCGCGTCGCGCCGGCCGCGAAGGTCGCGACGGCCGCATCGACACCGCCCGCGACGACTGGCGTGCCGGCCGGCAGCCCGAGCTGCTCCGTCCATTGCGACAGCAGGCCGCCGACGACGTCCGTCGATTCGACGAGCCGCTCGGGCATCATCGTCGCCGGGATGCCGAGCATGTCGAGCGCATCGTCGGACCATTCGCGGCGCGCGACGTCGTACACGCCGCCGATGTTGCCGGCCGAGCTGTGATCGACCGCGACCTCGCCGGTCAGCAGGTAGATCACGTAGGCGTTCGGCGGCAGGAAGTAGCGCACGTTCGCCCACACGTCCGGCCGCTGGTCGCGCAGCCACAGCATCTTCGTGAAGCCGTAATAGCTGTCGACGCCGTTGCCCGTGATCACGCGCAGCCGCTCGACGTTCACGTTCGCATTGATCCAGTCGACTTCCGCGGTCGCGCGCCGGTCCATCCAGATCAGGCACGGATGGACCGGCCGCATGTCGCTGTCGACCGGAATGCCCGAGCCGCCGTACAGGCTGCTCACGCACACCGCACGGATCGCGTCGGCCGGCACACCCTGCACGTGCGCATCGCTCACGCAGCCGGCGATGCATTCGAGCACGGCGTCGAACCACACCTGCGGCCATTGCTCGGCCCACAGCGGGCGCGGCGTATCGGGCTGGTAGCCGGCCGAGCGCCGCGCGACGATCGTGCCGTGCCGGTCGACGAGCAGCGCCTTGGTGCTCTGCGTGCCGATGTCCACGCCTATGACGTATTCCATGATGTCTCCGGTGAGGCGCTCGCCGGCCGTCAGCGGGCCGGCTTCAGCAGCACCTTGATCGATTCGGGCGATTTCGCGACGCGGATCGCGTCGTCCCACTCCTCGAGCGCGAAATCGTGCGTGACGATGCCTTTCGACGTGACGAGTCCGCGCGCGAGCAGGTCGATCGCGACCGGGTAGCAGTATGGCCCCAGGTGCGCGCCGCGCACGTCGAGCTCCTTGCGGTCGCCGATGATCGACCAGTCGACGGTCGCATCCTCGCCGAACACGCTGAATTCGACGAAGCGGCCGAGCTTGCGGATCAGGTCGAGCCCCTGGCTCACGCCGACCGGCGCGCCGGTCGTCTCGATGTAGACGTCGCAGCCGTAGCCGTCGGTGAGCGACCGGACGATCTCGCGTGCATCGTCGCGCGTCGGGTTGATCGTCACGTCGGCGCCGTACTGCCGCGCGAGTTCGAGCCGCTCGTCGATCAGGTCGATCACGACGAGTTTCTTCGGCGTCTTCAGGTGCGCGACCTGCGTCATCATCAGCCCGAGCGGGCCCGCTCCGGCGATCACGACCACATCGTCGAGCTGCAGGTCGCCGCGGTTCACCGTATGGATCGCGCACGACAGCGGCTCGATGATCGCGGCGTCTTCGAGCGACACGCCGAGCGGGATCTTGTGGACGATCGCGGTGGGAGGAATGCGCATGTATTCGGCCATCCCGCCGTCGGCCACCTCGCGCTGGAAGCCGAAGATGTTGTGCACTTCGCACATCCAGTACTGGCCCGACCGGCAATAACGGCACTTGCCGCACGGCACGATCTGCTCGGCGATCACGCGGTCGCCCACCGTCACGCCGAAGTGCTCGGCCGCGCCGTCGCCGAGCGCTTCAACGTGGCCGAAAAATTCGTGGCCGGGAATCACGGGCGCCTTGACCCACGGGTTCGGGCCGCCCCAGAACATCTTCGCGCCCGTATAGCACTTACAGTCGCTTGCGCAGATGCCGCACGCGGCGATGCGGATCACGAGTTCGTTCGTGCCGGGGCGCGGCTTCGCGACCTGTTCGACGCGGTAGTCCTCGGGGCCGTGGCAAACGACCGCGGTCATCCGCGGCGGGGCTTCGGGTGTCGTCATGAGTTGTCTCTTTCGTTGATGATTCGGATGTCTGATCGATCGCACGTTACCGCGACCGTTCGCGGCTGATGTAGATCGCGAGCAGGATGATTCCGCCCTTGATCACGTTCTGCACATACGGGTTCACGCCGATCATGTTCAGCCCGTTGTTGAGCACGCCGAGCAGCAGCGCACCGACAAGCGTGCCGAGGATCGCGCCGCGCCCGCCCGAGATCGACGTGCCGCCCATCACGACGGCCGCGATCGCGTCGAGTTCGAAGCCCACGCCCGCGTTCGGCTGCCCGCTCATCAGCCGGCCCGTCAGCACGATCGCGGCGAGCGCCGACGTGAGCCCGGCCAGCGTGTAGACGATCAGCTTCACGCGCGCCACGCGCACGCCGGTGAGCCGCGTCGCCTGCTCGTTGCCGCCGATCGCATACACGTAGCGGCCGAACGGCATGCGATCGAGCAGCAGCCACGCGATCGCGTAGACCACCAGCATGATCAGCACGGGCGCCTGGATGCCGAGCACCTTGCCGCTGCCGAAGAACGCAACCCAGTCGGGCAGCCCGTCGATCGGATAACCGCCCGTGTAGATCAGCGCGAGGCCGCGCGCGATGCCCATCGTCGCGAGCGTGACGATGATCGGCGGCATCCCCGCGAACGCGACGAACACGCCGTTCAGGAAGCCGAACCCGAAGCCGACCGCAATACCGATCGCGAGCGCGGCGACCGCGTTGACGCCCGCGACCATCAGCCCGGCCGCGAGCGTGCCCGACAGCGCCATCACCGAGCCGACCGACAGGTCGATCCCGCCCGTCAGGATCACGCAGGTCATGCCCACCGCGATGATCGCGTTGATCGACACCTGGCGCAGCACGTTTTCCAGGTTCGCGGCGGACAGGAAGCTCGGGCTCGCGATCATCATCGCGATGCACACGACGACGAGGCCGACGAGCGGATAGAACAGCGTCGAGCGCCGCAACTGCGCCCACATCGCGCGTGGCGGCGGCGCATCGCCGTTTCCGGCGTTGGCCGCGAGCGTCGTGGAAGGTGTGGAAGAAGAATCAGGCAGGTTCATGGGTCGCTCCTCGCGTGCCGGCCGTGGCATGGGTCATGACCGTGTCGGGATCGATCTCGTCGCCTTCGAGCGTCGCCTCGATGCGGCCCTGCCGGAACACGGCGACGCGATCGCACATGCCGACGATTTCCGGCAGCTCGGACGAGATCATGATGATGGCGTAGCCGCGCGCGGTGAGTTCGCGCATCAGCCCGTAGATTTCGGCTTTCGCGCCGACGTCGATGCCGCGCGTCGGCTCGTCGAAGATCAGCACCGACGTGTGATGGTTCAGCCAGCGCGCGATCACGACCTTCTGCTGGTTGCCGCCGGACAGCGTCGCGACCTCGGTATGGATCGACGGCGCCTTCACGCCGACACGCCGCATCACGTCGTGCGTCGCGCGCGCCTCGCCGCGGCGGTCGATCAGCCAGCGCATCGACCGGTACTTGCCGAGGTTGTTCAGCGAGATGTTGTCGCGAATCGAGAACGACGTGACGAGCCCTTCCGTCTTGCGGCTTTCCGGCAGGATGCCGATGCCCGCGCGCAATGCGTCGGCCGGATCGGCGAGCGTCGCCGCCGTGCCGCGCACGCGCACGTCCTTGCGATGCGCACGCGTCGCGCCGATCACCGCGAGCGCGGTTTCGGTGCGGCCCGAGCCGACCAGCCCGGCAAAGCCGAGAATCTCGCCCGCATGCAGCTCAAAGCGGTTCACGGGGCCGTCGCGCTCGATCTGCAGCGCATCGACCTCCAGTACCCGCGGCGCATCCGCGGCGCGCGCCGGCTTCGGCGGAAAACTGCTCTCGATCCGCCGCCCGACCATCATCCGCACCAGCTGCTCGACGTCGGTGCGCGCGACGTCGGTCGTCGCAACGTACTGGCCGTCGCGCAACACGGTGATGCGGTCGCACACCGCGAAGATTTCCTCGAGATGATGCGAGATGAAGATCATCGCGACGCCCTGCCGCTTCAGCTCGCGCATGATCGCGAACAGGTGCCCGGCCTCGGCCGGCGTGAGCGTGGCGGTCGGTTCGTCGAGGATCAGGATGCGCGCGTCGAGCGACAGCGCCTTGCCGATCTCGACGAACTGCTGCTGCGCGACCGACAGCGCACGGATCGGCGCATCGAGATCGATCGCGACACCGAGCCGCGCGAAGATGCCGGCCGCCGCGCGACGCATCCGCTTGCGGTCGCGTGCGCCCCAGCGATTGCGCAGCTCGCGGCCGAGGAACAGGTTGTCGACGGCATCGAGATGCGGGATCAGACTGAATTCCTGGAACACGATGCCGACACCCGCCGCGACCGCGTCGCGATAGTCCGCGAAACGACGCACCTCGCCGTCGATCTCGATCGTGCCGGTATCCGGCCGATGAATGCCGCACAGGATCTTCATCAGCGTCGACTTGCCCGCGCCGTTCTCGCCGAGCAGCGCGTGAATCTCGCCGCGTGCGATCTCGAGATGAATGCCGGACAGCGCCTTCACGCCCGGAAAGCTTTTCGCGATGTCGCTGAGCCGGAGTATCGTGTCCATCGGGTTCTCCGTACGAAAGGCGCCGGCCGTGCCGCCGCCCTTCGAGTCGCATTGCACGTCGTTCACCAGCTGAAGCCCTTCGCGTTGCCGCGGTCGACCACCTTCACGTCGACCGGGATCGCCTTCGGCACCGTCGCGCCCCACTTGCGCGCAATCGCGATGCCGAGCGCGATACGCACCTGGTCGGCCGGGAACTGCGCGGTCGTTTCGATGAACTTCGAATTCGGCTTCTGGATCGCGGCGATCGCCTCGGGCGCGCCGTCGACGCTCGTCAGCTTGATGTCCTTGCCCGAGCTCTCGATCGCGGCGAGCGCGCCCATCGCGCCGCCGTCGTTCACGCTGAAGACGCCCTTCAGCTTCGGGTGCGCGGAGATCAGGTTCTCGGTCACCGACAGCGCGGTCGCACGCTCCTGCTTGCCGTTCTGCGTGTCGACCAGCTTCACGTTCGGGTATTTCGCGAGGCCCGCCTTGCAACCGCGCACGCGTTCGAGAATCGGCACGACCGGAATGCCGTCGAGGATCGCCACCTCGCCGCTGCCGCCGATCGCTTTCGCGAGGTAGTCGCACGACATCACGCCCGCGTCGTAGTTCTTCGAGCCGACGAACGAATCGACCGGGCCGTTCGCGTTCGCATCGACGGCCACGACCACCGCGCCGGCCTTCTTCGCCTGCGTGATCGCCGACTGGATGCCGGTCGAATCGGTCGGGTTCACGAGCAGGATGTCGATCTTCTTCTGCAGCATGTCCTCGACGTCGCTCACCTGCTTGCTGACGTCGTGATGCGCGTCGGTGACGACGACCTGCGCGCCGATCGACGCGGCCGCGTCGTTCAGCGCCTTCTGCATCGTCACGAAATACGGGTTGTTGAGCTCCTGGAACGTCATGCCGATCCGCAGCGGTGCGGCCTGCACGGCGGCGGCGGGCAGCCAGGCCGCGGCGGCAAACGCGGCAACCGCCGCCAGACGGGCGGCGCGACGGGAGGATGAGGCGGGCGATGCAGGCGTCATGACGGTGTCTCCGGTTGTATAAGGCTTTTTCGTGGGTGAGCAAGCCCCTCGCGACGCGGGCGGCGCGATCGGCTGGGTGAAACGGCGTGGAAAACTCGGGCGGGCGGCGGCCCGGCGATCATCCGGGCTGCGGGGCGAGTTCGGGCGCGCCGGGCGTCACGACGCGCGGCGGCAGCGGATTGCCGGTGGGCGCCGCGTGCAGCGCCAGTTCGCGGCTGCGCGCGTTCAGGCGCTGCAGTGCGCGGAATTCGGACGGCGCCATCCCCTTCACCGCGCGGAACTGGCGGTTGAAGTTCGACACGTTGTTGAAGCCGGCCTGGAAGCAGATATCGGTGATGTTCGCGTCGTCGGCGAGCAGCAGCTGGCACGCGGATTCAATCCGCAGACGATTCACGTACTGGACGAACGGCATGCCCGTCTGGCGATGAAACGCGCGCGAAAACGCGCTGACGCTCTGCCCGGTCAGTTGCGCGAGATCGGATTCGCGCAGCTCGGACGCGAGGTTCTTGCCGATGTACGACAGCGCATGGCTGAGCCGCGTCGGCGTGACATCGGCCTGGTCGTACGCGGGGCTCGCGAGCAGCGTGCGTTCGGCCGCGCCGCACAGCCGTTCGAGGATCGTCATGAACAGCGCGATGCGGCGCATGCCGCGCGCGGCCAGCAGCTCGTCGAACAGCGGCGCGATCGCGGCGCTGGTCGCCGCGTCGAAGCCGACCCCGCGCCGCGCATCGTCGAGCAACGCCTGCGCGTCGCGGCATTCGGGAAACGCGTCCATGCAGCGGCGCACGAACGCCGGGTCGAACTGGATCACGAGATTGCGGCGTTCGACGGTTTCGCCTTCGGCCATGTCGCTGACCCAATTGTGCGGCAGGTTCGGGCCGAGCAGCACGAGATGGCCGGGGCCGAACGAACCGATGTGGTCGCCGACGAAATACTTGCCGCGCGTCGCGACGATCAGGTGCAGCTCGAATTCGGGATGGAAGTGCCAGCGGATCGTGCGATACGGATAACCGTGCGACCAGACCTTGAACGACTCGTCGCGTCGCACTTCGACCACTTCCAGATCGGGGTGCATCATGTGGGCGTCTCCATTCCCGTGTCTCGCCGGCCGGTTCGTTTTGCGCGTGCGCCGCGTATTTCACGCGGCGACGCGACCGGTCGCATGGGAAGCAATGTAGGTCGATCGAGCGCGCGGCTCCACCAACTTTACGCCTGATTTTCGATACTTTTTTGCCCATTCCGGCCGCAAATGGCGCCGGATGGCAAATTTGTGCAGTGCGGAACGGCCGGGCGGCCGCCCGCCCGGCGCTTACGCGGCCGCGTGCTCGCGCGCGGTACGCGCTTCGTACGCCTTCAGGTGGTTGTACGCGATCCGCAGCAGCGACAGCGCATCGGCCGCCTGCGGGTCGCGGCGCGCGAGCAGGTCGCCGATCACGTGATCGGCTTCGACGCGCGCATGGTTTTCGACGTCGCGCAGCATCGACGCGGTCAGCGGCGACGGCGTCAGCACCATCCGCTGCATCCGCTCGATGGCGGCCGGATCGGGCCGGTGGCCGTTGTGCTCGGCAATCGCACTGCATTCGCCGAGCATCGTCTCGAGCAGGCGGCGGCCGTCCGGCGCGGCGAGAATGTCGCCGACCGAGGCGCGGAACAGCGACGTGCTCGCGGCGAGCGTCGCGAGGAACACCCATTTTTCCCACATCCGCGCGGCCACGTCGTCACTGAGCGTCGCATCGAAACCCGCGCCGCCGAGCACCTCGGCCACCGCGCGCACACGCGGCGATTCGCCGCCCGCGAGTTCGCCGAACGTGACCCCGTGCGTGTCGTTGAGGTGCACGATGCGCTGCTCGCGATCGAGCGTCGCCGCGATCACGCACAGCCCGCCGAGCACCTGCGCGGCGCCGAACCGCTCGCGCAGCACGTCGAGATGGCGCATCCCGTTGAGCATGGGCAGGATCAGCGTCTGCGGGCCGACGAACGGCGCGAACGACTCAATCGCGTCGTCGAGGCTGTACGCCTTGCAGCTCAGCAGCACGAGGTCGAACGGCGCGACACCGGCACCCGCGTCGCCCGCGCGCACGGTCTGCACGTTCGCGAGCGTCAGGTCGCCGCGCGGGCTGCGGATCAGCAGCCCGTCGCGCGCCAGCGCGGCCGCGCGGCCGTCGCGCACCAGGAACGTCACGTCGCGCCCCGCCGCGGCCAGCCGGCCGCCGAAGTATCCGCCGACCGCGCCGGCCCCCACCACCAGAATTCGCATCGTTGCCTCCTTTCGGTTTCATTCGCCGCCGCGCCGCGCGCGGCGCGCATTCAAACGCCCCGACAGTATAGCGACGCCCGTTATGCATATGCATAGATGCCCTTGTCGGTGTCGACGGCATCGGCGCCGGCGCCGGCTCCTAGGGATAACCCGCCTACGGCAACGCACGTCGGACGCCGTCAAGATACTTATCCCGTCACGCCGCCCCGGCGAGCTTCCACGACTGACCGACCACACACCATGCGCAACCTTTCCCTGAATCAGAAACTCGCCTCGATGATCGTCATCCTCTGGCTCGGCCTGCTCGTGATCGCCGGGCTCGGGGCCTGGCAGACGCGCGCATCGATGATCGCGGACCGCCGCGACCAGCTCGCGTCGTTGGTCGCGCAGGCCGCGAGCGTGACCGATCATTACTACAAGCTGTCGCAGCAGAACGCGCTGCCGGAAGCCGACGCGAAGCAGAAGGCACTCGAGGCGATCGCCGCGATGCGTTCCGGCGCCGACGGCTACATCTCCGTCAACGACTCGAAGCCCGTGATCGTGATGCATCCGATCAAGGCCGACCTCAACGGCAAGGACGTGTCGAATTTCACCGACCCGAACGGCAAGCACCTGTTCGTCGAGATCGTGAAGGCCGGCAACCTCGAAGGCGGCAAGGGCTTCGTCGAGTATCTGTGGCCGAAGCCGGGCGCCGACAAGCCGCAGGAGAAAACCAGCGCCGTGCAGCGCTTCGCACCCTGGGACTGGTACATCGTGACCGGCATGTACATGAACGACGTGCGCACCGCCGTGCTCGAAAGCGTCGGCCGCTGGCTCGCGATGACGACCGTGCTCGGCGGGATCGCGACCGCCGTGATGGTGCTGGTGCTGAAAAGCGTGCGCGCGAACCTCGGCGGCGAGCTGGAAGTGGCACTCGACGCCGCGCAGCGCATCGCGCAGGGCGACCTGACCGCGCACGTCGCCGTGAAGCACGACGATCGCGGCAGCCTGCTGCACGCGCTGCACACGATGCAAGGCGGGCTGATCGACATGGTGTCGCGCGTGCGGATGGGTACCGAGAACATCAACGTCGGCGCAAGCGAGATCGCGTCGGGCAACACGGACCTGTCGCAGCGCACCGAGGAACAGGCGGCCGCGCTCGTGCAGACCGCGTCGAGCATGGACCAGATGACCGCGAACGTGAAGCAGAACGCGGACAGCGCCGCCCAGGCCGCGTCGCTCGCCGGCCAGGCCGCGCAGGTCGCGACGCGCGGCAGCGCGGTGGTCGACGACGTCGTGCGCACGATGAACGAGATCACCGACCGCTCGCACAAGATCGGCGACATCATCGGCGTGATCGACGGGATCGCGTTCCAGACCAACATCCTCGCGCTGAATGCGGCCGTCGAAGCCGCGCGCGCGGGCGAACAGGGCCGCGGCTTCGCGGTGGTCGCGGCCGAAGTGCGCTCGCTCGCGCAACGCTCGGCGACGGCGGCGAAGGAAATCAAGTCGCTGATCGTGTCGTCGAACGAGACCGTCGAGCAAGGCGCGGCGCTCGTCACGCACGCGGGCGAGACGATGGCCGAGATCGTGCAGTCGGTGCGGCGCGTGAACGAGATCCTCGACGAGATCAGCCATGCGTCGCGCGAACAGAGCGCCGGCATCGAGCAGGTCAATCGCGCGGTGGGCGAGATGGACCAGGTCACGCAGCAGAACGCGGCGCTCGTCGAAGAAGCGGCGGCCGCCGCGCATTCGCTGCGCGATCAGGCCGAGGCGCTGCGGGACGCCGTGACGCGGTTTGCGTTGCCGGCCTGACGGCGGCCGTCCGGCGCACGCGGGCTCACGCCGCGTCGCCGGGCCGCGGCGCGGCCGCACCGGTGCCGAGCCCCAGCCCCGCCGCCCGCCGGACCAGCTCGACGTCGTTGTTCACGCCGAGCTTCTTCATCGCGCTGATCTTCTGCGCACTGACCGTCTGCTTGCCCTTGCTCAGACGCTGCGCGATCGTCTTGATCGGCACCCCGGACAGATACAGGCGAATGACCTCGATTTCGCGCGCCGACAGCTTCACGGGCGCCTCGCCGCGCTCGCCGGCCGCATCGACCGCGCGCCTGACGAGCGGCGACAGGTAGTGCCCGCCGCTGTAGCTCGAATGAATGGCCGTGACGATATGGCCGACCTCGTCGAACTTGCTGACGACGCTCACGCCGCCGATCGCGAGGATCGACCCGACGATCAGCGGATTCTCGTTCGCGACCAGCACGACGACCCCGACGTTCGGACGCGTGCGCCGCAGCCAGTCGAGCAGCCCGAGGCCGTCCATCTGCGCGTCCCCGCGGATCGCATAGTCGACCAGCACGACATCGCAGTCGACGCCGCCGAGCGACGCGGCCAGCTCGGCCACATTCCGGCATACCGCGACGAGCTCGATCGCGCAGGCGCTGCCTGCGACCTGCTCGATGCCGGCCAGCGTCAACGGCCAGTCGTACGCGAAGACGATGCGAACGTTGAATTTCCTCATGCGTGGTTCCCGGTGGTTCATCGGCCGCGCGACGCGGAGCGCGCACGGCCGGTTTGGCGTTGATCGGACGTTCAGGCTATTTTTAGCCTGCACACCGATTCTATGAAGCCGCACGCGGACGGGATATCGGACGGTAACGGGATTGGTCGTCAGGGACGTAATACGAGTTTGATATTTGCGCCGGTTCGAGCGGCCGTCGCGGAGCGGCCGGCACCTCGGAACATCGGCCGGATGGCCGGCGTGGCGGGCCACACGGGCCATCCGGCCGGCCAGCAGGTAAAATCGACGCCTTTGCATGCCGCGCCGGGCCGCCGGCGGCGAGCGACGCGCCGATGCCGGCCGCGCGCCACCGCCCCGTGCCCGCGCCCGTACTCCGGTGGCCCCGCCCCGCTTTCCTCATGACCGAATCCGACCTGCAATCCGACGACACCTCCATCCACGAAGACGGCCTCTGGCGCGACAACGGCTGGACGGCCCGCATCATCAAGAACGAAGACGACGACGGCTGGGCCGTCGAAATGATCAAGGACGGCGAGTCCGAGCCCGCGCTCGTCGGGCCGTGGACCATGGGCCGCGACAAGAAGAACCCCAAGCCGATGGACGCGAACGCGTTCCGCACGCTCGTGAAGACCGCGAGCGAGGTGCTGATGCGCCACGAGCAGCAGCGGCGCGCGATGCTGCACAAGGAAGTGACGGTTCAGGGCGAGGACGGCCAGGATGTGTCGGTGACGCTCGACATCGTGCCGGACGAATTCGAGCCGTACGCGCAGCTCAAGGCATTCGATCCGTATGGCGAGCTGCTGGCCGAAGCCAAGGTGTCGGCCGGTTTCAAGCTCAACAAGGCCGGTGCCGAGCGCTGGGTCGCCTCGGGCTTCGAGCGGCCGGCCTCCTGATCGCGCGCGGCACGCCGCACCGCACGCTCAGGCGCCGGCGCCCTGCCGCGCGCGCTGCAGCCGGCGCGCCGCCAGCTTGCGCCGCACGAGCTGCTCGAACTGCCGCGTCGCGACCTGCGGATCGCGCGCGGCCAGCCCGAGCGCGTTGCGCGCGAGCTGGATCGGCGTCAGCACGAGGCCCCACGGCAGCCCCCACCAGCCGAACGCGGCCGACGCCAGCAACGCGACCGCCTGCTTCCTGCGGCCGCAACGCCGGCAGCACACGTGGCGCCGTGTCGCCCAGCGCGTGACGAACAGCAGCGACACGACGCGATGCGACGCATGGACATCGACCGGCCGGTCGTCGCGACGGCAGATCGGGCACGGCCCGTAACGCCAGTCGTGTACGTACTCCCAGACCTTCGCGTCGGGCACCCGCTCCGCCTCGACGACGATCGGATGCGCCCGGGCGCACGCCGGACGGCAATAGCGGCGGCCGTCGATCGACCGCCCGCCGACCAGGAACGTCCTGCCGCAGTGACTGCACTCTGCCACGGTAACCTCGGATAAGCGTGATGCGCCGCATGCCGGCCGCGCGCGCATCGCCGCGCGGCGGTCCGGACGGGCCGTTTCATGTCTTAACGGCCGACGTCGCGCGGTCTTGAGCGGCTGCGCGCCGCGGCGCGTCAGCCGTGCAGCCCGTGCGCGGTCATCAGCCGATACAGCGTCGCGCGCGAGATGCCCAGCTCGGCCGCCACATCGGCATGCTGGTGGCGGTGGCGCATCAGCGTTTCCTCGATCGCGCGCCGCTCGGCGCGCCGGCGCGTTTCGGCGAGCGTCGGCGGCTGCCGCGACGTGTACTGGTGCAGCTCGAGATCGGCGGCCGAGATCATCGGGCCGTTCGTCATCACGACCGCGAGCCGGATCCGGTTGATCAGCTCGCGCACGTTGCCCGGCCACGGATAGTTGTGGATCGCTTCGACCGCGCTCGGCATGAAGCCGCGAATCCGTTGCGCATTGTCGCCGCGATAGCGCCGCAGCACATGGTCGGCGAGCAGCATGATGTCGCGGCCGCGCACGCGCAGCGGCGGTTCGTCGATGCGCAGCACGCACAGGCGGTAGTACAGGTCGGCACGGAACCGCCCCGCCTGCATCGCGGCCTCGAGATCGACGTGGGTCGCCGACACGATCCGCACGTCCACCGGAATCGACGCGTGCCCGCCGAGGCGCTCGATCGTGCCTTCCTGCAGGAAACGCAGCAGGCTCGCCTGGCTCTCGAACGGCATGTCGCCGATTTCATCGAGAAACAGCGTACCGCCGTGCGCCGCCTCGATACGGCCGATCTTGCGCTGGTGCGCGCCCGTGAACGCGCCGCGCTCGTGGCCGAACAGTTCGGCCTGCAGCAGCGTCGACGGAATGGCCGCGCAGTTCACGGCGACGAACGGCGCGTCGGCGCGCGACGACTGCTGGTGAATCGCCGCCGCCGTCAGCTCCTTGCCGGTGCCGGACTCACCGGCGATGAAAACGGTCGCCTCCGTATTCGCGACCTTGCGGATCGTCGCGAACAGCCGGCGCATCGCGTCGCACGAGCCGATCATCGTGCCGCCGGGGGGCGCCGCATCGGCGTCCGGGCTGCCGTCCGCGAGCCTCAGCATCCCGTACGCATGGCCGACCAGATAGCCGATCGTCGTGTACGCAGTCGCGTTGCGCACGTAATCGAAACAGCAGTGGCGAATCAGGCGCGCGATCGAAATATCCCGCAGCCGCTCGTCGTCGGCGAACGCGAGCCAGCCGACGCGCGGGTCGCGCAGCAGCGCCTCGAACGACGTGACGTCGGGCGACGCGAAGCTGCCGAAATCGACGATGCCCGCATGCAGACGGTTCGCCCTGACGAGATTCAGTGCGTCCGCAACGGTTTTCGCGCGCCACACGTCCCAGCCGCGCGACGCGAGACAATCGACGAGCGCGGCGTCGTGCTGCTGCGACAGGTAGACGAGCGGCCGCGACGGCACGACATGGTTGCGCCGGACGGCAATGAACGGCGCCGTCCCCGCATCGCGTTCGAGATCCTGCGGGCCCGACACCCTGATCTGGCAGCAATGGTTCACGATGGCCTCGTCGCTTGGGTTGGTTGTCGAAACGGCCGTTGCCGGATCGCGTGGAGCGGGGCACCGTGGTCCCGCGACGCGGCGCCGGGCCGTTCTCGGATTGACGTTCGTTATCGGCAGAAAACGACGCGCTGCGTGTAGATCTGCGGCTCGACGACCGGCTTCGCGGCACCGTTGAGGTCGTCACGATAGGCCCGGTAGGTCTTGCCGTTCACCGTCACTTCCGTCGCCCGGGCCGTCTCGATCGAGCTGAGCCCGTTGCGCTGCCAGCCGCTCACCTGGTCCGCCGCCGTCACGCTCGCATCGCCTGCGATCTTCTGCGTGATCGCGCTGCCGTCGCTCCATGGCTGCGTCTGCATGTCCTCGGCATGCTGCATCGCGCCGACCGTCTTGCCGGTCGGCGTCGGCCCCCTCTGCGCCTCGAACGGCGCGCCACGGCCGTACACCGGCGATTGCCACGACGGCGCGTGACCCTCCTCCGGCATCATGTAGATCATCTGCGGATCGCCGATCATCATCATCGGCGCGCACGCCGTGTTGTCGGCGCGACCGAGCGTCGTCAGCGCCTGCGCGACGCTCGCGGCGTTTGCCGCGGTCTGCTCGCCCAGGATCACGAAGACCGCCGGGTTCTGAAATACCGCCTGTGCTGCGGCTTGTGCGCTGTACAACAACAGAGCGACCAAAAAGATCCTCATGATTGAGGCCTCCTTGCATCCTCGTCAGGCAAAAAGAGGTGTTGACCTCGGGGATGGGACCAACACCCGTCAAACAGGAAACGACCGCCGGGCATCGGGTCCGGACGGCTCCCGTGCGCCGCCATTCCGGCGCACGGGAGCCAGACCCGCGTGCTTACGACGACGTGCTCGTCGAGATGACGGCCGGAGCCGGCAAGACCGGTACAGCCGGGGCGGCCTGCTGGTCGACCGGAGCCGCCGGCAATCCTTGCGCCGGATCGGACAACGCCGGCATCTCGGCGGGCTGCGCGGCTGCCTGGTCCGGCACCTTCGCGTCGGCTGCCGGCATGTCGGCAGGCGCTGCGGCCGCGGCGGCGGCAGGCTGCGCGGGTTCCGGTGCGGGCGCTTCCGCGGCGACCGGAGCTGGTTCCGCGGCCTTCGCATCGGCTGCCGGTGCGGGCATCGCGGCCTCGGCTGCGGGCGCCGCAACGACGGCAGCGGCCGGCGTCGTATCCGCAGCCGGCGCGGCAGCGGCCTGCGCTGCGTTGTCGGTCGCGGCCGGCATCGGCTCCGGTGCCTTGTCGGCGACGGGCTGCACAGGCTCGGGGGCCTTGTCGGCGATTACCGGTGCGGGTTCGGGCGCCTTGTCGGCAACCGCCGGCGCGGGCTCCGGCGCCTTGTCGGCGACCGCCGGCGCGGGCTCCGGCGCCTTGTCGGCGACCGCCGGCGCGGGCTCCGGTGCCTTGTCGGCGACGGGCTGCACGGGTTCGGGGGCCTTCGTGTCGGCGACCGGCGCGGCAGGTACCGGCGATGCCTTGTCCGCAACGGCCGGCGCGGCGAGCACGGCGGCAGCCGGCACGGCGGCGATCGCGGCCGCCGGTACGACCGAGGCTGCGGGCGCGGCGGCGACAGCGGGTGCGGCAGCCACCGCAGGCGCTGCGGCGACGGCCGGTGCCGCGGCTGCAATGGCGGGTTTGGCAACGGCAGGGGCTGCGGCAGCAACAGCCGGCGCCGCCGTTGCCGGCGCGGCAGCAGCAACAGCCGGTGCGGCAACGGCCGGCGCGGCGACAACCGGCGCGATCGACGGCACGGGCACGGGTACCGGCACCGACACGGGCGCCGCCTGCACCGAGGTCGTCGCCACCGGGCGGGCCTGCGCCGGTGCCGGCGCGGCTGCGCCCAGCGGCGGCAAGCCCATGCGGTCACGCACGATCGGATCGCGATACTTCACGTCGTCGGCGACCGTCGCTTCCACGCTCGGCGCCACGTTCGAACGTGCGAGCGGCGTCGTCGTGCCCGGGCACAGATGCCCGGTCGCTTCCACCGCACGCCGGTTCGCGTCGCTCTGGCAGAGCAGCGCGAGCGCCACGTCTGTCAGGCCCATCGCACGGAATTCACGCGCATCGAGACGCCGCACGCAGGCCTGGTCGACCAGCGTCGTGCCGCCCGTCGCGCCGAACCCCGGAAACGACACGCCGACGCTCACCGATCCCATGCAGGTATCGGACAGCGTGGTCGTGAGGCCCGGCGCCTGGATCGCGGGGTTCGTCTTGATCGTCTGCGTGCCGGAATAATTGACGTTTTCCGACGACTGGGTGTTGTACGGGTTGGTGCCGGGCGCGCCGGACGACTGCAGCGACTGCGGCGTCACGTTCGTGCCGCCGCTCGTGCTGGACGGCATCGTCACGTTCACGTTCACGCTCGAATTGCCGCTGCTGCGAACCCCGCTGGAGCTGGTGGCGTTGCCGCCGCGCGAGCTCGTGGTGTTCGTGTTCATGCTCGAGCCGCCGCCCTGGCTGACTGCCGTCGACGACGTCGACGACTGCGCGCTCGAAGTCGAATCGGCGGTTTGCGCTTGGGCGCCGATCGTGGTCATCGCGAACATCGCAGCGCATGCCACCTTGATCCTGTTGCTGTTCATTTCACTCTCCGGACGAGGTTTTACCTCCCACCCAGGCAACCGTACTAATTCCCCTGATTCCCTTCAGCTTTGCCTGCTTCCCCGAACTGCTTCCAGCCGTTGCCCAGCTGGGACCACGAGCCGGCCGACATGCCCTGCCACTGCTGAGCGTCTGGTCCGCCGATGGCACTGCCCGAAGAAAGCGTTTGTTGTTCTGACGGTTTGGTTGTCTGGTCAGGGTTGTTTGACGTCTGCAAATTCGATTGCACGTCGTTGGCAATACGGTCAGCGCCATACGCCGTCAGAGACGCGAGCATCAGAGCGGCGGCAATCAGTTTCTGCTTCATGCCAACTCCTTACGTGACAACAATGTGGGCAAAAGAGACCAGCGTCGCTGGGAAACTGGTCCCCCCCACACCTGACTAATGACTGCTTCCGGTCGCACTTGAACTGGCGTTGCTTCCGCCCGATGCGGACGGCGAGCCGGCCGAACCGGTACTCCACACGGTCGACGAGTTGTAGTGATTCGAACCCGTGATCGCGCCTGACCCAGCACTGCCGGTCAGCCCAGCGGCACCCGCGTTGGCATTGCCCTGGTCGTTCGCGCTGCTGGCCGTGTAGTGGTTTGCGCCCAGCACGATCGTGGCACTCACCCCTCCCGACAGCGCATTCGCGTTCTCGTTCGTTTTGCTGTTTCCACCGTACGAGCCTGCGGCACCGATACCGCCGCCTGCCGCGAACGCGCCCCCGTTCGTGCCCGAACCGCTGGCCGTCGAGGTCGTGTTGTGGAAGGCGGATGCCGTGCCGGCGGAACCAGCGGGTGTCACCGTACTGCCCGCGTTCGCGCCCGCCGTCGAAGTCGAATTGCTGGTATAGCTGCCAGAGCCGACCAAAACCGAACCGGAAACACCCGCCGCAACGGACTGTGTCTGGTTGGTCGTGGAGGAACCCGCTGCCAATGCAGCCGACGATATGACGGTGAGCGCTGTCGCGAAAATGACTTTGGCTTTCATAGCAATTCCTTGCTGTGAGTAAGTTCGGCGGTGGCGGAGCCGGGTCTACCCCCATCGAGCGGAACCCGGCATCCGTACCGCCAGCCAATGACGAACGCTACGCGTCGCGGCTTAATAGTGGTGAACCGTCCAGCCGATCGAGCCGGCATTCGCGCCGCTGGTGCCACCTGCCTGTGCGCCACCGAAGCCGAAACCGCTAACCGACGACGATTGCGTGTGGTTCGTGTACGAGACCGAACCGCTGCCCGGGCCACCGGCAAGTGCGCCGGCTGCACCGAGTGCAGAGCCGGAATCGGTCGCGGTGAAATGGCCGAAGCCGGCAACGCCTGCCATCGTCGAACCGCCGCTCGACGAGCTGCTGCTCGACACCGTGCCGCTACCTGCGAACGCTGCACCCGAAACCGCCAGAACTGCTGCTGCAATCAGAAGCTTCTTCATGGTCGACTCCAAAACGGCGTGGACGGAGTGAGTCAGGAAGATCGCACGCCATCAACCTTCCTGACTTGAGCAATCCTCGAAATTAAGGATCACTATCAAATTAAGAAATCATGCTGCCTTTTCAATTTCTGTTTTTTGCGAATTTGGCCAGACGAAGCTTAGTCTCGTGTTTTTTGGTTATCCAAATTTTTTTGGTAGGTGTTTTCTATTATTTTTATGAACATTGGATTTATTAAAAAAACACAATCGGCCTGACAAGCCGGAAAGATGCAGACACATTTCCGGCCCGCGATATTCGATACCCCGCCGGTCGGCGTGCCGGCACGCGGCACTCCATTCCGGAATCGAAAATTCGCGAATACATTAACCACCGCAAAATGCAGCGACGTTGAAAATACACCTTTTATTCAGGCGACAACGGGCCTGCATTGCAGCCAGGTGGCATGTCGTCTCCCTAAGCTGTCGACGAAAGGTCTTCCGGATAATCCGGCCGACGGGCGTTCGATCTAATCCGGCCGGCGCCGGCATGGGCCAGGCGCGATCGAAGCGGCCCTGCACGGCCGAAGACGAATCGGCATCACGCTGTCCGGCACGAACAGCCTGATCCATCCCGATGAACCGAATGAAAGTGAGTGTCGCTGTCGCCCGACTGCCGTGCGGCGCGACAACCGCGCCAGCACGCGAAGCGCGCGGCGGGCAAGAAACCGGGACAGCGCAACCCGCGATGCTGGCACAGCGTCGCGAGCGTCACCCCGGCCTTTCCGACTACCCCACTGATGCGCAAAGTACGCGCCGATCAACCTACAGCTTATGGTCTTCATCGCCGTTTCCCCGACTGCTTATTGACGAGTTGGCCGCCCCACCTGTTCGTTGCTTCGTGTCGACCGCCCGCCGGTGCGTCCAGTACCGCAAGCAGCGTGCCACTCGTTATTCCACCGGAGATTGCGTACGGCAAGCGGCCGCCACGGCAGCCCGCATCGCCAGGAACGACATTTTTTGTTTCAGGAATGTATCGCAATGGCGGTTTGACGCCCTCGGCGCTTGTCGAGCGCCGCGACGCAACTGCCGGATTTGACGGACGAATCCGGCTCGCTGCCGTGCGTCTGATGGTCAGATGAACGAGTGTTTCAAACTTGAGAAGCACATGGCCGCGCAAGGCCGGCGGCGCCGGCATTTCCGCTTGCGAACCGTGGGGCGACACGCATATGGCCCCCTCGCGTGCCATCACAAACGAGAATCGATTCGCCCGATACCGGCCCCGGAGAGCCCGGCGCAGCAACCTTGTGCATGCCGTCGACACGCATTTCTCCCGATCACCGAAACGAATATGATTCATTCGTGAAAATACCGACAGGATCACACGCCGCTCAAGCGTCGAAATAACCGTAAAAATGACAAATCCCGCACCGGTGTAATAATTAAAACAAATGAAAACATGCGACCTCATCCGGACGCCGCACAAAATTTTTCACTTTCATTCCTTCACCTTTCATTTGCCGAATCTTCCGATTGGCCACACGCTCGAGAAACGTTTTCAATCCTTTATCCGCTCATTTCTCATTGATGAAACATTCCCGCCCAACACCTTCTTGACGAATCGAATCCCGCAAAAGCCTGATTTATCTCGTGTTTCGTCGTATCGAATCGCATCGATCCGGCAATCGGCCTGCGGGCTTTTCTGGCCCCACGATTCACGCATGAAACAGAAGCGCGCATATCACGCTGCAATCTCGCCGCCGCGCCCGTGCGCATCGTGTCGACATCGTTCATGGCATGCCGATTGCCTGATATCCGACTCTCACCGAGCGGCACGCCGTGGCACAAGATCACGAACGGCGGCCTGCTCGTCAATCAGCGTATCGGGGAAAAGGCGATGAAGATCACCACCGATCGATCGACGCTCGCGTCGTTCAAGCATCAACGGGGTAGTCAGCGAAACCGGAGCGCCTGTCGCGGCGCTTCGTCGACATCCGCACATGCGAACCGGCGCTTGCCGAAGCGACACCCGTGCAGCGGGATGGAACGCGTGCGCGCCGCCGTCGAACTGATCGACGTGTGGTTCCCCGAGCTGAACGACGAAGGTGAAAGCCATGAATGACAGGGTCACGCTCGAGACGCGCGCCGGGCAGCGTGTCCTCGTCACCGGCGGCGCCGGCTTTCTCGGCAGCTATGTATGCGAGCGCCTGGTCATGGAAGGCGCATCCGTCACGTGCATCGACAGCCTGCTGACGGGACGCAAGCTCAACGTCGCCGATCTGAAGGCGTCCGGCCGCTTCGAGTTCGTGAAGGGCGACGTCTCGCTCGGCCTGCCGCAACTGCAGGTGAACGAGATCTGGAATCTCGCGTGCGCGGCATCGCCGCCCACCTACCAGATCGATCCCGTCCACACGATGATGACGAACGTGCTCGGCATGCACCACTGCCTCGCGCTCGCGCGCAAGACGGGCGCGCGCGTGTTCCAGGCGTCGACCAGCGAGATTTACGGCGACCCGGCCGTGCATCCGCAGACGGAAACCTATCGCGGCAACGTGAACACGATCGGCCCGCGCGCGTGCTACGACGAAGGCAAGCGCGCGGCCGAGGCGCTGTGCTACGACTACTACCGCATGCACGGCATCGACGTGCGCGTCGCGCGCATCTTCAACACCTACGGCCCGCGGATGTCGCCGCGCGACGGCCGCGTCGTGTCGAACTTCATCGTCGGCGCGCTCAACGGCGCGCCGCTCGAAATCTACGGCGACGGCATGCAGACACGCTCGTTCTGCTTCGCGACCGATCTCGTCGACGGCTTCTTCTGCCTGATGAGTGCCGAGCGCAACATCGGCACGCCGGTCAACATCGGCAACCCCGGCGAATTCACGATGCTCGAACTCGCGGAGAAAGTGCTCGCGATGACGGGCTCGAAATCGGAGATCCTGTTCCGGCCGCTGCCGATCGACGATCCGCACCAGCGCAGGCCCGACATCTCGATCGCGGCGGCCGAGCTCGGCTGGCGGCCGGCCGTCGATCTCGACGAAGGGCTGCGCCGGACTGTCGACTATTTCAGCCGGGAACTGTGGCTCGAGCCGGTGCTGCGCATGACCGGGGCCACGGCATGAAGGTGCTCGTGACAGGCGGAGCGGGCTATATCGGCAGCCATACCTGCAAGGCGCTCGCGGCAGCGGGACACGAGCCGGTCGCCTACGACAATCTGTCGACCGGCCATCGCGACGCCGTTCGGTGGGGGCCGCTCGTCGCGGCCGACATTCTCGATCGCGACGCGCTGTCGAAGGCGTTCGCCGCGCATCGGCCCGACGTCGTGATCCATTTCGCCGCGCTCGCCTACGTCGGCGAATCGGTGCTCGCGCCCGAGCGCTATTACACGGTCAACGTCACGGGCACCTGCACGCTGCTGAGCGCGATGCGCGCGGCCGGCGTCGGACGGATCGTGATGTCGTCGTCGTGCGCGACGTACGGCATTCCGGACGTGCTGCCGATCTCGGAACGCACGCCGCAGCGGCCTATCAATCCGTACGGCTTCACCAAGTACGCGATGGAACGGATGGCCGCCGATTTCGAGCGCGCGTACGGAACCAGGTGGGTCGCGCTGCGCTACTTCAACGCGGCAGGCGCGGACCCTGACGGCATGATCGGCGAATGCCACGAACCGGAAACGCACGCGCTGCCGCTCGCGATCCGCGCGGCACTCGGCACGGGCGACGCGTTCCAGGTGATGGGCACCGACTACCCGACGCCCGACGGCTCGGCGATTCGCGACTACGTGCACGTGAGCGACCTCGCCGACGCGCACCTGCAGGCGACCGCCTATCTGTGCGGCGGCGGCCACAGCGTCGCATTGAATCTCGGCACCGGCAAAGGGACGTCGGTGCTCGACGCGCTGCGCGCCGTCGAAGCCGTGACGGGCCGCCGCGTGCCGACGGTGACGGCCGCGCGCCGCCCGGGCGACCCGCCCGAGCTGTACGCCGACGCCACGAAAGCCGCGCTCGTGCTCGGCTGGCGGCCGCGTTTCACCGCGATCGAACCGATGGTCGAACACGCCGCGGCCTGGTTTCAGAAAGCACTGCAAGTCGAATCCGGCAAGTGAGCAAGTTTCCTTGAACGCCACCCAGGGGAATCACCATGAATGTGCGGATCGCCATCGTTGGCACCGGTTACGTCGGGCTGGTGAGCGGCGCGTGCTTTGCGGATCTCGGGCATGACGTCGTCTGCATCGACAACAATCGCGGCAAGATCGACGCGCTGAACGAAGGCCGCATCCCGATCTACGAACCGGGCCTCGACGCACTCGTCGCACGCAACGTCGAACGCGGCACGCTGCGCTTCAGCAGCGACCTCGCGGCGAGCGTGCGCGATCGCGACGCGGTATTCATCGCGGTCGGCACGCCGACGCTGCCGGGCACCGACCAGGCAGACCTGCAGTACGTCGAGGCAGCCGCGCGCGAGATCGCGTCGAACCTGACCGGTTTCGCGGTCGTCGTCACGAAGTCGACGGTGCCGGTCGGCACCAACCGGGTCGTCAAGCAGATCGTCGAACGCCACGCGCCGGCAGGCGTCGACGCGGCGATCGCATCGAATCCGGAATTCCTGCGCGAAGGCTCAGCGATCGACGATTTCATGCATCCGGACCGCGTCGTGTTCGGCGCCGAGCATCCGCGCGCGATCGAGATCATGAAGGCCATCTACGCGCCCCTCGAAGCGACGGGCCACCTCGTGCTCGCGACCGAGATCGAAACGGCCGAACTCGTGAAATACGCGGCGAATGCGTTCCTCGCGGTGAAGATCAGCTACATCAACGAGATCTCGGACCTGTGCGAAGCGGTCGGCGCCGATGTCGAACTGGTCGCGAACGGAATGGGCCTCGACCGCCGCATCGGCGCATCGTTCCTGAAAGCCGGCCCCGGCTGGGGCGGCTCGTGCTTTCCGAAGGACACGCGCGCGCTGAAGGCGACGGCGTCCGAACACGCGGTACCGCTGCGCATCGTCAGCGCGGCGATCGAATCGAACGCGCTGCGCAAGGAGCAGATCCTGCGCCGCATCGAGAAGGCGTGCGGCGGCTCGATCAAGGACAAGCGCATCGCGGTGCTCGGCCTCACGTTCAAAGGTCAGACCGACGACGTGCGCGAAAGCCCGAGCATCGACGTGATCCAGCTGCTCGTCGGCGCGGGCGCGCATATCCGCGCGTACGACCCGGCGCGTCCGCACGAAGCGTCGCGGCTGCTGCCGCAGGTATTCATGGAGGGTTCCGCGATCGACGCGGTACGCAGCGCGGACGCCGTCGTCGTGATGACCGAATGGAAGGCGTTCGAGGCACTCGATCTCGCCGACCTCGCGGATCACATGGCCGACCCCGTGATGCTCGACATGCGCAACCTGTTCAGCGAACGGCTGGCCGTCGACAGCGGCTTTCGCCGCTACGAACGCGTGGGCCGCTCGTGCGGCGAGCGCACGCCGGCGGCCCCGGCACCGGAACCGGAACCGGAACAACAGCACGCCAGCGAGGACACCCGGCCGCAACGCGGCCTGCTTCAAGACTGATGATCCGACCTTGACGGGAGAGCACCATGAAGAAGCTGGTTGCGTCGCTTGCGGGCGGCTCCGTGCCGGATACCGCCGATACCGCCGAACCCGACACCGAAGCCGTTCGCACCGAATCGCAGCAGGCAGACGTCCCGCTCGTCGTCCCGTTGATGGACAGCGGGACCAGAATCGTCTTCCACATCCTCGCGCTGTGCTGGTTCGTCGCGCTGGGCATCTTCTGGCGCTGGTGGCTGCGCGACGAGCACTACGTCGACGCATTCCGCTTCGGCGTCAACTGCTTCGTGCTGTTCTGGACCACCTTCATTCCCGGCTACTTCATCTTCATCATCCGCTCGGCGGTCGTGCCGAACCCCGCGCTGCCGGTGCCGCGCGACTGGCGCGTCGCGATGGTCGTCACCAAGGCGCCGTCGGAGCCGTTCGACATCGTCCGCACGACGCTGCTCGCGATGCTCGACCAGACCTACCCGCACGATACGTGGCTCGCCGATGAAGACCCGTCGCCCGAGACGCTCGACTGGTGCCGCGAGCACGGCGTATTCGTGTCGACGCGGCGCGGCATCGCCGCGTACCACCGCGCGAGCTGGCCGCGCCGCACCAGATGCAAGGAAGGCAATCTCGCGTACTTCTACGACATGGTCGGCTACGACAACTACGATTTCGTGTCGCAGCTCGACGCCGACCACGTGCCGACCCGCACCTATCTCGAGGAGATGCTGCGGCCGTTCGTCGATCCGAAAGTGGGCTACGTGTCGGCACCGAGCATCTGCGACAGCAACGCGGCCGGGAGCTGGAGCGCGCGCGGGCGCGTGAACGTGGAGGGGCCGCTGCACGGCACGATGCAGGCCGGTTATGCGGGCGGCCTCGCGCCGCTGTGCATCGGCTCGCACTATGCGGTGCGCTGCCGTGCGCTGCGCGAGATCGGCGGGCTCGGGCCCGAGCTCGCCGAGGATCACTCGACCACGATGATCTTCAATTCGAAGGGCTGGCGCGGCATGCACGCGCTGAACGCGATCGCGAACGGCGAAGGGCCGCGCACGTTCGGCGACCTCGCCACGCAGGAGTTCCAGTGGTCCAAGAGCGTGATGATCATCATGCTGCGCTACACGCGCCATTACTTCATGGGGCTGCCGCTGAAGCTGAAGGCGCAGTTCCTGTTCTGCCAGCTGTGGTACCCGCTGTGCGCGCTCGCGATGGCCGGCGGCGTCGTGATTCCGGTCGTCGCGCTGCTCACCGGCCGCGTGTGGGCGCACGTCGACTACCTCACGTACCTCACCTACGCGCTGCCGCTGGCCGTGCTGCTCCTGTGCGTCGTGACGTGGGCCACGCATTCGACCCAGTCGTGCCGCCCGCTGAATACGAAGCTGCTGTCGTGGGAAGGGCTGTCGTTCGTGTTCGCGCGCTGGCCGTGGGTCGTGCTCGGCTGCGCGTCGGCGGTGTTCGACTTCGTGCGCGGCAAGGAATTTCCGTTCAAGGTCACGCCGAAGGGCGGCACGATCGAACAGGACGCGCCGCTGCGCGTGGTCGCGCCGTACCTGCTGATCTCGCTGTTCTGCAGCCTGCCCGTCGTCACGGTCGAGAACCCGCGCAATGCCGCGGGCTTCTATCTGTTCTCGACGCTGACGAGCATCCTGTATCTCGTGATCGCGGCCGTCGTCGCGGTGAATCACGGCAGGGAGCAAGGGCTCGAATGGTCGGCGTTCCGGCAGATGTTCTTCAGCCGCCTGCCCGTGCGCAACGCGCTGTTCGTGTTCGCGCTCGCGATGCTGCTCGCGGGCATCGGGCTGCGCGCGCCGAAAGGCTGGCAGGCGATGATGTGGCGCTCGGGCCTGCCGGCCGTGGTCGCGCCCGCGCCGGGCGAACCGGTGAAGCAGCCCGAACTCGGCGCATACGATCCCGACAACACGCTCGCGGCCGACCGGAATCTCGCGTTCGACCATGTGTTCGTGTCGTGGAATGCGCCCGACATCCGCGCGGAAATCGACGCTGCCTACCGGAACGCGCAGGCACGGAACCGCTCGCTGATGCTGACCGTCGAGCCCTGGGAGGCGGGCGACACGCGCCCAGGCGCGCTGCTCGCGGATATCGCGCTCGGGCGCTACGACACGCGGATCGCGGCCACCTGCTCGGCGCTCGCCGCGTTGAAGGGCCCCGTGTTCGTGCGCTGGGGCCACGAGATGGAGGCCGACACCGGGCGCTATCCGTGGGCCATCGGCGATGCGCCGGCCTACGTGGAGGCGTACCGGCGCGTCGTGACCACGTGCCGCACGATGACCGACCAGCTCCGCTACGTGTGGTCGCCGGCCGGCAACCGGAACCTCGACGACTATTTTCCGGGCCGCGGTTATGTGGACGCCGTCGGCCTGTCCGTGTTCGACTGCCCGCGCTGCGCGATCTGGCCGGCCGGCGGCCATGCGTCCGCCGCGAGCATCCTGCGGACCAAATACGAGCGGGTGACCGATTACGGGCTGCCGGTGATGATCACGGAGCTCGGCGTCGACGGGTCCGGTTCGCGCAAGCGCGAGGCACTCGACGAACTCCAGCGGTCGCTGTGGCGCTATCCGCTGCTGAAGGCGGTCGTGTATTTCAACGCGGTCGATACGCCGGGCGCGTGGCCGGCGCATTACGTGCCGGACTGGCGGATCGCGCCGACGTTCCTGCAGACGACGGTGGTCGCCCGATGAAATGACCGGCGACCGGCCGCGCGCCGGCTGCCGGCCGTCAGCCGAGCAGTTCCTTCTTCCGCAGCTGCACGACGTCGCGCATCGGCGGCGCGCCGAACAGCCGGCTGTATTCGCGGCTGAACTGCGACGCGCTTTCGTAGCCGACGACGGCCGCCACCGACCCGACATCGCCGCCCTGCCGCAGCAACAGCCGCCGCGCCTCGTGCAGCCGCAGCTGCTTCTGGTACTGAAGCGGGCTCAGCGTCGTCACGTGCTTGAAATGGTGGTGCAGCGACGACACGCTCATGTTGACTGCCTGCGCGAGCGACTCGACGCGCATCGGCTCCGCGAAGTGATCGCGGAGCCATTCGATCGCGCGCGCGATCCGGTGCGTCTGGCTGCCCGCGATCGCCATGTGCCGCAGCCGCGTGCCCTGCCCGCTCGTCATCAGCCGGTACAGCAGTTCCTTTTCGATCAGCGGCGCGACGACCGGAATGTCGGCCGGCGTATCGAGCAGCCGCGTCAGGCGCAGCGCGGCGTCGAGCAGCGGCGGCGTGAGCTCGGCGAGCGCGATCCCCTCGCCTTCGGGGCCCGCGTCGGGTTCGGGCAGCCGCATCTCGGCCGCGAGCTCGACGATGCGCTGCGGATCGAGCGTCAGCGACAGGCACAGGTAGGGCGCTTCCGGCGACGCGTGCGTCACGCGCGACAGGATCGGCAAGTCGATCGATGTAATCAGGCAATTCTGCGTGTCGTACTCGTAGGCCTGGCCGGCGACGATCACGCGCTTCGCGCCCTGCGCGGCGATCACGAGCGCGGCCCGCGACACGCCGCAGCCGAGATCGACCGGACGCGAGTGCCGGTGCAGCATCAGGCCCGGCACGGCCGTCGAATGCGAGCCGTCCGCCGGCGCGAAACGGCCGATCAGCGTCGCCAGCTCGCGCCGCCCGGATTCGCGCGACGTCACGATATCGGTCATGTCCATGACACTTCCTCGATAGATTTCCTCATGTCGCGGGAGCATAGCGAAACCGCCCGGAGCCTGCCGGGGATTTGCAGGATTGTTCAATAAATTTGCAGGATTGGGTAGACGCAAAAGCCGGTGCCTCGCGCACACTGCCCGCTAACCGGGCGCATGCCGGGTTTTCCCCACGGAGACAATCAAAATGCCTACCTCCTTTGTCCTGAACGGCAAGAACGTCACGCTCGACGCCGATCCGTCGATGCCCGTCCTCTGGGCGATTCGCGAACACGCGGGACTGACCGGCACGAAGTTCGGCTGCGGCATGGCGCAGTGCGGCGCGTGCACCGTGCATCTCGAAGGCCAGGCCGTCCGCTCGTGCGTGCTGCCGCTCGCCGGCATCGCGGGCAAGCACATCACGACGATCGAAGGACTGCAGAGCAAGCCCGCGCAGGCCGTGCAGGCCGCCTGGGTCAAGCTGCAGGTGCCGCAGTGCGGCTACTGCCAGTCCGGCCAGATCATGTCGGCCACCGCGCTGCTCGAACAGAACCCGAAGCCGACCGACGCGGACATCGACGCCGCGATGAACGGCAACCTGTGCCGCTGTGCGACCTACGCCCGCATCCGGGCGGCGATCCACGACGCGGCCGCGACGCTGGGAGCCTGACCATGACGATCGAACTCGACAACACTGGATCGGTGCGCCCGTCGCGCCGCACGTTCCTGAAGGCCGCGGGTGCCGCGGCCGCCGTCAGCCTGACCATCGGCTTCGAATGGGCCGGCCTCGGCCGCCGCGCGCTGGCCGCGACCGCGCCCGCCGCGGACTTCGCGCCGAATGCGTTCCTGCGCATCACGCCCGACGGCGCCGTCACGGTCATCGCGAAGCACGTCGAAATGGGCCAGGGTGCGTATACGGGCATCGCGACGATCGTCGCCGAGGAGCTCGACGCCGACTGGTCGACCGTGCGCGTCGAAAGCGCGCCGGCCGATGCGAAACGCTACGCGAACCTCGCGTTCGGCACGATGCAGGGCACGGGCGGCAGCTCGGCGATGGCGAACTCGTGGCAGCAACTGCGCGAAGCGGGCGGCAAGGCCCGCGCGATGCTGGTGTCGGCCGCGGCGGCCCGCTGGAAGGTTCCGGCCGGCGAGCTGACGACCGCCAACGGCATCGTCTCGCACGCGAAGAGCGGCAAGAAGGCCGCGTACGGCACGCTCGTCGCCGATGCGTCGAAGCTGCCGGTGCCGGACAAGGTCGCGCTGAAGCAGCCGGCCGATTTCAAGCTGATCGGCCAGAGGATTCCGCGCGTGGACGCGTCGCCGAAATCGAACGGCACCGCGCATTTCACGCTCGACACGACCTTCCCCGGCATGCGGGTCGCGCTGCTGCAGCGCCCGCCGCGCTTCGGCGCCACGGTGAAATCGTTCGACGCGACGGCCGCCAAGGCCGTGCCGGGTGTCGTGTCGGTCGTGCAGGTGCCGGGCGGCGTCGCGGTCGTCGGAACCGGCTTCTGGGCCGCGAAACAGGGTCGCGACGCGCTGAAGGTCGAATGGGACGAAGCGCACGCCGAAAAGCGCAGCTCGGACGAGATCATGCGCGAATACCGGCAGCTCGCCGACAAGCCGGGCACGTCGGCCCGCAAGGACGGCGACGCCGATGCGGCGATCGCGGGCGCCGCGCGCAAGATCGGCGCGACGTACGAATTCCCGTATCTCGCGCACGCGCCGATGGAGCCGCTCGACGCGGTCGTCAAGCTGACGGCGGACAGCTGCGAAATCTGGGCCGGCGACCAGTTCCAGACGGTCGACCAGGCCAACGCGGCCAGGACGGCCGGCCTGAAGCCCGAACAGGTGCAGATCCACACGCTGTACGCGGGCGGCAGCTTCGGCCGGCGCGCGAACGCGTGGTCCGACTACGTGGTCGAGGCCGTGTCGATCGCGAAGGCGCTCGGCGCTGACGGCAAGCCCGTCAAGCTGCAATGGACACGCGAGGACGACATCCAGGGCGGCTTCTACCGGCCGATGTACTTCCACAAGCTCGACGCGGGACTGACCGCGGACGGCAAGCTGGTCGGCTGGCGCCACCGGATCGTCGGCCAGTCGATTCTCGCCGGCACGCCGTTCGAAGCGTTCATGGTCAAGAACGGCATCGACGCCACCTCGGTCGAGGGCGCGGCGAACCTGCCGTACGCGGTGCCGAACGTGTCGGTCGAACTCACCACCACCAAGGTGGGCCTGCCCGTGCTGTGGTGGCGCGTGGTCGGCAGCTCGCACACCGCGTACGCCGTCGAGGCGTTCATCGACGAAGCCGCGCACACGGCGGGCAAGGATCCGTACGCATTCCGCCGCGACCTGCTCGCGAAGGAGCCTCGCATGCGCGCGGTGCTGGACCTGGCCGCGCAGAAGGCCGGCTGGGATCCGGCCAAGCCGCTGCCGAAGGGCCGCGGGCGCGGGATCGCCGTCGCCGAGGCGTTCAAGAGCTATGTCGCGCAGGTGGCCGAGGTGTCGGTCGACGCGGACGGCAAGGTGAAGGTCGAGCGCGTGGTGTGCGCGGTCGATTGCGGGATCGCGATCAATCCCGACATCGTCGCCGCGCAGATGGAGGGCGGCATCGGCTTCGGGCTCGGCGCGGTGATGCACAGCGCGATCACGCTGAAGGACGGCCAGGTCGAACAGCGCAACTTCGACGGCTACCACGTGCTGCGCATCGCGGAGATGCCGAAGGTCGAGGTGCATATCGTGCCGTCGGCCGAAGCGCCGACCGGGGTCGGTGAGCCGGGCGTCGCGCCGGTCGGGCCCGCGGTCGCGAACGCGATCTTCGCGGCAACGGGCAAGCGGCATTACGTGCTGCCGTTCGATTCGGCGGATAGCGCGAAGGCTTGACGGCGGGGCGACACGCCGGCCGCGGGGCGGAGACGCCCTGCGGCCGGCGTTTTTAATGCATCGCGGGAATGTCGTGCTGGTTCGAGCCGACGCCGCCCGACCTCGCGCGGCCCGTCGGCCCTCTTACTCCTGCTCGACTTCCGGCCAAAGCCTCGGAAACAGAAACCGGAGGCTGCTCAGCGGCAATCCGAACGAAAGTTCACCGCGATGCGAAGGCGAAGTCAGCAGAGCGCAGTCGCCAGCGGGGTATCGCGTACGGCAAGCAACCGCTGCGACGAATCGACAAGTTCGGCGGCCTGCTCAAGCAGCGGATCGTGTACGCGATCTTCGGGAAACAACGGCTCAAAGGTGGCGACGGTCGTCATGCTTCCGTGCAGGGTTTCATGTAGGGTTCGATGTCGGCAAGTGTGGCCACTTATGTCACTGATTTATATGGATTTCCCATCGAACCATGTAGGGTTCGATGTCGTGTTCCCATCCCCTGCTGCCGATCCGATCACGCGCATGTTGCCCCTGCGGCTCCCCCCGCGTTACGTCAGACGTAACGCCCGTAACGTCAGCCGCCGATGCTACGTAACAATCCTTCACCTTTGCTCGGACCCTTTCCCTACCCGCGGCACGCCACTCCTTGAAAATTCTTTTAAATTCAAGGCCACAGCGCCGTCCGCTCGGGTGCCGCCCCCTGTCGTGACGTGACGATCCCTTCCCTGGCCCGGAAGTTGCAGCACAGGACCCGCAAACACTCCTTTATGGACATGCGAGGGCCACCATGGATTGCAAATACCTGTACATCGACAACATAAAAATCAACTTCGTGCGCCGCACGATCGAAATCGACAACAAGATCGTCGACGTCACGCCGCGTGAATTCGACGTCGTCGAATTCCTGCTCGACAACATGAACAAGATCGTGCCGCGGCAGGCAATCCAGGAAGCCGTGTGGGGCCGTGAACTCGGCGTGTCGTCGCGCACGCTCGACACCCATATCTCGCGTATCCGCTCGAAGCTGCAACTCGATCACGACAAGAACCTGCGGATCATTCCGATCTATGCGGTCGGCTATCGCCTGGTGCTGTTCGGTGCGGCGATGACGCACGTCGAGCGCCACGAAGCCGCGCCGATCCTGCGCGCGGCACCGCAAGCCGTGATGGCCGCCGACTACGCCTGACGATTTACCCGCGCGCCGCATGCATGCGGCTCGCCTGCGAGCTCCCCCCACCGCGCTGCGCCGATCCGCAGCGCTTCGCGGCACGCCCGTCGGGCGCGGCCCGCACGCCGCCCGGCCCGCCAGCCAGTCGCGACCCGACCGCCGCCTCAGGGCGGCGGTCGCTTTTGGACGCCGGCGGCCGCACGACACCGCGCTTCGTCACGCTTCGTCGCGTCCACTCGGGCCGCCGCCGATGCCCGCGACTACGGAATCCGGCGTGACACACGACCATCGCCGTCCCTACAATCGACCAGGTAGCCGCGCGCCCTCCGCGCCGCCGGCCCCGGAACGAACGGAACGATCATGAAGATGCGCGATTCGCGAACCGCCGTCGCCCGCCTTTGCGCGTTGGCCGCGCTGGTCGCACTCGTGTGCACCGCGCCGCCCGTTGCGCACGCGGCGAACGACACCACGCTTCACGTCGCGTCGATGACGCCGGGCGATCCGAATGACGGCAGCGCCGGTCGCGACACGCGGCCCGCACGCCAGCGACGGATGGATGCCGCTGCGACCACCCCGCCCGATCGCGTGCGCCGGCAAGCTTCGCCGGCGGCCTCCGCCGATCCGCCTTCGTGCCATGCGCGGCCCGTGATGACGATGTGTCGCGGCCTGCACTCGAACGACGCGAAGCGGCGCTGCATGCGCTGCCTCGATCAGTAACGACGCGCCGCGCGCCGCCTCATGCGGCGCGTTGCGCCTCCAGCCACGCCTGGAACATCAGCACCGTCCACAGCTGGTGCTGCCAGTTCATCCGGCCGGTCACGTGCTGCCGCCACAGACGTTCGACCGCGTCCGCATCGAAATAGCCTTCCTCGCGCAACCGCGACGGCCGCAGCAGCGCCTCGGCCCAGTCGCGCAGCGCGCCGCGCAGCCAGTGATCGACGGGCGCGCAGAAGCCCTGCTTCGGCCGGTCGATCAGCGCGGACGGCACGTAGCGGTCGAGCAGCCGGCGCAGCAGCGCCTTCGATTGCCCTTCCGGCAAGCGCACGTGCGCCGGCACGCGCCACGCGAATTCGACGACGTGATGGTCGAGGAACGGCATGCGCGTTTCGAGGCTCACCGCCATCGCCGCGCGATCGACTTTCGCGAGGATGTCGGTCGGCAGGTACGTGAGCGTGTCGATCGCCATCGCCTGCTCGGCGAAGCTCAGGTGCGCGGGCCATGCGGATACGGTGTCGAGCGGCGTCGCCGGCTCCTGCCCCGACAGCGCGAGGCGCTCGGGATGATGCACCGACGACATCAGCAGCCGGTACAGCCCGATGCGGCTCTCGGCGGTCATCACATGGCCGAGCTTGTGCAGGCGATCGCCGATGCGCGCCGCCGATTCACGTGCATCCACGCCGCCCCACGCCCCCTGCGCGACGGCCGCAAGCTGATCCGCGTGATCGGGCCGCAACGCATGCAGCGCGGCGGCGATCCGCGCGCGCACGGCGCCCGGCACGCGATGCAGCTTGCGCCACAGGCGCGGCGTCAGGAAGTAGCGCGTGTAGCCGCCGAACAGCTCGTCGCCGCCGTCGCCGGACAGGCTCACCTTCACGTGCCGGCGCGTCAGCTCCGACACGAGAAAGGTCGGGATCTGCGATGCATCGGAAAACGGCTCGTCGTAGATCGACGGCAGCTTCGGCACGACGCCGAGCGCATGGTCGGCCGTGACGTAGAGCTCGGTATGGCGCGTGCCGAGATGGCGCGCGACGGCCTTCGCATAACCGGCCTCGTCGTAGCCGGCCTCATGGAAGCCGATCGTGAACGTATCGACCGGTGTCGACGATTGCGCCTGCATCAGCGCGACGATCGTCGATGAATCGATGCCGCCGGACAGGAACGCACCGAGCGGCACGTCGGCTTCCATCTGCCGCGCGACGGCCTGGCGCAGGACCACGTCGAGCTGGCCCACCGCGTCGTCGGCACTGCCCTCGAACGGCTCCGCGCGACCGTCCTCGATCACCTGTTCGAGCGTCCAGTACGCACGCAGGCGCGGCGTGTCGCGCGCATGCTCGAACTGGATATACGTGCCGGGCGGCAGCTTGTGGATGCCGCGATAGATCGTATGCGGCGCGGGCACGCTCGACTGGCGCAGGTACAGGCACAGCGCATCGCGATCGATCGCGCCGTCGAAGCCCGGATAGCCGCGCAGCGCCTTCAGTTCGGACGCGAACACGAGCGCGTCGCCGATCCGGCCGTAATAGAGCGGTTTTTCGCCGATCCGGTCACGCGCGAGCGTCAGCACCCGCGATGCCCGATTCCACAGCGCGAACGCAAACATGCCGGTCGCGCGCCGCAGCGTCGCGTCGACACCCCACGCGACGATCGCCGCGATCAGCACCTCGCTGTCGGAGTGGCCGCGCCACGCCGGTGCGCGCCCCGCGCGCTCGAGCTCCGCGCGCAGTTCGCGATGGTTGTAGATTTCGCCGTTGAAGACCATGACGTAGCGACCGCACGCGGATGCCATCGGCTGTCGGCCGTGTACCGACAGGTCGACGATCGCGAGCCGCCGGTGGCCGAGCGCGATGCCGGCCTCCGGGTCGACCCAGATCCCCTGCCCGTCCGGCCCGCGATGCGCAAGGCTCGCCGTCATGCGCGCGAGCGTGCCGCGCGCTGTCTCCTCATCGCAGGCGACGCTATTCAGAAAGCCGTCGATTCCGCACATTGATTTGTCTGCCCCTGTTGACCAGTTCCGTCACGCACGGCGCAACCTCGCGGCCCGCCATCCGGCGTGACGACCGGGCCATATTACGAAGAAATAAATCAGCAATAATTCATAGGTGAACTCGCCAATCACTCGAAAAAACCGCTGTCAAGTATCGTGTGCGCGGCGCGCCGGCGCGCGCGGCCGCAGCAGCCCGTCGGGCCGGCCACGCACGGGCCGGCCCGACGGTCATCGATCGCGGGGTAAAACGGGGACGAACGCGACGGACGCGCGGCGTCAGGACGGCAGCCGGCGGGCCGCCAGGTAGGCGAGCTGCGCGCGGTTCTGCACGTTGAAGAGTTTTTCGAGCGAGCGGATATGGTGGCCGACCTTGTGCAGCGATGTACGCAGCGCACTCGCGATCTCCTGGTCGGACAGACCGTGCACGAGGCGGTCGAGCACCTGTAGTTGCTCGTCGCCGAGCGCGAAGCCGCGCATGCGCGCGATGCGTGCCTCGAGGAACGGCAGCGCGACACGATGCACCGCGAGGCTGACCGACAGCGCGCCGCCGATCACGCGATCGTCGATCCATTCGGTGCCGTGCGTCTCCGACGTCACGTTCACCGCGACACGCAGGTCGAGGCGCGGCGCCGACAGGCCGAACAGCACGCCGCTGTTCATCGCGTGCGCACGCAGATGGCCGGCGAGCGCCAGCATCTTGCGGTCGCCGCTGCCCTGCGCGGCCGCCTCGATCTCGTCGAGCTGCCACGCGACCGGAAAACCGCTCTGCCGCACCTGCGCGAACCGCGGGTCGCTCTCGTAGAGCATGCCCTCGAAAAACGGCTGCATGAACGTCGCGGGAGCGAGGTCGCGAAGCAGGTGCGCGCACAGGATGCGCCGCCCGATCATTTCGAAAGCGCCGTAACCGAGCGTACTGAAACCGATTTGCCGCAAGCGCGCATGGCACTGCGCGAAATCGACCAAAGCCGGGTCGGTTTTACCGAATTCGATTTGCGCGCCGGTAAAAACGTAGTGCCCGATTGCCTGATATTCATTCGAATAAGCCGCGGCCGTTGCAATATCGGCCTGCGAAAACCATTCGACGCGTGGTGCGCCGTCAGCGTATGTCATGAGGAGCCCGCCCTTTCCCAATATGTGAACCTGCGCCCCGTCACGATCTGGTCTTGTCTCGATGGATTTTCTGGTCTTCGTTATTTGCGTGCGAATAGGAATCTTCCGCCGCCATTAGTATTACGGCATATTACGCGTACACAAGCGTTTTTGTACAATGCCCCCGCGCTGCGTCATGGATGACGATCCGCGCATATCACACCGATGCTCGATCGCACCGCCGCGACGGCCGTACACGATACGGCCGCCGTCAGGCGAGATGCGTCGATTCCGAGGGATGGCACATGTCCGACATTGCATTGCATGAAGAAGCGGTCGCCTCAACCTTTCCCCGCCCGTCGCACGGGCCCAGCGCGTGCCCCGACGCGCTGCGGGAGCGCCCCGTGCAGGTCGTCTGGTGCGACGACGTGAAACGCGGCGACGTCACGCAGCCGCACGCGCCGAAACTCGGCGTGGCCGATACGCTCGCGCACGCGCAGAGCACGGCCGAGCGCAGCCGGATCGTCGCAAGCCTGCTGCACCTGACGGGTTTCTCGACGTTCGCGTACTTCGCGCTCGAATTCGCGCACGAGCGGGTCGAAAGTCTCTACCTGCACGAAGCATTCACGCCGTCCACCTACCGCGGCGACTACGTGCGCCACCACCATCACGACGTCGATCCGCGCACGCTCGGCGCACGCGTGTGCAACATGCCGATCGTGTGGGACCTGCAGCAGTTGCGCCGCGAACACCGCGAGCGCGACGCCGGCCCGCGCGCGACGCCGGCCGCGCTCGACGGCTTCCTGCAGACGATGCAGGACGACGGGATGTGCAGCGGCATCATGTATTCGATGGCCGTGCCCGGCACTCGGCTGCATGCGTTCATGAGCTTCACCGCGCCGCGCCGCACGCGCGAATGGATCACGCCGGCGACGATCGAGCAGGCGCTGTCGATCGGGCTGTCGGTACACAAGTTCGCGTCGCCGCAGCTGATCTCGACATCGCGCGAGCGCGCGGTGAACGGGCTCACGCCGTTCGAGCAGGAACTGCTGCTCGGCATCGCCGAAGGCGCATCCGACAAGGAGATCGGCCGGCGCCTCGACACCAGCGCGCACAACGTCGACTATCACCTGCGCAAGCTGCGCAAGCGCTTCGGCGTCGCGAACCGGATCCAGCTCACGTACCTGACGTCGAAGCTCGAATTGATCTGACCGTCGCGCGGCGCGTGCGACGTGCCGCAAGCAAGCGCGTAAACGCACATGCCGGCCACGGAGGCCGGCATGTGCGGGCTGCGGCGCGGCGCCGCTTCCTGGCAGACGGCCTGCGTTACTTCAGCAGCGTCATCTGCACCACCTTGACGATCACGAGACCGACCGCGATCACGAGATAGCCGCGCAGCACGGCCATCCAGATTCGCGTCGCCAGCGTCATGTTCTGCGGCTCGAGCGTATCGAGCGGCGGCATGCGCCACGTGTCGCGCAACGTGCGATCGATCGCCGGTTCGATCACGCGCTTGTTGCGACGGATCAATACCGTCGCGATATAGCCCGTGATCGCGAGCACGGTGCCGCCGACCAGCACGTCGACGATCGCTTCGCCGCTGATATCCGGATACATCACCGACGCAGTGAGGATGATCGACAGCAGCACGAGCACCCAGATCACCGCACCGGTGAACACGTTGAGCTTCGTCGAGTTGACCCACGGGCCGAGCACCTGGCGGTCGTTGCACAGCACCAGCAGGAACACCGTCGCGCTCGGCAGCAGCACGCCCGCGAGCGTCTGCACCGCTTCGGTCAGCAGGCCGAGCGGGCTGCCCGGAATCAGCACCAACGTGGCCGCGGCCGCGACGATGCCGAAATACACGAGATAGAAACCCTTCGCATCGGACACGCCGCGATGCAGCGAGTGGCGGATCTTGAACACGTCGCCGATCGCATAGGCCGTCGACAGCGACACGGCCGCCGCGCCGATGATGCACGCGTCGAGCAGCGCCACCGCGAACAGCGTTGCGCTCGTGCGGCCGGCATACTTCTCGAGGCCCGCGATGATGCCGCCCGCGTCGGCGAAGTTGCCGGCTTCCGGATGCCCGTTGAACAGCGCGGCGCTGAAACCGATCATGGCGACCGCACCGATCAGCACGAACGCGATGCCGATCCACAGGTCGGCCTTTTCATACTTCATGAAGCGCGGCGTGATGCGCTTGTCGATCACGTAGCTCTGCTGGAAGAACAGCTGCCACGGCGCGACGGTCGTGCCGACGATGCCGATCACGAGCAGCATCACGTCCGACAGCTTCGCGTGCGCGGGCCAGTTCGGCACGAAGAAATCGCGCGTCATCTGCGCGACGGGCGGATGGATCGACACGAGCACCGGCACGAGCAGCAGGCTCAGCACGCACAGCCCGATCGCGAACCGCTCGAATCGCCTGAAATCCCCGGTACTCACCGCGGCCATGGTCAGCGCCGCGGCCACGCACACGCCCGCGACCTTCGGTAGCCCGAAGAAATCCAGCACGAACGTGATGCCGATGAACTCGGTGACGATGGTGAGCGCATTGAGCAGGAACAGGTCGATCACGCTGAACGCGCCCCAGAACTTGCCGAAGCGCTCGAAGATCAGCCGTGCGTGGCCGACACCCGTCACCGCGCCGAGGCGCAGCACCATTTCCTGGTTCACGTACAGCACGGGCACGAGCAGCAGCAGCGTCCACAGCAGCGTCGTGCCGTAGTTCTGGCCGGCCTGCGTGTAGGTGCCGAATGCGCCGGCGTCGTTGTCGCCCACCATCACGATGAGGCCCGGGCCGATGATCGCCAGCAGCGTGCGCAGGCGCGCCCACCACGAGCCGCGCGTGCCGGTGTCGTGATGCGCGATCGTACCGAGCGCACCGCGGATGTCGCCAAGGTGGGCCTCGTCGAGCACAGCGGCGCGTTCGACGGCGATCGGTGGAGAAACGTTGGATGGCGTGGACATGATGTGTTCCGTACGGCTAATGGTTATCTGGTGAGCGTGCGACCTTGGGATGCGCGCGGGGCGACCGCCCGATGGCGGCCGCGCGTGCGCATGCCGAGGCGCGCTCGGCGCTTCTTTCAGCGGATCAGCGATTTCAGCCGGTTCAACAGGCGGGAGAACACCCGCGGACGGGCGTCGAGCATCAGCATCGCGTCGTAGTGGTTGCGCGATTCCGTGACGTGCGGGAGATTCGACAGCAGAAGGCCGAAGTTCATGGTCTGGCTCCGTGCGGCGACGGCAAGCGTGCCGGCCGCGTGGTGGGCGCGGGGCCAGTCCGGCGCCTGAACGGCGTGTCAGGCTAGTCGGCCGGATTGTCCCTGCGACCCGGGTTCAAAAGGGTCTGTGCGTGCAACGGGCATAAGGGACAACTGTCACTGTCGTTCATGGCGGCTCCTGTGCGGTGTTCCGGAGAACACGGTTGACCGCCGTCAGACGTGCGGGCCGGCATTCGCGCGCCGGGGAAAGGCGTGCGCGAACGCGGCCGCCTGCCGGGCGGCGGTGAAACCGGGCGGCGCATGCGAAAACGCATCACGCTAACCGGCGCGAATCAGGGTGCACGTAGGAATTTGCTGCGGAATACTGCTGCGCGCACCGTTTGCCCGGGGGACAAACGGCGGCTTCGATGAGGCGCGGACGTCGGTCGCTCAGGCGGAAATTTCGTTCGAAGATCGACTACTGCAGGCGTCCAAGGCGGCGGCCCCAAGAGTGAAGATGCCGGATTCTATGGACGGCCCGAAAGTGAAGTCAACCCCGCCAAACCCCATTTCCCGAAATAAATTTCCGCCTTCTCGGCACTGAAAGAATTGCCCTTGAAACGACGTGCCGAAACCTTTCAGCGCGTCATGTCACGGTCACCATCCGATGTGTGCGAACAACGGCGCGGCACCGGGCCGTCGCCTCGTCGTGGCGGCCTCGCACCCTCGCGCTCCACGGCGATGCGTCCGCCACACACGGCGCCTTTCATGCGTTTTTTACTTGCACTGCAGCAAACGACGCGAATACAATCCGCCGCAATTCATCACAGGAGTCCCTCCGTGGACACATGCTCTAGTTGCAGTTCGACGCCGGTCCAGGCCGGCCAAGCCATCGCGAGATAGCAGCCAGACGCATGTCTTACGCCGCTAGCTCGCATTCGTCGGGTTAGCGCGCTTCCTTCCGGGCCGGCCATCGCCGGTTCGTCCGTTGCACGCTCCGTTACGTTCCACCCTCCGATCGCGGGCCGCGTCACGCGCCCGCGCTCGATCACGTCGTCCGGCCTTCGCCGGACCGGACGGAGGCAGCGTCATGTTTCTTCAATCGCTCGCGGTCAGGCTCAAGCGCATCGTGCATGTCGCATGCGACCGCTCGTTCGTTTCCGGCCTCTCGCCGCTCGCCCATGCGCTCGGCAACTGGCGCAGCTCGGCGCTCGCCCACGTGCCGGCAGCGCCCCGCCCGCTCGACTGCCTGCTGTTCGCCGTGATGGCGGCCGCGGTCGCGCTCGTCGCGCTGCTGTGCTCGGCCGCGCCGCGCCTCGGCTTCGCGCAAGTGTGGCGTATCGGCGGCTGGCTGCCGTAAATCTTCCGTCGCGCAGCCGTGCTGCGCGACAGTCCCGCCACGCTTCCCGCATCACGTTTTCGCTTCTTCAGCCTCACTAATCAAACCACCAACGGAGCCCACATGAAGAACCCTCTCGAACACGTTCCGCGCACGCTCCGCCTCGATGCGCTCGCCGCGCTGCTGCTGTCGCTCGCCGCCGCTCCCGCGTTCGCGCAATCTTCGCCGCCCGCCGCGGCCGAACCGGCGGCCGGCGCCGGCGACGCCGCCGCTCCCGCACAACAGGCCGCCGCGCCCACCGGTTTCGGGGAGCGCTCGAACCTGCTCGGCAACATGGGCGGCCTGCGCGACGTGCTGGGCGATCACGGCATCACGCTGAACCTGCAGGAGACCAGCGAGTACCTGTACAACACGTCGGGCGGCACGGGTCGCGGCGGCGCCTACCAGGGGCTCACGCAATTCGGCTTCGACGTCGACACCGGCAAGGCGGTCGGCCTGCCGGGCGGCACGTTCAACGTGTCGGCGCTGCAGATTCACGGCACCAACCTCACGCAGCGCTATCTGCAGACGCTGCAGACCGCGACCGGCATCGAGGCGAATTCGACCACGCGCCTGTGGGAGCTCTGGTACCAGCAGTCGCTGCTCGACGGCAAGGTCGACGTGAAGGTCGGCCAGCAGAGCGTCGACCAGGAATTCATGGTGAGCCAGAACGCGGCGGCCTTCATGAACGCCACGTTCGGCTGGCCCGTGCTGCCGTCGACCGATCTGCCGGCCGGCGGCCCCGCGTATCCGATGTCGTCGCTCGGCGTGCGGCTGCGCGTGAAGCCCGCCGATGCGTGGACCGCGATGGTCGGCGTGTTCGACGGCAACCCGGCCGGCCGCACCGACGGCGATGCGCAGGTGCTGAACGCGCACGGCACCAACTTCAACCTGCGCAGCGGCGCGTTCGTGATCGGCGAAGTGCAGTATGCGCTGAACGCGCCGCCCGCCGATCCGAAGGCGCCGCAGCCGGCCGGCCTGCCGGGCACGTACAAGCTCGGCTTCTGGTACCAGTCGCAGCATGCGAACGATCCGCGCTACGGCACCGACGGCCTGTCGCTCGCGAATCCGGCGAGCAACGGCATGCCGGCCACGCATCGCGGCAACTACAGTTTCTATGCGGTCGCGGACCAGATGGTGTGGCGGCCGTCGCCGGACAGCCCGCGCTCGGTGGGCGTGTTCGCGCGCGTGATGGGCGCGCCGGGCGATCGCAATACCGTCGATTTCGCCGCCAATGCAGGCGTGACGCTGAAGGCGCCGTTCAAGGGACGCGACAACGACGTCGCGGGTCTCGCGGTCGGCTACACGAAGATCGGCTCGCATGCGCGCGGCCTCGACGGCGACACCGGCGCATACACGACACCCGGCTATCCGGTACGCCGCGCGGAAACGGTCGTCGAGGCGACCTACCAGTACCAGGTCACGCCGTGGTGGCAATTGCAGGCCGACCTGCAGCACTTCTTCCGTCCGGGCGGCGGCATCCCGAACCCGAACGCGGCCGGTGCGCGCATCGGGGACGAAACGGTGGTCGGCGTGCGCACGACGATCGTGTTCTGACGCACGCCGGATGCAGACACGGGCCGGACGGCCGCTTACGCGACAGTCCGGCCCGTGCGTTCTCTCGCGGGGCAAGCGCGCGGCCCGTGCCGCGCGTCACTCGCCGTACAGCCCGAGCAGTTTCAGCGTGACGCCGTTGGTCCAGCCGAAGCCGTCCTGCAGCGGATATTCGCCGCCCCCGCCGCCGCCCGTGCCGGCGCCTTCGACCACGTATTTCTCGACGAGCTTGCCTTCGGTCGCATACACGTGCTTCACGTCGGACAGGAAACGCGTGCCGATGTCCTTCGCGAGCGCCGGTTCGCCGTAGCGCCGCAGCCCGTCGATCGCGATCCACTGCAACGGCGCCCAGCCGTTCGGCGCGTCCCACTGCTGCCCCGTGTTCTCGGTGGTCGTCGCGAGGCCGCCCGGCTGCAGCAGCGTCTTGCGCACCTCGCGCGCGGTCGCCTTCGCGCGCTCGGGCCACGCAACGCCCGCGAACAACGGATACAGCGCGGCGGCCGTCACGGCGTCGCGCGGCTTGCGCAACTGCCAGTCGTAGTCGCCGTAGTAGCCGCGACGGTTCCACAGATAGCGGTTGATCGCGGCCGCACGCCGCGCCGCGCGCCCGGAAAAATCGGTCACGCAGGCCACGTCGCGCGTGAGCGCGCAGCCCTTCACGATCGTCGTCTCGAGATGGAACATCAGGCTGTTCAGGTCGACCGGCACGATCGACGTCGTGCGGATCGTCGCGAGCGTCTTGCCGTCGCCGAACCAGCGCGAGCTGTAGTCCCAGCCGCTTTCGGCGCCCGCGCGCAGGTCGCGGTACACCTCGTTCGCCGGACGCCCCGGCGCCGACTTCGCGGTCGTCACGTCCTCGAGATACGACTCGTCGCGCGGCGTATCGCTCGCATCCCAGTAGCGGTTCAGCACCGCGCCGTCGGGCATCGCGACCACATTGCGCGCGGCCTGCCCGCGCGGCGTCGTGGTTTCGCCCTGCATCCAGTACGCGTACTCCTTGCGCAGTTCCGGCAGATATTTCTGGTAGACCTTGTCGCCTTCGGCCTGTGCGGCAAGCGTGACCATATAGGCGAAGAACGGCGGCTGCGAGCGGCTCGCGTAGTACGTGCGGTTGCCGTTCGGGATGTGCCCGATCGTGTCGATCAGATGGGCGAAGTTGTCGAGCATGTCGTCGACGAGATCCTCGCGGCCCGACACCTGCAGCCCGAGCATCGTGAAATAGGTATCCCAGTAGTAGCCTTCGCGGAAGCGGCCGCCCGGCACGACATACGGCTTCGGCAGCGGAATCAGCGAACTGTAGGGCGGCACCGTCGTGCTCGTGCGCGTGAGCTGCGGCCACAGCCAGTCGATGTGCTGGCGCAGCGTCTGGTTCGGCGGCGGCGTGACGCCGCCTTCCGGGGGCGGCGTGAAATGCTGGCCGACGAACGCCTTCAGCGAGAAGCCCGGCTGCGATTTCTGTTGCTGATACAACTGCACGATCGTCGCGGGATCGCTGTCGGGCGTCGCGTCGACGAAGGTCTTCTGGTCGGAATAGATCTGCGCGGTCTGCACCGCGACGAACAGGTCGCCGTAGAGCTGGCTCGGCGGCGGCAGCAGCGTGCCCGACGCGGGGCCGGCAACCGCGGCCGTCGCGGGCGCCGCCGACTGATCGACCGCCTGCGCGGCGGCCCGGTTCGCGTTGTCGGCCTGCGCGGCGCAGCCGGCAACGGCGAGATACGCGACGGCCAGTGCGGCGGCCCAGCGAAGACGCGGCGCGGGGCGCCCGAGCGGCGGTGAGCGATGAAGCGGAAAGCGGGTTGAGACGCGGGTTGGGATGCGCGTTGAGATGCGAGATGCAATCGATGCGGCACGACGTGACGTCATAACGTGTCCCCTCCTTTCGATGGTGAGTGGGTCGGCACGAGGTCTCGTTCGCGCGCGCGCTCGTCTCGATGGCCCTCGATCGATGCGCGTCGTTTTGTGTTGCGAGTGGGCCTGACTGTCGCACGAAACGTGCACATCAAGCAAGTTTCGATTCGCGCGGCTCGCGCAGGCATGCTCGGCGTTTGCGCAGTCGTTCTTTCCGCGCCGCCCGCTAAAAGAACGACTGTTGCACTATGCGGAACATCTGTTGTCATACGTGACTCAATGGTCACATTGTGGGCATAATGGCGTCTTTACCGCGCGCCCAGCCCATGTCGCCCGTCTTTCTAGCACCGCTCATCGTTGCCTGTGCGTTGTTCATGGAAAGCGTCGACGCGAACATCATCGTCACCGCCCTGCCCGCGATGGCGAGGGACTTCGGGCACAACCCCGTCACGTTGAACATCGCGATCACGGCCTACGTGGTCGGGCTCGGCGTGTTCATTCCGATCTGCGGCTGGCTGGCCGACCGCTTCAGCGCGCGCTCCGTGTTCCGCACCGCGATCGGCATCTTCGTCGTCGGCTCGCTGATGTGCGCGGCATCCAATTCCCTCGGCGTGCTCACGTTCGCGCGCTTCATCCAGGGCGTCGGCGGCGCGATGATGGTGCCCGTCGGCCGCATCATCATTTTCCGCGCCGTGCCGCGCTCGGATCTCGTGCGCGCGATGAACTACCTCGCGATTCCCGCGCTGTTCGGGCCCACGGTCGGGCCGCTCGTCGGCGGCTTCATCACGACCTACCTGCACTGGCGGATGATCTTCTTCATCAACGTGCCGATCGGCATCTACGGGATCTACCTCGCGAGCAAGCACATCGCGAACACGCACGAGCCCGACCCGGGCCCGCTCGACTGGTTCGGATTCCTGCTGTCGGCCAGCGGCGCCGCACTGCTGCTGATGGGCCTCACGCTGATCGACGGTGCACTCACGTCACGCTCGAACGCCCTCGCCATGTGCGTGACCGGCACCGTCCTGCTCGCGCTCTACGTGCCGTACGCGCGCCGCAAGGAACGCCCGGTGCTCGACCTCAGCTTCCTCAAGATCCCGACGTATCACGCGAGCGTCGTCGGCGGGTCGCTGTTCCGCATCGGCCTCGGCGCGGTGCCGTTCCTGCTGCCGCTCGCGCTGCAGGAAGGGCTCGGCATGAGCGCGTTCCATTCGGGGCTCATCACGTGCGCGTCCGCGTTCGGCGGCGCGATGAGCCGCTCGACGGCCACCCACACGCTGCGCCGCTTCGGCTTCCGCACGGTACTGATCTACAACGCGGCATTCGCGGGGCTCGCGATCGCCGCGTACGGCGTGTTCCATCCCGGCATGGCGACCTGGGCGATCTGGCTGATCGTGCTCGTCGGCGGCATCTTCCCCGCGCTGCAGTTCACGAGCCTGAACTCGATGATCTATGCGGACATCTCGCCGCGCGACGCGGGCCGCGCGACCAGCCTCGGCAGCGTCGTGCAGCAGATGTCGCTCGGTCTCGGCGTGACGGTGGCCGGCCTCGTGCTGCACGTTTCGCACTGGCTGCAGGGTCATCAGAAGATGGTGTGGTCGGATTTCTGGCCCGCGTTCGTCGTGGTCGGGCTGTGCTCGTTCGCATCGATTCCGATCACGCGGCGGCTGCCGCCCGGCGCCGGCGACGAAGTCGCGCGCGGCAAGCGGCAATAAGCAACCGACGGCCGACGCGGCGGAATCGTTTCCGCCGCAATCGAGCGCCCGCGTATTGCATCGCTTTTATTTTCCAATTCCACGATTTATTCAATCGTGCGAAACACACGAAAAGCGCTCGTTGAATCCGTGCGTCGAAATGGCATCGCGCCGAAAATCGACTGCCTATCGTCGCGCCCGGGATCTGCCGGCGCCGCGTAATGCCGGCGCGGTCGCTTGCATCGGCGCGCCCCGATATCGTGCATACGAATGACTTGAAAATCCGAAATTCATTGATCAATAATGATCGCTCGCATTGGCGCGAACATGATCTCCACGCCGGATTGCAGCAGTCGCCACGACGATCCCACCCGCTGTTTCACGTTTCGATCGCTTCCTCGCCTCGAAGGAGTCTCCATGACTCAAGAGCTGATTCTGCGCGCGCCGGAAACATTCGCCATCGACTCGCCCGCCGTATCGGATACGGCCCGGCCGCCATTGCCCACGCATCTCGCCGTCATTCTCGACGGCAACCGGCGCTGGGCGGACCGCCTCGGCCTGCCGGCCGCCGACGGCTATCGGGCCGGCGGGCGCAACGTGCATGCGCTGCTGTCGTGGTGCGAAGAGGCCGGGATCCCGTTCGTGACACTGTGGCCGCTGTCCACCGAAAATCTCCAGCGCGACGCCGCGGAATTGCGCGGCCTGCTCGCGGTGATCGCCGACGTCTTCGACGAGCTCGCCGCCAGCGGCCGCTGGCGGCTCCACGTGATCGGCGACCTGACGCAGTTGCCGCCCGCCACGGCCGACCGCATCGGCGCCGCGCAGCAACGCACGGCCCACGCGCACGGACTCGACGTGAACATCGCCGTCGCCTACAGCGGCCGCCTCGACCTGCTGCACGCCGTCCGCTCGCTGATCGCGGAACACGTCGCGGCCGGCACCGTCGATCAGTTGCTCGCGCAGCTCAGCCCGGAGTTGATCGCGAGCCGGCTCTACACGGCCGGCCAGCCGGAGCCGGACCTCGTGATCCGCACGTCGGGCGAGCAGCGCCTGTCGAATTTCATGCTGTGGCAAACCGCTTTCTCCGAGTTCTATTTCACGCCGACGTGCTGGCCCGATTTCGGACGCGACGATTTCGAACAGGCCATCGATGCGTACGGCAAGCGCGCGCGCCGGTTCGGCAAGTAGGCCGGACTGCCTTCACGACACCTGTTGCCACCCGCCATCCGCGAGGTACGCCATGTCCACCGTCGAAACCGTTGCCGCCGAAGCCGCCGCGCCCGCACTCGTGCTTCCGCACCTGTTCCACCCGTTCGACACGCCCGTGCATCCCGACGCCGACCGCGCCGAAGCCGACCTGCTCGCGTGGATGAACGGCCATGGCTTGCTCGACGATCCGCGCTGGGCCAACGGCATCCGTCACGGCAAGATCGGCGAATACTGCTCCCGCGTCTATGCGCACGCAACCTTCGACGGCCTGTGCACGACGACCCGCGCGTACGGCTGGATCTTCGCGATCGACGACGGCCTGTGCAGCCTGCACGGCGTCGCGCGCGCTCCGGGCGACCTCGGTGCACTCTACCTGTGGCTGTACGAAATGATCGCCGATCCGACCGGCCGCGATCCAGCGCCGCTGCGCGCCGCGCTGGCGGCGCGCCTGCCGCACATGGCCGCGTTCCTGCCCGCCCTGCAACGGGCGACGCAGGACGTGTGCGCGCGCATCGCGGCCGCGTCCACGCGCGTGCAGTACGCACGCTGGGTGGCAGGGATGATGACGTTCCTGTTCTCGACGCTGTGGGAAGCCGGCCGGTTCGCGACCGACGTCGTGCCCGGCGAGGCCGAGTATCTCTCCGGTCGCACCTACAACGGATGCGGCGAAGGCGCGTTCGCGCTGATCGACATCGCCGGGGGCTACGAAGCGCCCGCCGCGTTCTACGCCGACGAAGAAGTCGAGCGCCTGCGCAAGCTGTCCGGCCTGATCCTCTGCCTGTGCAACGACATCTTTTCGTATCCGAAGGAGGCGGGCGAATCGAGCAGCAATCTCGTCTGCGTCCTGATGCACGAACACGGGCTCGCGCCGCAAGCCGCGCTCGACGCGGCGGCGGACATCCACAACGGCTATCTCGCGCGCTATCTCGATCTGGAAAAAAAGGTGCGTACGCGCACCGACGATCGCGCGTCGCTGCGCCTGCTCGACGAGGCCCACTCGTATATTCGCGGCAACTACGACTGGCACTTCGGCTCGCCGCGTTACGGCGCGGCGAAGCACTACGACCTGTCCCGCGCGCTGCGGCCCGGAGAGACGAGCGCCGCGGCATGACCTGCGCGGCAACGGACGAAAACCGGAAAAAACAAAAAAATCAGCGGACATCCACACGGGGCCGGTGCACAGCCGCATGGATGTCCGCTCAGGGCTCCGGGTCTCCCGATGGGGGTTGAGAATCCCGGATTCGCTTCCTGCGTGCCATGGACATATGTGCGTCGGAAGCGGAATCGTTGCGCGCACATTTCGTCGCGCCATGGACTGCACTATAGGGAAACTTGCGAAACGTATCTGTCAACCATTGTCAGACACGTTGCATCGGCACGTCGCACGCGCGCGCCGCTTTCGCGCTAAAGTGGTTCCCGACCATCACTCCCGGCCGCCCCTCCGATGCTTACGCTCTCGCCCGCCGCCGCCCGCGCCCTGCATCTCGCCGCGCAGGGCCTGCTGACACCGCCCCGCCGCAAGGCGACCAAAGCCGACGTGCTCGACACGATCCGCCGGATGGCGCAGTTGCAGATCGACACCATCCACGTCGTCGCGCGCAGCCCGTATCTCGTGCTGTTCAGCCGTCTCGGCGATTTCTCGCCGCAGTGGCTCGACGAGCATCTCGCTGAGGCGCGCCTGTTCGAATACTGGTCGCACGAAGCGTGCTTCCTGCCGGTCGAGCAGTTCGGCCTGATGCGCTACAAGATGCTCGATCCGTCGGGGATGGGCTGGAAATATGCGGCCGAATGGCATGAACAGAATCGTCCCGAGATCGAGCGGCTGCTCGCGCGGATTCGCGAAGAAGGCCCGGTGAAGTCGGCGGATTTCGTCCGCGAGGATGGCGTGAAGGGCAACGGCTGGTGGGATCGCAAGCCCGAGAAGCGCCACCTGGAAGTGCTGTTCACGACGGGCGACCTGATGGTGTCGGAACGCCGCAATTTCCAGCGCGTGTACGACGTGCGCGAGCGCGTGCTGCCCGACTGGGACGACACGCGCGACCTGCCGCCGCGCGAAGCCGTGCTGCCCGCGCTGCTCGACTACACGTGCCGTGCACTCGGCGTCGTGCGCGCGGACTGGGTGGCCGACTACTACCGGCTGCCGCGCCGCTCGTACCGCGCGGAGCTCGAGCAGCTCGCCGACGCGGGCGACCTGATCCCGGTGGCGATCGACGACTGGAAGGAGCCGGCCTACGTGCATCGCTCGCTCGAAGCGTTGCTGCCGGCCGCCGAGGCCGACACGCTGCGCTCGACGGTCACGACGCTGCTGTCGCCGTTCGACCCGGTCGTATGGGACCGGCGGCGTGCATCGACGCTATTCGGTTTCGATTACACGATCGAATGCTATACGCCCGAGCACAAGCGGCGTTATGGCTATTTCTGCCTGCCGGTGCTGCATCGCGGCCGGCTGGTCGGGCGCGTCGACGCGAAGGCGCATCGCACGCTGCGCACGTTCGAACTGAAGGCCGTGCATGTCGAGCCGGGCGTGCGGTTCGGCACGGGGCTCGCCGCCGATGTCGCGAAGGCGGTGAAGAAACTCGCGGCATGGCACGGCACGCCGGAAGTCACGACCCGGCACGCACCGCCGGAACTGGTGAAGGCGCTGGCCGGCGACTGATACCCGCACATTCGGCTCGACATTCGGCTCGCGCAGCCGGCCCGCAAGGCCGGCTTACGCGGCCGGCCGAGGATCAGTCGCGCAGCTTGCGGAAACGCGGCATGCCGTCTTCGAGGTTGCCGTTGAACATCGCTTCCGGCCGCACCCACAGCCCGCGCGCATGCGGCCACAGGTGTTCGTACACGACCACCGACTCCTCGGTTTCGGAATGGCGGGCAACGCCGATGTAGCGATACAGCCCGCCCTTGTAGTGGCGATGCGTCGCGAGCTGTTCGGCTTCCTGTTCGGTCATGATGGGTTTCTCTTCGGCAAAAACGGAAAGCGCGTATTGTATGCGCTGCGCCGCGCGTCAGCGTTTCGCGTAGATGTCCGGGCGGCGGATCTCCATCACCCGCTCGGGGTTCGCGCACGGCCCGAAGCCGACCGGCCGATACAGCTCGTGCGCATCGGACGTCACGAGCATGATGCGGCGCAGGCCCTGCACCATCTCCTGCGCGAACACGTGGTCGATCAGCGCGCGGCCGTAGCCGTTGCCGCGTTCGGCCGGCAACACGAACACGTCGCACAGGTACGCGAACGTCGCGTGATCGGTCACGAGGCGCGCGAAGCCGACGAGCCGGTCGCCGATATACGCGCCGAAGCACAGGGAACCCTCGATCGCCTTCTCCACCACGTCGCGCGGAATACCCTGCGACCAGTACGCGTCGCGATGCAGGAAGTCGAAGATCGCGTCGACGTCGAGTTCGCGTTTGTCGGTGGAAAATCTCAGCGTGGCGGGGGTGGCAGCAGGCACGTCGGTCTCCGGTCGGGGTGGTGGAAAGCGAAGCGTCGACGATACCGCGCCGCGCAGCGAGGGACAAGGGACAAGGGACAGCACCGATCATCCGGACGACGCGAAGAATCTGCTCGACCCTCTCGTTTCGCCGCGGGCGCAACCAACCGTGCGGGCGACGGGCTCCGATTCGGTGACAATGTCGTCTGCCCGATAACCCGCCACGCCGCTTCATGCCCTACCGCCTCATCGCATTCGACTTCGACGGCACGCTCGCCGATTCGCTCGACAGTTTTCTCGCGGCGCTGTCGGAAGCGTCGCGCACGCACGGCTTTCGCGACGCCACGCCCGAGCTGCGCCCGGCGCTGCGCGGGATGTCGGCGCGCGACATCATTCGCGCGCTCGACGTGCCGATGTGGAAAGTGCCGCGCGTGACGATCGACATGCGTCGCCTGATGCGGCCGCGCGTCGCGCAAGTGGCGTTGTTCCCCGGCGTCAGCGAAACGTTCGACGCGCTCGCCGCGCGCGGCATCCGCATCGCGATCGCCACGTCGAACACCGAGGAGATCGTGCGCGACCGGCTCGGCCCGCACGCCAGCAGCCGCGTCGAACATTTCGCGTGCGGCATTCCGCTGTTCGGCAAGGCACGTCGCCTGCGCGCACTCGTTCACGAAGCCGGCCTGCGCAACGACGAAGTGCTGTACGTGGGCGATGAAATCCGCGACGCCGACGCGGCACGACGCGCGCGCATCGCATTCCAGGGGGTCGCGTGGGGCTACACCGCGCCGGACGCGTTGCAGGCACATTGCGCGACGCCGTTGCTGCCGCGTCTCGACGCATTGCTCGACCGCGTGTGACGCGTTCGCGCGCATCGCGAGCCGGCCAGCGTCGACGCTCGACGCGCACGTCACCGCGGCGTGACGATGACTGCCAGATGACACCCACGTGCATCCCGCACGCCGCATGCGCGCAAAAATTGCCGCCGCCACGCACGCGACAGGTACGCAATACCTGCCGACACGCATGCTCATCGATTCGTCTTACCAACCGTTACACAAACCACAGCGCGGTTGCACCTGCTACCGGATCGCCCTCCTAGAATCAGTCGGGCCGGGAAACACTTCGACCGGCGCCGCGGCAGAGCGGCGGTCGAATCCGGCCCGGGCGCGCCCGGTCTCTCGCACAGCGACGGATCACCCGATCCGTTTTTCAACCAGAGCCCCGATTGAAAGGAGGTCCCATGAACCGCTTTCCCCACGTCTCGCGCCTTGCTTTGTCTGCCGCTGGCCTGCTTCTCGTCGCCGTGACGGCGACCGCGCAAACCGCACAACCGGCACCGGCTGCACCGGCCGCACCGGCCGCCGCTGCGACGCGCATCCACGAAGCCGACCAGGCGTTCATCACCGACGGCACGAAAACGGTGTCGACGCAGCACGACGCGGCGCGCATCGCCGATTCGCGCACGTCGGACAGCCAGGTCAAGGCGTTCGCGCAACGCGTGTCGGCCGACGATGAAAAGATCATCCAGGCGATGCGCGCAGCCAGCCCGCGCGGCGTCGACGTACCCGCCAACGACCCCGACACGGCCGTGCTGAACAGCATCAAGACCCTGCGCGGCGCCGAGTTCGACAAGGCGTACATCGAGCAGGTCGCGCTCGCCGGCCAGCAGAAGGCCATCTCGGCCTTCCAGGCCGAAATCGCATCGGGCCGCGACACGAAGCTGAAGGAAGTCGCACGCCAGTCGCTGCCGATCCTGCAAAAGCATTACGCCGACGCGCAGAAGCTCGCGGAGCGCCACCACCTCGCATCGGCGCAGTAACGCGCCGCCGCGCCGCGCGTCGTGCGCGGCGCACGGCTTCTTCCCCTGCCGTCGCGTCGCCTCCCCTCCGGCGACGCGACGCACACCGGGCGTCATACGCGACAGGTTATGTCGCGAGCTTCGCCATCAACCGCGCCCTCACCTCCGGCCATTCGTCGTCGATGATGCTGAAGCGCACCGAATTGCGCTTGCGGCCATCCGGCATGATCCGTTCGTGCCGCACGATGCCTTCCTGCTTCGCACCGAGCCGCAGGATCGCCGCGCGCGATTTCTCGTTCAGCTCGTCGGTCGTGAACTGCACGCGCACGCATTGCAGCACGTCGAACGCATAACCCAGCAGCAACCATTTCGCTTCGGTGTTCGCACGCGTGCGCTGCGCCGATTCGCTCAGCCACGTATGGCCGATCTCGAGCTTGCGGTTCTTGCGATCGATCTTCCAGAAACGCGTGCTGCCGATCGCACGGCCGGACGCGCGATCGACGATCGTGAACGGCATCACCGTGCCGGCCGAACGCCCCTGCAATGCCGTGTCGATGTAAGCGTCGATCGTGTCCGGGCCCGGCACGACCGTGACCTTCAGGTTCCACAACCGGCCGTCCGCGGCAGCGTCCAGCAGCGCCTGCCGATCGGATCGTTCGAGCGGCCGCAGTTCGACGCGTTCGCCGGTGAGAATCGGTTGTTCGAGGGAAGCGGAAGCATCGGTCATGAGCGGTTCCGGAAAAGACGAAAAAACGGCGATGGCGGCGAAACGCCCATCATACGGCCGCGTCAGCCGAGGACTGCGGCCAACCGGCGGCGGATCGCCTTCGCCTCGCCGCGCAGCGCATCGGTGAACGCGTCGACGAGCAGGTTTTTCGGCCGGTGCTCGGGCACGATCACGCTGACGCGGTACGGAAACGACCGTGTGAGCGGCCGCACGTGCAGATCGCGCCCGACGAAATCGAGCGCGGTCAGCGGATTGACGATCGCGACGCCGAGCCCCTGCCGCACGAACGCACACACCGACACGGCCGACGGCGTGTCGACGACCGAGCGCGGCGCCACGCCGAGCTGCGCAAACGCCTCGTCGATCAGGATGCGATACGGATCGTTCAGCGACAGGCTCACGAACGGGCGATCGGCGAGATCCGGGAGATCGATCGCGTCCTGCGCGAGCAGCGGATGGCCGTCGGGCAGCACGCATACTTCGTCGACTTCGAGCAGCGGCGTGAGCACGGTGCCGGCCGGCGCGACGTCGTGCTCGGTCAGCCCGAGGTCGTAACGCTGCGCGGTCAGCCACTCTTCGAGCATCGGCGATTCCTGCGTTTCGACCGACAGGCTGACGCCCGCATGGGCGTCGCGAAACCGGCGCGCCGCGCCGGGGAGGATCGCGTGCGAGAACGCCGGCAGCGCGATCACCGACAGTTGACCGTCGCGAAACTCGCGCAGGCGCGCGGCCGTGGCCGCGACGCGTTCAAGCCCCACATATGCGAGCCGCACGTCGTCGAACAGCGTGAGCGCGGCCATCGTCGGCCGCAACCGGCCGTGCGCGCGCTCGAACAGCGCGAAGCCGACGACCTGCTCCATGCGCGCGAGCTCGCGGCTGATCGTCGGTTGCGACGTATAGAGCATCTCGGCCGCGCGCGTCGTGCTGCCGGTGACCATCAGCGCGCGAAAGACCTCGATATGGCGGTGCGTGAGCATGATTGTCTATATCAAATGTGAATCGAATTTCGATAAATAGGCATTTTACTGCATAGATAAACAGGCGCATCATTCACGTTATCCATTCATTCGACCCGCTTCATCCGCCATGTCCCTCGATTCCCGCCAGCTCGCGACGCTCGCGCAGCAATACGGCACCCCGCTGTGGGTGTACGACGCCGACGTCATCCGCGACCGCATCGCCCAACTGCGTCAGTTCGACGTGATCCGCTATGCGCAGAAGGCCAACTCGAACGTCCATATCCTGAAGCTGATGCGCGAGGAAGGCGCGTGCGTCGATGCCGTGTCGCTCGGCGAGATCGAGCGCAGCCTCGCGGCCGGGTTCAGCCCGGCCGGCGAGCCGGAAGGCGTCGTGTTCACGGCCGACCTGATCGACCGCCCGACGCTCGCGGCGGTGCTGAAGCACGGCGTGACCGTCAACGCCGGTTCGCTCGACATGCTCGCGCGCATCGGCGAGCATGCGCCCGGCCACCGCGTGTGGCTGCGCGTCAACCCCGGTTTCGGCCACGGCCACAGCAACAAGACCAACACCGGCGGCCCGCAGAGCAAGCACGGCATCTGGATCGACGACGTGCCGCGCGCGATCGAGATCGTGCGCCAGTACGGGCTGAAGCTGGTCGGCATCCACATGCATATCGGGTCGGGCGTCGACTACGGCCACCTGTCGCAGGTATGCGATGCGATGGTCGACCTCGTCACGTCGCTCGGCCATGACATCGACGCGATCTCGGCCGGCGGCGGCCTGTCGATCCCGTATCGCGACGGCGAGCCGCGCGTCGACGTCGGGCACTACTTCAGCCAGTGGGACGCCGCGCGCAAGCGGATCGAACGGCATCTCGGCCACCCGGTGCGCATCGAGATCGAACCGGGCCGCTTCCTCGTCGCCGAAGCCGGCACGCTCGTCACCGAAGTGCAGGCCGTCAACCGCCGGCCGAAGCACGATTTCGTGCTGATCGACGCGGGCTTCAACGACCTGATGCGCCCGTCGATGTACGGCAGCTACCACGCGGTGTCGGTGCACGCGCACGACGGCGCGCTGCCGGCCGGACGGCCGCTGGTCGACCTCGCGATCGCGGGGCCGCTGTGCGAGTCGGGCGACGTGTTCACGCAGGACGCGGGCGGCGTGGTCACGCACCGCAAGCTCGCGCAGCCGCAGATCGGCGACCTGCTGTTCCTGCACGACGCGGGCGCGTACGGCGCGTCGATGTCCTCGAACTACAACAGCCGGCCGCTCGCGCCGGAAGTGCTCGTCGATCGCGGCACGCCGCGGCTGATCCGCCGCCGGCAGACGATCGACGAATTGCTCGCCCTCGAAACGTTCGAGTAAGGCCGGCACGACGGAACGGGGTGCGCGGCCTGCGCATCTCGCCCCCTCACCTCACCGTCACGCGCACGTCGGCGCCCGCCGCACGCCACGCCTTCAGCAACGCCGCGCGCCGCCGCGGATAGCGCATGTCCAGCCGTTCGAGCGCGACGATGCGATCCGTCCGGAAATGCCGGAAATCGTTCCGGCCTTCGCACCACGCCGCCAGGATGCGCACGTCATTGAAATAGCCGAGCGCGAACGGCCACACGATCCGTTAGGGTCGACGACGACCACGAGGTGCGGCGCCTGTACGAAGCGTGGAAGGCGCTCGGCGTGACGTTCGAGCAGGCGCCGATGACGGCCGTGTTCGGCCTGACGTTCGTCGCGCTCGACCCGGACGGCCACCGCTTGCGCGTATGCACCCCGGACGATTGAGCGCGAACGGGCGCGACCTGCGGCGGGTCGCGCCCGTTCCCTCCACCACGCGCGCGCGTCAGCCCGCGCGCCGCACGGGTGCCACTTTCGAGAAGTATTTCGCGCCCGCCACGCAGCCGACCACGACGACCGTCACGACGACCATCGACGGCGGTACCGTCTCGTGCAGCAGCCCGGCCGCCAGCAGCAGGCCGAAGAACGGCTGCAGCAGCTGCAACTGGCCGACGCTCGCGATCCCGCCGAGCGCGAGCCCGCGATACCAGAACACGAAACCGATCAGCATGCTGAACAGCGACACGTACGCGAGCCCCCACAGCGCGGCGGCATCGACGCCGTCGAACGACGCGGGCGAGGTGAGCCACGTGAGCGGCAGCATCAGCGGCAGCGACAGCACGAGCGCCCACGAGATCACCTGCCACCCGCCGAGCTGGCGCGACAGGCGCGCGCCTTCCGCGTAGCCCAGCCCGCATGCGACGATCGAGGCCAGCATCAGCGCATCGCCGACCACCGACGCCTGGCCGCCGTTGCGCAACGCAAACGCAGCCACCGCACCGCTGCCGACGATCGAGAAGATCCAGAACGGCAGCCGCGGCCGCTCGCCGCCGCGCCACACGCCGAACAGCGCGGTCGCGAGCGGCAGCAGCCCGACGAACACGATCGCGTGCGCGGACGTCACATGCTTCAGCGCGAGCGCCGTCAGCAACGGAAAACCGACGACGACCCCGAGCGCGACAATGGCCAGCGACACGGCCTCGGCTCGCGTCGGCCGCCGCTGCTTCAGCACGACGAGCAGCAGCAGGCCGAGCGCGCCGGCGATCGTCGCGCGCGCGAACGTGAGGAACAACGGGTCGAGCCCCTGCACCGCGATACGCGTCGCGGGCAGCGAGCCACTGAAGATGATCACGCCCAGCAGGCCGCTGAGCCATCCGTTGGTCGTCTTTTGCACGGGAAATCCTGAACGGGGAAAGTGGATCACCGATGATCCGCCGCCCGTGAAAAGCGCGTAAGCTACAGCCCAATACAATTTCGACAAACTGTACTGGACAACCGTCCGTACAGTTCATTCTTCGCGATGAGCCATTCCGCCCCGCTTTCCGTTCCGCCCGCGCCGTCGCGCACGCGCGTGGAAACCGTGATGGACACCTTGCGCGCGCGGATCGCGAGCCGCGCGCTGATGCCCGGTGCGCGCGTACCGTCGATCCGGATGATGGCCGACGGGCTGGGCGTGTCGAAATCGACCGTCGTCGACGCATACGAGCGGCTCGCGAGCGAAGGCGTGCTCGTCGCGCGGCGCGGCTCGGGCTTCTACGTGTCGGGGCACGCGCCGCCGCTCGCGCTCGCCGATCTCGGCCCGCGTCTCGATCGCGAGCTCGATCCGCTGTGGCTGTCGCGCCAGTCGCTCGAGGCCGCGCCGACGACCGTGAAGCCCGGCTGCGGATGGCTGCCGCCGTCGTGGCTGCCGGACGAGAGCCTGCGCCGCGCGCTGCGCGCCGTGTCGCGCGACGAATCCGACGCGCTGACCGATTACGCGACGCCGCTCGGCCTGCCCGCGCTGCGCCAGCAGCTCGCCTGGCGGCTCGCGCAGCACGGCGTCCACGCGGAACCCGCACAGATCATGCTGACCGACGGCGGCACGCATGCGCTCGACCTCGTGTGCCGCCTGCTGCTGGAGCCTGGCGACACGGTCGTGCTCGACGATCCGTGCTACTTCAACTTCCAGGCGCTGCTGCGCGCGCATCGCGCGCGGATCGTCAGCGTGCCGTACACGCCGAACGGGCCCGATCTCGCGCGCTTCGAGCAGGTGCTGGCCGAGCACCGGCCGCGCCTGTACATCACCAACGCGGCACTGCACAACCCGACCGGCGCGACGCTCGCGCCGCCCGTCGCACACCGCCTGCTGACGCTCGCGGCCGAGCACGGCCTGCTGATCGTCGAGGACGACATCTTCGCGGATTTCGAGAGCACGCCCGCGCCGCGCCTCGCGGCCTTCGACGGGCTGTCGCGCGTCGTGTCGATCGGCAGCTTCTCGAAGACGCTGTCGGCCGCGGTCCGCTGCGGCTACGTCGCCGCGCGCCCGGAATGGATCGATGCGCTCGTCGACCTGAAGCTCGCGACGTCGTTCGGCCATGCGCAGATCGGCGCGAACGTCGTGCACCGGCTGCTCGTCGACGGCACGTACCGGCGCCATCTCGACAGCCTGCGCGCGCGTCTCGCGGATGCAATGGGCGAGACGATCCGGCGCCTCGCACGCGCGGGCCTCGGGATCTGGACGGAGCCGCGCGGCGGCCTGTTCGTGTGGGCGGAGTTGCCCGACGGGCTCGACGCCGCGCGTGTCGCACGCCATGCGCTCGATCACGATGTGGTGCTCGCGCCGGGCAACGTGTTCAGTGCGTCGCACGGCGCGACCTCGTTCATGCGCTTCAACGTGTCGCGCTGCAAGGGGCCGGCGGTGTTCGATGCGCTGGCGCGGGCGATGGAGGCGGTGCGGGCGGCGGAGCACACGGGTGCGCGGGACGATGCGGACGGGCGCGTGCTGACCGGCGAGCCGTGAGAACGGGCGGAAGCGCAAGCGGTAATCGAATGGTTCCGGCATCAGCGTTTTCCTTCACTTGCAGCGTCATCGTTCGCGCTCGCGGTAGATGAGTCGCAAAATCGTACTCATCCCATAGACGAGCGCGCTCCCGACAACCGATAGTTTTCCAACTTTTTTACCGGGATCTATCGAGCCAATGAACGGGATTCTGAATTCACACGATGCCGACGAAAACGAAGACGACGAATGGGTTTTCGTTGGAACCGCCTACACGAACACGACGCCAGGATCCGTTCATGTCGTCGACCTTGACCCGACACCGATCTGCGAGAACATGCCGAACAAGGCATTCCGGAAACTGATCGTGCGGTTGCGTGACGCGGCGATCTCGTTGATTCAGGATCGGATTCACGGTATTGCACATTGGGAGCAAAGAGAACAGGAACGCGTCCATACCTGGTTCGGGCGATCCGATGAGGAAATTCGACATCACCTACGGATCGGGTTGCCGAAGCTTCTGCGCGTCATGCAGGAATTAAAACCGGAAAATGTCATCCGCTGGGACGAGCAGAAACAGCGAAACATCACGTGTACCGTGTTTCCCGACAACGGAATCACCGATGCCGCCGTATGCAAACCCGATTCAGACAAGCGAATCATCGCAATCTATCCGCACTTCTGCACGCTTCCCGACGCTCGACTCTCTTCCAATTGCAAGTTGAAGGTCTTGATTCACGAGTGCACGCACTACGTCGATACCTTCGACTCGAATGACGAAATCTACGGATTCGGGACCGGCCTGAAATACTGGGCGCGGGATCATCGGGATCTGGCAATCAATAACGCCGACAGCCTCGCTTGCTATATTTCGTTCTTTGACGACAGGGTCTTGTGGTGAGGTCTCTCGCGCATCTGACGAGCATCGCGCTCGGGTTATGCCTGGCGTTTTCGCCGCCGCTCGCGGCATGTACCGTTTCCGAAGACATGCTGGACAGTGTCGCGCTCAACTCTTCCGCCATTCCGAATGAGGATCGAGTCAAGATAGCGGACATGGTTATCCGTGCCCGTCAGTGGCCTGATGCGGACATTCGCGGCATCATCTCTGCCGGCGCGTATATCGGTGAAAAGGACCCACAAGTGCTTGCGCTGCGTCGAGCGGCCAATCTGAGGGAATACCTCGTCCAGCTCGGCGTCAAGGACGAGAACATCTGGACAGACACGCACATGATCTCGAAACCGTATCCGAAAGACAGCGCCGGCTACGAGGGTTATCTTCAGATCGGACTGACCCTGGTTCCGCTGTGCACGGACGGATGTCGGCATCTTTGCGACGATCCTCGCATCACGCCGACATCCAGAGCCATTCGTTGATAACGATCTTCTTTCGACGAAGCCGCCATCGAACATCGCAGGTGGCGGGGTGACGCGAACGCCGCGCGTCACTCCTCCGCCTACCTCACACCTCCCCTGCGTGCGCCCTCGCCCGCACCTCGGCAAACGACGTATCGACGAGCAGCCGCCCCGTATCGAACACCGTCTCGAGCGCCTCTTCCCACTCGCCTTCCAGCATCCGGTCGTCCCACGCAACCGGTAGCGTCGTCGTCCGATACTCGCCGGTTCGATCATTGCGCAGCAGCGTGAGCCGCCCTTTCTTCGAGCGCTTGCCCTGATCGGTGACCGGATCCTTGCGAACGTCGTGCCACTCCCCGCCGCGCCGGATCGCCGAGCACTTCATCGCAAAGCGCTGTGTATCGCGGTTCACCTGTTGCAGCAGCGCGCCGCCCATGCCGAACACCACATTGCCGGCCGCGTAACCCGCGTCGTCGAGCGCGGAAAGGATCGCTTCGATCGACAGCTCGTCGACACCATCGCCCTGGATCACGCGCACGCGGTTCAGCACGCGCCGCCCCTTGCCGTTCACGGTCGAGCCGAACGACGCGTCCAGCGCACGCACGGTCTGCAGCACGATCTTCACGGGGTCGCCCGAATCGGGACGCACGACCAGCGTCGCGCCCGAATCGAGCACGGCCTGCCGAAGCTCGCCGCCCCACAGGTCGAGTGCGGCGAACAGATCGTAGGAGTCCGACACGACCGACACGATCGCGCCGGGAAAGCCGAAGCGCGCAATCATGTTCCGGTACGCGTCGGCCTCGCCTTCGCGCCCCCACGACGTGATCGTGCTGTGCTCCGCCGCCGGCACCGAGTACGCGGCCATCGGCTCGCGATAGAAGCGGTTCGCGGCCAGCACGCCGAGCACCGTGTCCGAGCCCATGAAGTTCACGAGGTGCGCCGCGCCGCCGATCGCGGCCGACTCCGCGCTCGACACGCCGCGCGCGCCGAAGTCGTGCAGCTTGAACGGCAGTTGCGCGAGGTCGTCGTCGGTCTTTTCGAGGAAGCGGCGGATCGTCTGCCGCAGGTGCCAGCTGCGCGTCGCGACCGTCACCGGATACCAGACGCGCAGCAGCATCGTCTCGAGATACGACGCGAGCCAGAACACCTGCGGGTCGTCGCATTCGACCGTCATCAGCACGTTGTGCACCGGCACGACCGAACCCTCCGGCACCGCCCGGATCTTCACCGGCAGATAACCGTCGTAGCGTTCGACGATATAACGCCAGCCTGCTTCGTTGAAGGGTTCGCCGTGCACCGTGAAGAAATCGCGCGCCTCGTCGATCATCGCGTGCGTGATCGGCTTGCACAGATATTCCTTCAGCAACATCTGCAGTCCGAAGAACACCGTGCGGTCGTAGCGGCCGCCACGCGATTCGACGTACGAGAACATCGCCTGCGCGTCGGGCGGATATTGCAGGAAGTGGGAAGCCTTGTACGAATCCGTGTTGAGGATCGGATTGGCAAGAACCGCGGCAAAGCCGCCGAGATCGTTTTGCATGGCTAGAGCTCCTCTAGGCCGTTGAAGTGCCGCCGCGTCTGTCGCGGCGGACCGGAATGCGGGGAATCAGCGGATCACAGCTTCCCCAGGAAGTGGTACGCGATGTCGAAGTGATCCTCGAACATCACGTTGCGCATCTGCGCGAATTCGTTCAGCGGCACCCAGCGCGCCTTGTCGGCGTCGTCGCTGCCCTTCACGCGCGGCAGCTCGCCGGTCGGGAAATTGAACAGGCACGCGTGCGTGATCGTGCGGCCGCGCAACGAGCGCGTCGGGTGATCGAACACCTGGCGATCCTTGATCGAGCCGCGCAGCACGGGCTCCGGCAGCTTCAGGCCGGTCTCCTCGCGCAGCTCGCGGATGCAGGCCGCGTCGAGCCGCTCGTCCTGGTTCACGAACCCGCCCGGCAGCGCCCACAGGCCGCGGCCGGGTTCGCTGCGGCGGCGCACCAGCAGGATATGGCCCGAGTGCACGACCACCGCGTCGACCGTCACGAACGTGACCGGATACGGGGCGGCCGCCCACGCCTTGCGATACGCGGCGATGAATTCGGCTTCCGACTTCAGCTGCGCGAATTCCGGCTGCGTGCGGAAACGCTCGAGCCAGCCGAACACGGGTTCCGGCACGGCCCACTGCACGAAGCTGTTGGTACGTTCGGCGAAATACTGGTCGCGGATCTCGGTGGCGGAAATGTCTTCCGTCGCGTCGACGTCGACGAGCTCCCATTGCGGGAACATCCGCAGGTAATACGATGTGGCGTCCTTCTCGTGACCGATCAGCCCGACCTTGCGCTGCGCGACGTCGCCGAGCGCGGACGCGACGGCGTCCTGCACCCAGCGCACCCAGTCGCCGTCGTTGTAGGTCGAATCCTGCAACGGCGCGATCGTCACGCGGTCGCGCTCGGACGCGTCGAGCAGCGAAGCCAGCATCTGGCGGCGCTCGTCGAACGAGAACGGATCCTTGATGGTGCGGGGCTTGTCGGTCGACCCGATCAGCACGCACACGCGCTCGGCCCGACTCAGTGCCGACTTCAGCACGTTCAGGTGACCACGATGCGGAGGCTGGAAACGACCAATGAAAACGAGCGCGTCGAAGCGCCGGTTCTGTTGCGTACTCATGAGGCTCCCTCAAGAGATTGAAACGCTTCGGGTCTTTCCCGAAGGGTTGGTGTGAATCCTAGGGGAAATCCCGGAGGGCGTCAATCGAGCCCTTGCTCGACTTGACGAAGTATGAAGAAATGCTCCGAATCGGCGGGTTACACTCGGTTCCATCCCAATCCGCGCCATTGCACCCGCCATCATGAGGATCTCAGTCAGCCGGACCGTCGGCGTCGATCGCAGGCGCCTCTTCACGTGGTCGCAGGATTACGCGCGGCGGCTCGTGTGGGACAGCTTCCTCACCGATGCCTATCTGCTCGACGGCATGACGGCCGACGTCGGCGTCGATGCGTTCTGCCGCAGCCAGTCGGGCGCGACGATGGTGTCGCGCTACATCTCGTACCGTCCGCCGCAGGTCGCGGCCGTCGAAATGGTCGACGGCCCGAAAGTGCTCGAACGCTTCAGCGGCAGCTGGAACTTCACCGAGCACACGCCCGGCACGACCGAGGTGAAATTCACGTACCACTTCCGCGCCCAGCCGGCCTGGCTGCGCTGGCTGCTCGAACCGCTGATCGGCGCGTTCTATCTCGTGCAGACGCGCCGGCGTCTCGATTCGTTCAAGCGCTGGGCCGAAGCGGAAGCGCTGCCGCACTGACCGGCGAGCGCGGGCCGCACGGCCCGGCGCGTCTGCCCCCCGCCTGCCGAACGCATTCGAACGCGCCGTCGCCTCACCGCCACGCGTTCGCCGCGCATTTGCCAGATTCGCCGAACCCGTGGAAACTACGGGCGGCCGTCACCCTGACGGCGCGCCCCGACCGAGAGAACGGGGCCCCCTCCCTGAAACGGCTTCGACACGAACATAATCCGATGAGCCTGATATCCCGATTCTTTGGCCGCAAGGAAGTACCCGAAAACCCCGTCGCGCTGGCCGCGGCACCCGACGTCGAGAATCCGCTGAGCGTGGCGGTCGTCTTCGACGGCCCGCTGCAGGTCGATATCGCCGCACTGACGGCCGCACTGCGCGCGTACCACCCGAGCATGAAGCAGGCGCGCGTCGAAACCGAGCCGACGCTCTCGCAGGTGTTCGGGCTCGCCGGCTGGGGCAACCACGTCGTCCGGCTCGTCGGCTTCGATGCGCCCTATCCGTCCGACGCGCTGGAAGCGTGCGTCGCGCCCGCCCACTACGGGCAGGACCTGAAACAGCAGGTGCGCGCGAGCCGCAGCCACGTGATCCTCTACTACGCGGGGCACGAAACGAATCCGCTCGACCAGTACGTCGCACTGGCGGCCGTCGCCGGCGCGCTGGCCGAACAGAACGGCCTCGCAGTGCTGAACGAGCACGCGCACACGTCGCTGCCCGCGGGCGTTTTCAACGCGAAGGAACTCGGCGACGAAAGCCTCGAAGTGCTGCGAAATATCCCGCTGAACCTGTTCTTCTGCGGCTTCGTGAAATACGAGGTCGAAGGCGTCCAGGGCGTATGGATGCGCACCTATGGCGCCGACGTGTTCGGCCTGCCGGATTTCGCCGCGCTCGCGGAAGGTCATCACGAAGGCGAGCGTTATTCGGGCATCTTCAACAGCGTGATGCATTACCTGCTGGAAAGCGGCGCCCGCATGCATGCGGGCGAAACGATGCAGGTCGGTGCGGAAACGTTCATGAAGCTGCGTGAGCCGCTCGAGCACGAGTACTACCTGCGGGGGCCCGCGCCGGTGCTGGTGGCCGAGCTGATCTCGGCGGACGAAATCAATCGCTGATTTCGCCTTGTCGTATCCCGCTGCATGGCGCACGGGTTCAACGCTTCGCGAACCGCGTGCGCCGTTGTGTCACCCGACGGCGGCATGACGGCCGCCGCTCGAACCCGTTGAGGAGTCGTCCGTGTTCGGCATCCGCCCTGGTCTCGCGCTGGCCGCCATCGGCCTCTCGTTGTCGGCCCATGCCGACGGCATCCAATGCGCACGTGCGACGACACGCACCGAGCACCTGATCTGCGCCGACAAGACGCTCGTCTCGGCCGACAGTGCGTTGTCGAACGCCTACTTCGACGCAGTCGGCATCGCCGCCGACCAGCAGGCCGTGATCCGGTCACAACGCGCGTGGCTCACGCAGCGCGATGCCTGCGCCGACGCCGCCTGCATCGCCACCGCGTACCGCGATCGCACGGCAGCGCTGAAGCAGGTGAAACACGCGGGCTGGAAGACCTACCACGACCCGGCGCTCGGCATCTCGTTCGAATACCTCGCGAACCGGCAGGTGAAAAAGCCGTGCCCGGAAGGCGGCAGCGACCATTGCATCGCGATCGTCGGCCGCAACATGACCTATAGCAGCAGGTTCATCTCGTTCGAGATCGTCGACGGCGCGCTGGAGCCGGTCGCGGAAAAGGAAGCGGGATTCGTGAAGCAGGATGACGGCAAATGGGTGACGTCGTACGGCCCCGGCATCCCGCAGGAAGTCGAGCGCATCTCCGGTCCCGGCTGGCACGGCATGAGCGCGACGATCATGTGCCGCATCAGCGATCCGAAAACCGGCTTTTACTCGGCAGCCGGCGAATGCTACTGGGCCGTGCTGAGCAACGGCAAGCGCTCGGCCGTCGCGGGGACGCAGGGCTTCGTCGGCACCGACGACGCGACGCTGCACAGTGTGTCGACGTTCCGGTTCGATCGTTAGCGGCCGGAGCGTCACGGTGTCCGGCCTCCCGCATACGACTCGCCGGGCAGCGATGCGTCATCTCGATGACGTCCCGGCGGCATGTCGCCAACGTCGGCCATGATGAAATCACCTTTTCCGCCCCGATTCGCGACGGCCGCGGCACCCGCCGCGCCGCCCGGATCATCTACGCACTAACGGGCGCCGTCGCGGCGCAACGGGAAAGTCTCCGCACCGGCGTCGCGGCGCAACGTCACCTCCATGCCGGTCAGCCATCCTGACGATTTCAGGATCGGGCGCGCCACCGCATACAACCGGTCGGCGCTGGCGCCGTACAGGTACAGATACCCGTCGTTGCCGTCGCGATGCAGCTCGGTCTCGCCCAGTTCGCCGGCCCCGGCCCGCTTCACCGCGCGATCCAGCCGTCGCTCCAGCGCACGAAGGCGCGCCGTATCCTTCTCGTCGTAATCGAAGTGCACCATCACGACCGGACTGGGCGCCTTCGGCTGCACATCGGCGGCAGCATGGCCGGCGAGCAGTGCCCAGCCGAGCAACGCGGAGAATCGGATGCTGTTTTGCATTTCGGCAACGAGAGTCGAACGACCGCTCACGTCGCCGCGCCGCCGCGCGCAACCTGCTGCCGGACTTGCGCCTGCGTGCCGAGCGCAGCGGCAATCGCATCGACCGCCTCGGCCGCACGCGCCGCACCGCACATGAACGCGTCGACGGCCGCGAAGCGATGCTCGGGCCACGTATGGATCGTGATGTGCGATTCGGCGAGCAGCACGACACCCGTCACACCGTGCTCGCCGCCGAAATGATGGAAATGCGCGCCGATCACGCGCGCGCCCGCCTGCCGCGCCGCTTCGGTGAGCAGCGTCTCGAGCCGTGCGGCGTCGCGCAGCAACGCCGCGTCGATGCCGGCCAGGTCGGCCAGCACGTGCGAACCGAACGTCTCGCGCGGCGGCGCGATCCCGTCGCGCGCGGTCATTTGTGCGACCCGTACGACGAGTAGCCGCTGCGGGCCGACGAACTGCCCCAGCCACCGCCGCCCGAACCGCTGCCGCCGATCGACGCGCAGCTGAACAGCGTGACGACGATCAGGCCGTAGACACCGTAGAGGATGTACCGGATCACGCGTTGCCCCCGTCCGACGCAAAACTCTTCCACAGCCATTCAGGCAGCCACAGCACCAGCAGGCCGACCAGCACGTAAACGGAGCGGCCGCTGAACGAGAACAGCGAGCCCATGTTCAGGATCGCGAGCAGCGCGCTGAACACGAGCGGCAGCGGCGCGAAACTGTGCGGGCCTTTCCGGCCGAACAGGCCGGTCGACGCGGTGGCACCCGTTGCCGCCGCGGCCGCGGCCGTCGCGAGCGCCGGCGTGCCGAAGCGTTCGGCGAGCGTGCTGCCCGACAGCGGCCGCGCGCGCGACCAGACGATCTCCGCATCGCTGCGCTCGCGCGTCAGCTTGTCCTTCTGCCAGCCATAGTCGATGATCGACGTGCGATCGCCGACCTGCACGCGCCAGTTGAACGCGCCGACCACATAGACGACCTCCGAGTCGTATTCCTCACGCAGGCGGTAGGTCTTGCCGCCGTCGGTCACGTCGGACTCGCTGCCGATCGTCGGCCACTGGTCGAGCACCTGCACACGCTCCCAGCGCCCTTCGCTCTGCACGAGCCACAGGAAACCGCGCTTCGGGTTCAGCAGCAGGTATTCGTCCCACGTCTCTTCGTCGCCCGGCACGCGGCAGCGCATCATCCCGATCACCGTGTACTTCACGCCGTCGAACGTGCCGATCGCGCCGAGCTCCAGCGCCCCCTTCACCGCTTCGAGCTTGCGCTGCGCCGCGAACACGGTCTGCTGCTCGGCCGTGCACTGCACGCCCGCATGGCAACTGCCGCACACGACGTAGTCGGCCACGTTCGGCGCATACGACAGCGGCGCGCCGCAGCTCGGGCACGCGAACGGCACCATCTCCGCACCGCGCTTCTCGCGCGTATCGTTGTCGGTATCGCGCAGCCCGGTGAACGCGAGCGCGTCGAACTCCAGCGCTTCGCCCGTATAGACGGCCGGACTCCCGCCGTTCGAATCGGCGTCGGAATAGTCGTATGTCGCGAATGCGTTGCCGGTCCGCAGGTCGACGACGCGCGCCTCCCAGCCGGCATCGACGCGGAACGGCAGCTCGCCGTCGCCGCCCGTGCAGCGCGCGGTACGCACGTCGGACACGAGAAACGCGCGGCCGCCGTGGTCGATCCGCATGCCCGGCTCCAGTGTGCCGAACGCGGGCCACGCGCCGCCGGACGCATCGTCGGGCTCGCGCACCGTCACCGCGTACTGGCCCGACGCATCCGACAGCCAGCCGAACGTGCCGTCGTCGAACACGACATACCATTCGCTCCACACGCCGGCGTCGTAGGTCATCTGGATGCGCCCGAGCACCGTGAACGTGCGCTTGCCGTAGCGCCCGGCCGTGCCGATCTGGATCGGCGACGCATCGTCGAGCACCGTGGCCAGTTCGCCGATCCGCTCGACGTCGGTCCCGCGCTTGAGCAGCGTGCTGCGGCAGAACGCGCAGACGGCCATCACCGCCGCCGCCGAGCGAAACTCGACCGGCGCGCCGCACTGGGGGCACGAGGTACTGAACATGCGCGACGCTTACCGGGTGAGCTTCGCGAGAATCTCGGCCTTCGCGCGCGAATATTCGTCTTCGGTCACGAGGCCCTTGTCGAACAGCGCCTTCAGCTGTTCGAGCCGCTGCACGTAGTCGGTGCCTTCCGCCGGCGCGGCCGCCACCGGCGCTGCAGTGGCCGCGGGCGGTGCGGCCGGCGCCGGTTGCGCGGCGCCCGCGATCTGTCCGGCCATCGCCTGCCCGATCGCCGCGCCCGCGGCGAGCCCCGCGCCGACGCCCGCGATGCCGCCCGGGTTCTGCGCGGCGAGCGGAATCGCCTGCGCGGTCTGGTATTGCGTGGCGCGCGCGAGATCGCCGGCCATCCGCGCGCCGATCCGCAGGTCGAGCGCCTTCTGCAGCTCGGCCGGCAGCGACACGCTCTCGACCGCGAACGCGTCGAGCGCGAGGCCGTAGCGCGTGAACACAGGCGCCAGCGCGTCGGCGACACGCTGCGACAACAGCGACTGGTTCGCGGCCATGTCGACGAACGGCACGTCGGCCGAGCCGAACGTCGTGCTCATCGCGGTCACGACGAGGTTGCGCAGTTGCTGTTCGACCTCGTCGACCGTGTACTGCGCGCGCGTGCCGCTGACCTCGCGATAGAACGCGGCCGCGTCGACGATCCGGTACGAGTAGATACCGAACGCGCGCACCTGCACGAAACCGAATTCGCGGTCGCGGATCGTCACCGGCTGCGCGGTACCCCAGCGGCGGCCGAGCTGCAGCCGCGTGCTGAAGAAATAGACGTCCGACTTGAAAGGCGACTGAAAGAGTTTGTCCCAGTTCTTCAGGTACGTGAGCACCGGCAGCGTATTCGTTTCCAGCGTGTACAGCCCCGGCTGGAACACGTCGGCCACCTTGCCTTCGTTGACGAAGATCGCGACCTGCGTTTCGCGCACGGTCAGCTTGCCGCCGTACTGGATTTCCTGGTCTTCCATCGGGTAGCGCCAGGCCAGCACGCCGTCGGTGTCTTCCGTCCATTGCAGGACGTCGATGAACTGCTTGCGGATAAACGATCCCAGACTCATGTCGGTCTCCTCGAAACGCGTGGCGCGTCAGGTCAGGCAGGCGGCATTGATGATGCCGACGACGAGCGACGCGGTGCCCATCAGGCCGCCCATCGCGACGTTGCGATCCTCGATCGCGTGATTCATGCCGGGCATCAGGCGCGTCAGCGCCGCATAGGTGATCAGCTGCACGACCATCGCGCCGACGGCCCAGATCACGACTTCGCCGAATGTGGAATTGTGCGCGATGCTGGACGCGAGCGTCAGGCAGAAGCCGATCAGCGCACCGCCGAACGACAGCGTCGCGGCCGCGTTGCCGTCGCGGATCAGCGCCAGTTCGTCGAACGGAGTGACCTTCAGGTACACTGCCGCGAACACAAGAAGCAGCACGAACGCCGACAGTAAATGAACCGCATAGAGATAGGCACTATTCATTCTTTCCCTCGGATTTTGTGCTCGGTTCGCCGCCCCGTCGCCGGCCGGCCCGCGCGGGGCCACCGGACAAAATTCCGCGCCAGTATATCCACATTGCCGAACACTGCACAACGGATGCGCCATGCTGCATAGGCGTGCGCTCGTCCTGTCGATTCTCGTGCTCGCGTCGTGCGGGCTCGGCTACGAACTGATCAGCAGCGCCTTGTCGAGCTACCTGCTCGGCGATTCGATCCTGCAGTTCTCGTCGGTGATCGGCAGCTACCTGTTCGCGATGGGGATCGGCTCGTGGCTCGCGAAGTTCGTCGAGGACGACGACGTGCTCGACCGCTTCGTCGATATCGAGTTGCTGGTCGGCCTGCTCGGCGGCGTGTCGGCCGCGCTGCTGTTCGCGGTGTTCGCCTGGCTCGCCGCGCCGTTCCGCGCGGCGCTTTACGCCCTGGTGCTCGCGCTCGGCCTGCTGATCGGGATGGAGATCCCGCTCGTGATGCGCGCGTTCCAGCAGCGTCGCCAGGCATTCCGCCATACCGTCAGCGAAGTGCTGACCTTCGACTATCTCGGCTCGCTCGCCGTGTCGCTGATCTTCCCGCTCGTGCTCGCGCCGCGCCTCGGCCTGCTGCGCACCAGCTTCCTGTTCGGGCTCCTGAACGCCTTCGTCGCGCTGTGGACGACGCACCTGTTCCGCGACGAGATCCGCAACGTGCGCGGCAAGCTGATGCGCGCGTCGCTCGTGATCGGGCTGCTCGTCGCCGGCTTCGTGCTGTCGGACCGCATCACGCACTGGGCCGAACACGGCGTGTACGGCGACGAGACGATCTATTCGGAAACGACACCGTACCAGCGCATCGTGCTCACGCAATGGCACGACGACATGCGGCTGTACCTGAACGGCAACCTGCAGTTCTCGTCGCGCGACGAGCATCGTTATCACGAGGCGCTGATCCACCCGACGATCGAGGCACTGCCGTGGGCGAAGCGCGTGCTCGTGCTCGGCGGCGGCGACGGGCTCGCGGTGCGTGAACTGCTGAAGCACCGCAACCTCGAACAGATCACGCTCGTCGATCTCGACCCCGCGATGACGAAGCTGTTCTCGACGTCCGCCCCGCTCGTCAAGCTGAACCAGGGCTCGCTGAAGGACCCGCGCGTGCACGTGATCAACGACGACGCGATACGCTGGCTCGAATCGAACGCCGACGTGTACGACGCGATCGTGGTCGACTTCCCCGACCCGACCAACTTCGGGCTCGGCCGGCTGTATTCGGTACCCGTGTTCCGGCTGCTCGCGCGCCACCTGTCGGAGAACGGCTATGCGGTGATCCAGTCGACGTCGCCGTATTTCGCGCCGCACGCGTACTGGACCATCATCGCGACGCTGCACGAAGCGGGGCTCAACACGTGGCCGTACCACTGCTACGTGCCGTCGTTCGGCGACTGGGGCTTCGTGATCGCCGGCAAGCGCCGCGATTTCACGGTCCCGACGCACTACTCGGTGCCCACCCGCTGGCTCGACGCGCAGACGGCCGCCGAGATGTTCCACTTCCCGGCCGACATGCCGTCGCTGCCGATGTCGCCGAACGAACTCAACGACCAGCCGCTCGTGCGCCGCTTCGACGACGACTGGAAGCACGTGCTGCGCTGATGGACCGCCGCACGTTCCTCGTCGCGTCGGCCGCCGCATCGCTCGCCGCCTGCGGGCGCACCGGCTGGATCGAGACGACGCCGCAGGTCGGCTACCCCGGCATGCGCGAAGGCCATGCGCTGCGCGACCATGCGACGCTGCCGCCGCCTTCCGGCACGATCGAAACCGACGTCGCGATCCTCGGCGCGGGTGCCGCCGGGCTGTCGTGCGCATGGCAGCTTGCGCGCGCAGGGCACACGCGCTTCACGGTGCTCGCGGGCCCCGAATTCGGCGGCAATGCCGCCGGCGGCCGCTTCGGCGATCTCGGTTATCCCAAGGGCGCGCACTACCTGCCGCTGCCGTCGCTCGAATCCGCGCACCTGCGCGACATGCTCGCCGATCTCGGTGTGATCGAATCCGCGCCGTTCTCCGCACGCCCTGTGTACGACGAACGCGCGCTCGTGCATGCGCCCGACGAACGGCTCTTCATCGCCGGCCAGTGGCAGGACGGCATCGTGCCGACCGCCGGCCTCGGCGCAGACGAACTCGCGCAACAGGCGAAGTTCTTCGCCTACACCGACGGGCTGCGCACCGCGCGCGGCGCCGACGGCCGCAAGGTGTTCTGCATCCCCATCGCCGAATCGTCGCGCGACCCGCGCTGGCGCGCGCTGGACCGGCGCTCGTTCCGCCAGTGGCTGCTCGACGAGGGCTACACGGCGAAGGCGTTGCACTGGTACCTGAACTACTGCTGCCGCGACGACTATGGCGCCGGGTACGAGCGCGTGTCCGCGTGGGCCGGCCTGCACTACTTCTCGTCGCGCGGCGGCCACGCGGGCGATGCGAGCGACGGCGCGGTGCTGACCTGGCCCGACGGGCTGCACACGATGGTGACGAAGCTGAGCGATTCGATCACCGCGCGCACCGGTTCCGGCGCGTGGTCGCGCGACGGCTTCGCGGTGCGCGCGACCGAACGCGCGGGCGGCGTCGACGTGCTGTGCGCGCGCGTCGGCAACGACGGTGCGCTGTCGACGTTCATGCTGAAGGCGCGGCGCGTCGTGAGCGCGATGCCGCTGTTCGTCGCGGCGCGCGTGTTTCCGCAGCTCGGCGCATACGGCTTCGACCCCGCGCGCGACCTGCCGCCGCGCGCGCCGTGGCTCGTGTCCAACTTCCTGCTCGACGGCATGCCGGCCGAGGAAGCGGGCGTGCCGCTCGCGTGGGACAACGTCGTGTACGACGGCGCGGCGCTCGGTTATGTCGTGTCGACGCACCAGCTGATCCGGATGTCGCCGCCGACGCGTTCGGTGTTCTCCGCCTATCAGGCGTTGAGTACGCAAACGCCGGACGACACGCGCCGCTGGCTTGCCCAGGCCAGGCCCGATGCGTTGCGCGAACAGGCGGCGATCGACCTGCAGGCCGTCTACGGACGCGAACTCTGGAAGCACGCGACGGCGCTCGAGATCACCGTGCGCGGTCATGCGATGGCGACGCCCGACGTCGGCTTCCTGAGCCGGCCGGGGCTGCTCGCGCTGCGCGAGGCCGACGGCCCCGTCGTGTTCGCGCATGCGGACCTGTCCGGGCTGTCGCTGTTCGAGGAAGCGTCGTACTGGGGCATGCTCGCCGCCCGGCGCGTGCTGGCCTGACCGCCGTCATCCGTCATTGCGGCGCCGCCGCCAGCCGCTATAATCGCGCGACATTCCGACTGCATTGAGCAGGCCGACGGTGCCGCGCCGTCCGACGCGCCGTATGCCCTCCTCGACAACAACAATGACGAACCGAACCATCCGACGCCTTCGCCCGTTCGTGCGCGCCGCCGCACGCGTGCTCGCCTGCACCGCGCTGCTCGGCGCGCCGCTGGCGCTGCATGCGGCCGACACCGCGGCCACCGCCGGCACCGCGCCCGCCTCCGGGCGCTACATCGTCGTCGACACCGGCCATACGCCCGCTCACCCGGGCTCCACCGGCGCAAGCGGCCGCGTCGAATACCTGTACAACCTCGACCTGTCCGCGGCGGTCGCCGAAAAACTCGCCGCGCATGGCGACCGCGTGCTGCGCACGTCGGCCGACGGCCGCGAGATCTCGCTCGACCAGCGCTCGACCCAGGCGCCCGACGCGAACCTGTTTGTGTCGATCCATCACGACTCGATGCAGCAGCAGTTCATCGACGCGGGCCGGCAGCGCGAATTCCGCGGCTTCTCGGTGTTCGTGTCGGAACGCAATCCGCACTATGCGGAAAGCCTGCGTTGCGCGAAGGTGATCGCCGAACGGCTGGTCGCGGCCGGCGAACGGCCGTCGCTGTATCACGCGCAGCCGATCCGCGGCGAGAACCGCCCGCTGATCGATCCGGCACTCGGCATTCACCGCTTCGACGATCTCGTCGTGCTGCGCACCGCGCCGATTCCGGCGGTGCTCGTCGAGGCCGGCGTGATCGTCAACCCGGACGAGGAAGCACGGCTTGCGCGTCGCGAAACGATCCAGAAGCTGTCCGCCGCGATCGCGGGCGGGATCGACGCGTGCACCGCACCTCAATAAACGATGCAATCGCCCATCGGGCCCAACGGTTTTCACCCAGTCAGGAGCATCACCATGAAAAAGAAGAATCTGCTCGCATCCTGCGCACTGCTCGCGCTTGCCGTTCCGTTCGCCGCGCACGCGGCCGGCTGCGGGAAGCCGCGCAGCGCGTTCGACCAGGTGTACTGCACCAGCACGCAGTTCTCTCAGTCCGATCGCGATCTGAACGACGAATACGGCCGCCTGCGCAAGCAACTGAGCGGCGACCAGCAGGCCGCGCTGAAGGCCGGCCAGCTCGCATGGCTGAAGCAACGCGATGCGCAGTGCAGCGAAACGCGCAACAACAGCTACCTCGTGGATATCCAGTGCGCGAACGACATGACGCAGTCGCGGCTGTCGTTCCTGCGCGAGCGTGAGCGCGAGTGCTCGAGCACGGGTTGCGTGACGTCCAGGCTCGGCGAGTAAGCTCGCCGGACGCGGTGTGCCGCCGTGCAGGTCGCGGCACGCCGCCTTCGAAAGACACGACGATGCGGCATGAATTCTCCGAAGTCCTCAACGACCTGATCGACTGTTTCCTCGTCGGCGATCTTCTGCTGCTGAAGCGCTACAAGGAAACACATCGGCTGCCGGACAACGTCGCGTCCGCGTTCACGACCGGCGACAGCGGCGACCACGCCGTGCTCGAAGGCGTCGTCATTCCGCTGGCCGGTATCGAGAACCATCCGTATACGGTCATCTTCACGCTGGACGACGACACGCCCGAACTGCTGAAGGCCGGAAGCCGCCTGCAGCATCGGCGCGGCGGATACGTGCTGCGCGTCGAACACCGTTCGGTGATGCTTTACACGTGGCGCATTCTCGAGCGCTTCAACAACGAATCGGTGAACGCGCTGCTTGCGCGTTATCGCGAACCGGGCCGGCCCGTGATCGACCTCGACAACGGCTGGTACGACGTCGAAATCCTCGGTGGCGAAGTGCCGCGCGACGGCTGGTACGAACCCGCGTTCGAGTTCGTGCTGAAGCGGACCGATACGCCCGGCGACGCGTCGCAAGTGGACCTCGGCTACCGTTTCGCGATCGACGGCAGCCTGGATCCGGCGGAATGAATCCCGCGCGCGGCAACGCGGCAAACGGCACACGATTCGACGAGGCACGCATGACACCGAACACGACGACGATCGACATCCGCACGGCCACCTCCGCCGACGCGCCGGCCATCGCCGGCATCCACGTCGCATCGTGGCAGGCGACCTACACGGACATCATGCCGGCGGCGTTCCTCGCCGGCCTGTCGGTCGAGAAGCGCACGGCCTCGTGGCGCTGTGCGTTCGACGCCGGGCGGCCGCACGTCGCACTCGCGGTGTCGGTCGCAGACAACACGCCGGCAGGCTGGATCGCCTATGGTCCGACACGCGACACCGACAAGGATCGTGCGTGGGGAGAAATCGAGGCGATCTATCTGCATCCGTCGTATTGCGGCCAGGGGATCGGCGCGGCACTGGTCGACCATGCATGCCGGTCGTTGCACGAGCTGGGCCATGCGTGGGTATCGCTGTGGGTCTTGCTCAAGAACCGTCGGGCCAGGGCGTTCTACGAACGCGAAGGCTTCGTCGCCGAAGACGACATCAAGACGTTCGAGATCGACGGGACGCCGATCGAGGAGGTGCGTTACTGGCGCGCGTTACCGAAGCGATCGTGTTGACGGTTTCGCCTCCTCCACCGCCAACCGCGCCTGCATCATCTGCAGCAACTCGCGAATCTTCGCGTTGACCGAATTCCGGCTCGCATAAGCGGCAAGCAGTTCCAGCGGCGCTGGCGCCATCTCCAGCGGCACGCGTACCAGCCGCCCCTCGGCCAGCTCGACCGCGCACGCGCGCTCGACGAGAATCGCGAAGCCGATTCCGTTCACCGCGGCCAACCCAGCCATCTCGCCGCTGTTGACGCGATACCGGCTCGCGACGGAAATCTTGTGAATCCTCCCGTCGCCGTCGGCGAACTGCCACGGCTGCCCTTTCAGCGTGCTCAACGTCGTGATGCACGGCAGTTGCCCGAGCTGTTCCGTCCGGGTCGGCAACCCGACCCGCGCGACGAGCGACGGCGCAGCCACGACGACGCTCGGCAAACTCACGAGCGGCCTGACGACGAATGCGCTGTCGTCCAGCCTCCCGCGATTGACGATGATCGACAGGTCGATATCGTCGCGCAGCGTCGACACGCCGGCGAGGCTCGTATCGCAGTCGATTTCGACGCGCGGGTGACGGCTCGCGAATTCCGCGACGATCGGCCCGAGCATGCGCGGCCCGATTTCGCCGGGCACGCAGAGCTTCAGCACGCCGCGCAGCTCCGTCTGCTGCGACGTCAGTTCGGATTCGGCCTGCGTCAGCGCGTCGAGCATCGGTCGCGCGCGCTCGTGCAGCAAACGCCCGGCCTCGGTCATGCGCAGGTGCCGCGTACTGCGCTCGAGCAGGCGCACGCCGAGCCTCGACTCCAGTTGCGCCACATGACGGCTCACGTTGGAACCCGGCATCTCGAGCACGCGCGCGGCGCCGGCGAAGCTGCCTTCGTCGACGACTGCCACGAACACACGCACCGCATTCAGATCCAGCTTGCTCCGCATCATTAGCCCATTTCAGGTATCAAAGCGTGCCGATTTTCACGGCTTATCCCGCTGGAGACCATAATTTACGATGCTCATCCCGTCAATGCGACGCCGATGCGCAACTCCGCGCCCCGGCGAGCACGCGTACGACACAAGGAAGGAGCACGATGGAAATCGCCATTCTGGGCGCCGGCGTTGCCGGCATGAGCACCGCACTCGCACTCGCCGGGCGCGGCCACCGGATCCGGTTGTACGAACGCCGGCCGTCGGAATCGACGATGGGCGCGGGCGTCGTGCTGTGGCCGAACGCCGGCTTCGTGCTCGAGCAACTCGGCCTGCTGCCGGACATCGTCGAGGTTGGCGGCCACCTGCACGCGATGCGGCGCATCGACCGGCACGGCACCGCGCTCAAGGCTACCGATATCCGCGAACTCGACCGCCGCATGGGTTTCCCGACGTATTCGATCCTGCGGCGCGACCTGCAGGCCGTGCTGGCACGGCACCTCGCCGCGCGCGGCATCGACGTCTGCTTCGGCCACGGGGCGACGGCCATCGAAACCGGAACGGACGGCCGCGCCGTCGTTCGCTTCGACAACGGAACGACGATCGCCCCCGATCTCGTGATCGGCGCCGACGGCCGCATGAACTCCGTCGCGCGACACTACGTGGTCGGTCACAACGCGCCCGTCTACCAGGGATTCGTCAACTGGATCGGTATCGCGCAAAGTGATGTGCCGCTGGTCGACGAGGTGTCGGTATTCGACTATTGGGGCGTGCGCGAGCGCTTCGGCATCGTCGCGCTGGACCGGCATCGGATGTATTGGGCGGCGGCATGGCCCGAAGCCGATCCGGGCGACGCGACGGAAAGCGATCCGGCGGCGATGCTGGAACGGCGCTTCGCTGCGTGGCCGGCACCCGTCGCGAACGCGATACGTGCGACACCGTCGGACGCGATCACGAAGATCCGCGTGCACGACCTCGATCCGGTCGACGTGTGGCATCGCGGCAACGTGCTGATGATCGGCGATGCCGCTCACGCCCCGCTACCGACGTCCGGACAAGGCGCTTGCCAGGCGCTCGAGGACGCGTGGCATCTCGCCCGTTGTCTCGACGAGCACGGAGCAGGCAACGACAGCGACCTCGATGCGGCGCTCTCGTCTTTCACGCTGCGGCGCCGCCCGAAAACAGCGGCGATCACCGGGCGTGCACGCGATTTCGCGCACCTGCTGTTCGGCGACGGCGTGGTCGAAAGCGCTCGACACCAGATCGATCCGGTCGCGGAAATCGAGGCCCTGACAAACGCGTGGGGCGCGCACCTGCCGATGGAGCAGATGCGCGGACGATAAGACGCGCGCGCGGCAGCGTCCGCTCACAAGAACCACCGATACTCCCGCGCGCCGATTTCATTGCGAAAATCCAGCTCCTCCTGCCGCTTGTTCTCGCAATACACCATCACGAACTCGCTGCCGAGCCCTTCGCGCACGGCCGGATGATCCTGCATCGCCGCGACGGCCGACAGCATCTCCTTCGGGAAATCGATCCCGCTGCCGCGATCCTCGTTGAGCGGCGCGATCGGCTCGATCCGTGCATCGAGCCCATGCTCCATCCCGGTGAGAATCGCGGCGAGCACCAGATACGGGTTCGCGTCCGCGCTCGCGAGCCGGTGCTCGATCCGCAGGTTGCGCGCATCCGACTCGGGAATCCGGATGCACGCATCGCGATCCTCGAAGCCCCAGCTCGCACGGCTCGCCGCATTCACCATCGATCCGTAGCGCCGGAACGCGTTGTGATTCGGCGCGAACACGGGCATGCAGTGCGGCAGCACCGCGAGGCATCCGGCCACCGCGTGCCGCAGCGGCCGCTGCCCGTCCGCCGCGAGCAGGTTGCGCCCTGTATCGTCGTAGAGGCTCACGTGCACGTGCATCCCGCTGCCCGGCGCATGCAGGTACGGCTTGCCCATGAAGCTCGCGCGATAGCCGTGCTTCAACGCGACGCCGCGCGTGCTGCGGCAGAACAGCGCCGACCAGTCGGCCGCGCGCAACGCATCGTCGGTGTGGCCGAAATTGATCTCGAACTGGCCGGGACCGAGTTCGGCCGTGATCACCGTCGCGTCGACACCCTGCTCGCACGCGGCCTCGACCATCTCGTGCAGCACGTCGGAGAAGCGCGACAGGCGCTCGATATGCATGTTCGGCTGATCGTCGCGATCGTCGCTCAGGCGGTCGCGCGGATATTGCGGCATCCCTTCCGCGAGCTGCGCGGCGAACAGGTAGAACTCGAGCTCGAATGCGACGACCGGCCGGATGCCGCGCGCCGCGAAACGCCGCAGCACGCGCGCGAGCACCTCGCGCGGCTCGAACTCGATCGGCGAATCAGTGCCGTCGGAGCTGATCAGCATTTGCGCGAGCGGCTGCCGCTCCCAGCGCACGGGCTTCAGCGTGCCGGGAATCAGCCGGCGCGGCGCGTCCGGGTCGCCGTCGTTGAAGCAGTAGTCGCCGATCTTGTAGAGGCCGCCCTGCGTGCCGAGCAGCACGCAATTCTGCGGCAGCTTCAGCAACGAGCCCGACGCGACCTTTTCGAGCGCGTCGATCGGGTAGCGCTTGCCGTAGAAATGCCCGGGCAGGTCGAGGCAGATCAGGTCGACATAACGGATCTCGGGGTGCGCCTGCCGGAATGCGCGGACTTCACCGACCAGCGCGGGAACGACGTCAGCCATGTCTCATCCTTTCCATGTCTTGTATGGCGGTGCCGCAGCGCGGCGAACCGGATTCACGCGCATGCATCACGTCGCATGCATCATCTCGATCAGTACTGCAAACAGGCTGCCTGGCGGGGCGGCCCGTCATGCCGCCCGCCCCGCCGACCACTCAGGTGAATACCCAGATCACGCGCGTCGGCGCGTCGGTCAGGTTGGCATAACGGAAGCGCTTGTGCGCGGGAAGCTGGAATGCGTCGTTCGGGCCGAGCGTGACAGGTGTGTCGTCGCCGTCGATCCAGATCGTCAGTTCTCCTTCGAGCACGAAACCGCCCTGCTCGTCGCTGTCGTCGACGGGCCGCTCGCCGCTGCTCGCGCCCGGCGCGAGATGGCTTTCGAGGATCGAGAAACGCGAGCGCATGTTCGGCGACACGAGGATGTCGGTAATGCCGGCCGCGTAATACACGGTGCGCCGCTCGTCGGGCCGCGTGACCCACGGCACGCTGCGCGGCTTGCTCAGGCTGTAGAAATAAGTGGTCGGCACGCCGAGCGCCTCGCCGATCGCGGTGAGATCCGCGACCGTCGGGCGCGACAGCCCGCGCTCGACCTGCGACAGAAAGCCGACCGAGCGGCCGATCCGTTCCGCGAGATCGTTGAGCGTGACCTTGCGATGCTTGCGCAGGTCGCGGATCAGGATCGCCAGGCTTTCTATCTCTTCCTGTTCGTTCATGGTGGGTTCCGGTGCAGTCAAACGGTATCGCGCAGACGGTACCAGGCCTTGCCGACCGCTTCCAGCGGCGCGGCGAGCCGGTCGCCGCCGGGGAAGCGCGGGTTGCGGATGCGCTGGTACTGCGCAAGCAGGCGTTCGTCGCCGAGCACGGCGTCGGCCACCGCGCGCGCGCCCGCGAGCGTCGGCAGCACGCCGTGCCCCGAGAAGCCCTGCAGCCAGAAACGCTGCCCGAGGCGGCCGATGTCCGGCGTGCGGCGCATGCTGATGTCGATATGGCCGCCCCACGCGTAATCGAGCGGCACGCCGGCCAGCTGCGGAAACACGCGTTCGAGGTGCGGGCGCGTGGCCGCCGCGATATCGGCCGGAATGCCGCCGAGATACGTGCAGCCGCCGCCGAACAGCAGCCGGTTGTCGGGGCTCAGCCGGAAATAGTCGGGCACGAACTGGTTGTCGATCACGCAGCTGTTCCGCGGCAGCAGCGAACGCGCGACGTCGGGCGCGAGCGGCGCGGTCGCGACCTGGTACGTGCCGACCGGCAGCAACCGGCGCGCGAGGTCGCGATCGAGCCGGTCGACATACGCGTTGCAGGCCAGCACGAGGACGTCCGCGCGTACTTCACCGCGCGCCGTGCGGACCACGTGGCCCCCGGCCGTTTCGCGGCAGTCGAGCACGCGGCTCTGCTCGAAGATGCGGCCGCCCGCGCGCTCGATCGTCCGGACGAGGCCGAGCGCGAGCTTCAGCGGGTTCAGGTGGCCGGCCTCTGGATCGTAGAGCGCCGCGAGATAGCGCGTGCCGCCGATCCATTCGGGCATGTCGGCCCGCTCGATCACGCGCAGCCGGTCGTAGCCCCAGCGCTCGGCCGCTTCGTCGCGGGCCTGCGCGAGCATCGCGACGCGACGCGGCCGCACCGCCGCCCACAGGCTGCCGGGCCGATAGTCGATGTCGAAACCATGCCGCCCGGGCAGTTCCCGCACCTCGGTCGCGGCCCAGCGCATGCTGTCCCACAGCAGGCGCGCGCCGTCGCGGCCGAGCGAATCCTCGAGCGGCTGCATGTCGCACGACCAGCCGAGCAGCGCCTGCCCGCCGTTGCGGCCCGACGCGGCCCACGCGACGCGGCTCGCTTCGAGCATGACGACCCGCTTGCCGGCGAGCGCAAGGCGCAGCGCCGTATGCAGCCCGCTGAACCCCGCGCCGACGACGAGCACGTCGGCGTCGATGCGCTCGTCCAGTTCCGGACGATGCGGGATCGGCTCCGGATACGTACCGGCGTAGTAGCTTGCGACGTGACGGTCGGACTGCACGAACATGCGGACTCCCGTGAAATTCTTGCCGAGAAATTTCATGAAAAACTAGCATGACAATTTCACGGGAGCAAGCGGGAGGGAAAATCGCCGATTGGTCTGACGAATCGAGGCCACGTTCTTTCGTGGTCGAATCCAGCGATTCGTCGGGATCGGGGCCTCGATCCGATCGATGCGCGGGTCACGTCAATCCCGGATAAACCGGTTCCCGCAGTCACAACGCCCCCAGCGCCCCCGGGCGATCAACCGCGGCACGCTTTCCCGGCAGCCGCATCGCGACCGCCGCGCGCACGCCAAATTTTTACGCTTGTAAAAATTTTGGCCAGAGAGAATGACGCGCTGAAAACAGAAACAGGAACAGAAACAGCCCGTCCGCTGCCCATGCACGGGCCTCCGCAACCGCCTTCAGCCCACAACCCGATCGCTCACGGAAGACGAGATGCCCACGAACCAGGATGCACGCCCGACAACCGGGTCGAACCACGGGGAATTCGCGCTGAGCGAAGTCCCGCTCGAGAAACGCACCGGCTTTCTATCGATCACGATGGTGCTGCTGAGCTTCACGTTCTTCACCGGGACGATGTTCGCCGGCGGCAAGATCGGCGTCGCCTTCGATGTCGTCAGCATGATCCAGATCGCCGTGATCGGTAACCTGCTGCTCGCCGTCTACGCGGCGTCGCTTGCGCTGATCGCCGCGCGCAGCGGCCTGAATGCGGTGCTGATGGGGCGCTTCTGCTTCGGCGAAGTCGGCAGCAAGCTGTCCGATTTCCTGCTCGGCTTCGCGGAACTCGGCTGGTACGCGTGGGGCACCGCGACGGTCGCCATCGTGCTGGTCAAGCTGCTGGGCTGGCCCGCGTCGGTGACCACGCCGTTGATGATCCTGTTCGGCTTCGGATTCTCGATCACGGCCATCATCGGCTATCGCGGCATGGACGTGCTGTCGCGCGTGTCCGTGCCGTTGATGTTCGTGCTGCTGATGACGTCGATGTGGATCGCCACCCGCGATATCGGCGGGTGGGCCGGCCTCAAGCACGTCGTGCCGACGCATCCGATGCAGTTCTCGGCCGCGGTGACGATGGTCATCGGCACCTTCGCGAGCGGCGCCACGCAGGCGACCAACTGGACGCGCCTCGCCCGCAGCGCGCGCAGCGCCGTGTCCGCCAGCATGATCGGGTTCTTCGCGGGCAACGGCCTGATGATCGTCGCGGGCGCGTACTGCGCGATCGTCTATCAGCAGGCCGACATCGTCGAGGTGATGATGCTGCAGGGCCTGTCGATCGCGGCGGTCGTGATGCTGTGCCTGAATCTCTGGACCATCCAGGGGCCGACGATGTACAACGTGGCCGCCGCCGGCTGCCACCTGCTGCGCACCGAACGGCGCCGCACGCTCGTCCTCGTGGGGGCGGCGATCGGCATCGTGCTCGCGGTCGGCGGGATGTACGAGCTGCTGATTCCGTTCCTCGTGCTGCTCGGCTCGATCATTCCGCCCGTCGGCGGCGTGATCATGGCGGACTACTGGTACCGCCATCGCGGCGCCTACCCGTCGCTTGCGACCGCCCGCCTGCCGCGCTTCAACCTGGTCGGCCTGGCCGCCTATGCGATCGGTGCGATACTCGCCTACACCTCGCTGTGGATCGCGCCGATCGTCGGCATCGCGGCGTCCGCCGCCGCGTACATCGTGCTGCTGCAGGTTGCCCGCGCGTTCTCGCGCGAGCCGTCCGTCCAGGGCGAATGATTCCGCTGCGCGCCCTTCCGGCCCCACTCGAACGACAGGAACCCACATGAAGATCATCAACGCCAGATTGCGCGGCCGTAGCGGCCTCTTCACGATCGACCTCGATGCGGACACGATTCGCGCGATCGACCTCCAGCCGTCGCCGCTGACGCCGCAAGGCAACGACGTCATCGATGCCGGCAGCAATCTCGTCATCCCGCCGCTGGTCGAGCCGCATATCCATCTCGATGCGACGCTGACCGCCGGCGAACCCGAATGGAACATGAGCGGCACGCTGTTCGAAGGCATCGAGCGATGGGGCCAGCGCAAGGCCACGATCACGCACGACGACACGAAAGCCCGCGCGCACACGACGATCGGGATGCTGCGCGACAACGGCATCCAGCACGTGCGCACGCACGTGGACGTCACCGATCCCACGCTCGCGGCGTTGAAGGCGATGGTCGAGGTCAGGGAGGAGGCGCGCGATCTCATCGACCTGCAGATCGTCGCGTTTCCGCAGGAAGGCATCGAGTCGTTCGACAACGGCCGCGCGTTGATGGAGCGCGCGATCGAGATGGGCGCCGACGTCGTCGGCGGCATTCCGCATTTCGAGAACACGCGCGACCAGGGCGTGAGCTCCATCAAGTTCCTGATGGATCTCGCGGAGCGCAAGGGCTGCCTCGTCGACGTCCATTGCGACGAAACCGACGATCCGCAATCGCGCTTCCTGGAAGTGCTCGCCGAGGAAGCGCGGATACGCGGGATGGGCAAGCGCGTCACCGCGAGCCACACGACCGCGATGGGCTCCTACGACAACGCTTATTGCTCGAAGCTGTTCCGGCTGCTGAAACGCTCGGAGATTCATTTCATTTCGTGTCCGACCGAAAGCATCCACCTGCAGGGGCGTTTCGACACCTACCCGAAACGGCGCGGCATCACGCGTGTGGCGGAGCTCGATCGCGCCGGCATCAACGTGTGCTTCGGACAGGATTCGATCAAGGACCCGTGGTACCCCGTCGGCAACGGCAACATCCTGCGCATTCTCGACGTGGGCCTGCACGTGTGCCACATGCTCGGATACGAAGACCTGCAGCGGTGCCTCGATTTCGTCACCGAGCACAGCGCGAACGCGATGTCCCTCGGCGACCGGTACGGCCTCGCCGTCGGGCGGCCGGCCAATCTGCTGATCCTCGACGCCGATAGCGACTACGAAGTGATTCGCAAGCAGGCCAGGGTGCGTACGTCGCTGCGCGGCGGGAAGGTCATCATGCAGCGCGCGCCGGAACACATCACCTATCCCGAAGCGAACGCGCGTTGAGCGGACGGCGGCTCCGGCCCGACATGCCGGTGGAGGATCGAGCGATGAACCCGTCCGCGCCGACCGCAGAACCGCCCGCCCGGCCACCCGGCCGGCGGGAAGCGCTGCGCGACACCCTCGAGGCGGCCATTCTCGCCGCCGCCGAGGAATCGTTTTCCACGTATGGATTCGAAGGGAGTTCCGTTGCGGCGATCGCGGCCGCCGCCGGCCTGTCGAAGCAGAACCTGATGTACTACTTCCCGACGAAGCTGGCGCTCTACAGACGCGTGCTGGACGACGTCCTGCGGGACTGGCTCGGCAGGATGCGGGAGTTCGCGGCGCCCGAGCGCGAGCCGGCGGAAGCGATGTCGGCCTATATCCGCGCCAAACTCGAATTTTCCCGGAACCGCCCGCATGGATCGCGGGTGTTCGCGCTGGAGATCATCGGCGGCGCGAAGACCTACGGAAAGGAGATCCGCAAGCAACTGATCCCGGTGCTGCGGGACGACATCCGGGTGCTCGAACGCTGGATCGACGAAGGCAAGGTCCGGCAGGTCGATGCCGAGCACCTGTTCTTCCTGATCTGGGCAGCGACGCAGTCGTATGCGGATTTCGCGTCGCAGATGCTGCTGGTGCTCGGCAAGCGCGCGCTGGGGAGCGACGATTTCGACGCGGCCTATCGCACGATCTCGGACCTGGTGCTCCGGGCGCTGATCACCGAAAACGGCAACGGCGGCCTGAGCGCCGCCGTTGCCGTTCGCGCACGGTAACCCGGCGCCATCGGAGGCCGCCGGGAACTGCCGGTCAGTCGTTGTGCTTGTGGTGCTTCTTTTTCTTGTGCTTGCCGCCGCGGTAGTAATCGTCGGAGCGCGAGTTGTTGCGCGACACGTGGCCGCCCAGCGCCGCCCCCGCGCCGCCGCCGACGGCCGCGCCCACGAGCCCGCCCGCCGTGCCGCCCATCGCGTGGCCCGCCGCGGTGCCCGCGCCGCCGCCCAGTGCGCCGCCGACGATGGCGCCCGTGCGTTCGCGCTTGTTCGACGTCACCGCGCCGCCTGCGCCGCCGCCCACGGCCCCGCCGATGATCGCGCCCGTGCTCCCGCCGACCGCGTTACCGACCGCCGCGCCCGCGACACCGCCGAGCGCGCCGCCCAGTGCGTTGTTCGTGTCACCTGCCACGGCAGGCGCCGAGACCGCCACCATCGCGCCGACCATCGCTGCCATTCCGGCCCATTTCTTCAGCATCTGTCTACCCTCGCCACTTTTCGAGATATCGATGCGCGAATTTAGCACCTTTCCGGTAAACCTATCGTAATGAAGCGTTAAATCCCGCTTTCCATGGCAGGGCAATCGCATGAAGGGGCGTTAACAATCAAGGAGTTACGCGCGGGGTTGTAAACCGAGGCGAATCAAGCGTTTACTACTATCTTTTGCGGAGGCATCGGATGGAGGAAACGCAAGCCTTGAGCATCGAAGACGCGTTCGGCGAGTTACGCGATCCGCGCAGCCGAACGCCTGCGCACGACCTGTCAGAGATGCTGGTGGTGGCGCTGTGCGCGATTCTCTCGGGAGCGGATAGCTGGGTAGCCATTCAGATCTGGGGTGAAGAGAAACTGGAGTGGCTACGCGGCTACGTGCCGCTGCGCAACGGCATCCCGTCCCACGACACGTTTGGACGGGTGTTCGCGGCCCTGAACCCACGTCAGTTCGAGGCGTGCTTCACGCGCTGGATGAGCGGTGCGTTTCCAACCTTGTCCGGCGAGGTCATCGCGATCGACGGCAAGACGGTGCGTGGCTCGCATCGCAATGGGGAGCGTGCCATCCACCTTGTTTCGGCCTTTGGAAGCGGCCTGGGCGTTGTACTGGGGCAGGTGCGCACGGCCGACAAGAGTAACGAGATCACGGCGATTCCGGAACTGCTCGATGCACTACTGCTCAAGGGTGCAATCGTAACGATCGACGCCATGGGCTGCCAGCAGGCGATTGCTCGCCAACTCGTCACGAGCGGAGCCGACTACGTGCTGGCGGTCAAGGAAAACCAGCCGACGCTGCTGGTGGAAGTTCGCACCACGCTCGAAGCCATCGACCGTCTTGCATCCGATGACCGATGGGACTGTTCGAGTGAATATCGGGAGGTCGAGAAGGACCACGGCCGGATCGAAACACGTCGTTGCCTGGTCAGTGATGTGATGAACACATGGCGCGCGGCCGCGCTCTGGCCGGGCATGCGCTCGATCGCTATGGTCGAGGCCACGCGTGAGATCGGCGAGACGGTGTCGGTCGAGCGCCGATATTACGTGAGCAGCCTGCCCGCCGATGCAACGCGCATTGCACACGCCGTACGCTCGCACTGGCGGATCGAGAACTCGATGCACTGGGTGCTCGACGTGGCGTTCGGCGAAGATCAATGCAGGGTGCGGGTCGAACATGCGGCGCAGAACTTTGCAATTCTGCGCCGCATTACGATGAACCTGCTGCGCAAGGACACGCAAACCAAGGCGGGCCTCAAGATCCGCCGGCTCAAGGCCGCCACCAGCGACAACTATCGCGCTCAACTCCTTGGCTGGTAAGCCCCTTCATGCGATTGCCCTGCTTTCCATGGCGATCTCCCACGCGAGCGGACATGCGTCGTCCGGGTGTCGCCGCCGGGATTGCAATCGGCGCGGCCGCCATCGACGGGCCGCGCAACAGCGCGTCGACACACCACGACCTGCACCGCATCGCGCAGAACGCCCGGCCTGCCTTCCTGCGTCCGCGATCCTGCATTACCATCGAGCGTCCGCCGCGCCTGCCCCGCCTCCGGCAAGCGGGCCTCCAGTCACCTCCCCGTTCGCGCACCCATGCTCGCTCTCGTCATCCTCGCCGGCCTGTGGGCCGGACTGCAGAACACCCTCGCGGGCGGCGGCTCGTTCGTCACACTGCCCGCGCTGATCGTGTCGGGCATGTCGCCGCTCTCGGCGAACATCACGTCGACGGTCGCGCTGTTTCCCGCTCAGGTCACGACCGGCTGGGCGAGCCGCAACATGGTGCGCGGCGTCGGCAAGCTGTCGTTTCGGGCGATGTTCGCGATCAGCGTGGTCGGCGGCGCGCTCGGCGGACTGCTGTTGCTGAAGACGCCTTCGTCGATCTTCTCGCGCCTCGTGCCGTGGCTCGTGCTGTTCGCGACGATCGTATTCGCGTGGGGCAGCTTCTTCCGCAAGCCGGGCGAAGGCACGGCCCACCTCGGCACCGTCCCGGCCGCGTTCTCGCAATTCATGATCGCGATCTACGGCGGCTACTTCGGCGGCGGGCTCGGCTTCCTGATGATGGCCGTGCTGACGATGGCCGGCCTGTCGCCGCGTCACGCGATGTCGACGAAGAACGCGCTCGCGGGCGTGATGAACGCATCGGCCGTCGTGCTGTTCCTGACGTCGCCGCACCTGCACTGGGGCAAGGCGCTCGCGCTCGGCGGCGGCGCGGTCGTCGGCGGGCTGCTCGGCACGTGGGCGCTGCATCGCGTGAACGAACGCGTGCTGCGGATCGGGATCGTCTGCATCGGCGCATTGCTGACCATCGGGTTGTTCGTCAAGCCGATCTGACACACGCACACGCTTGTCGCCGCCACGGCAATTGATGAGCAAACCGCAAGACGTCTTTCTCATATCTCGTTTGCGGTGACGGCGGTGTCCGCCCACAATCCGGGTTGCCGTCGTCATCGCCCTCTCGCGGGCACCGACCGGTACTTCGCGGCCGCCATTCCGACTCACCGCCGGCGGCCCGGCACATCGCGTCACACACGCTCCCCCGACATCGGCGCCCCTGCGGCGGCAGAACGTTGCCGCCGCTGCCCGATGCGTTCCCGGCCAACAATAACTAGAGGTAGGAGATGCAGGACAATTCTTTGAGGCAAAGCCTCAAGCAACGGCACATCACGATGATCGCGCTTGGCGGCGTGATCGGCGCAGGCCTGTTCGTCGGCTCCGGCGCGATCATCGCGACCGCCGGCCCCGCGGCGATCCTGTCGTACCTGATCGGCGGCGTGATCGTCACGCTCGTCATGTTCATGCTCGGCGAAATGGCGTCCCGCAATCCCGACAGCGGCTCGTTCTCCACCTACGCGAGCAGCTATCTCGGCGAATGGGCCGGCTTCGCGGTCGGCTGGCTGTACTGGTTCAAGTCGATGATGACGATCACCGTCGAGGCGATCCTGCTCGGTGCGATCCTCAATGATTTCCTGCCGTGGCTGCCCGTGTGGGCCGGCGCACTGTTCATGCTCGTGACGCTGATCGCGAGCAACGCGTACTCGGTGCGCTCGTTCGGCGAAGCGGAATACTGGCTGTCGTTCGCGAAGGTCGCGACGATCGTCGTGTTCATGGCGCTCGGCGCATCGATCCTGCTCGGCTTCCAGCCGCGCATTCCGGCGCCCGGGCTCGTGAACCTCACGGATCACGGCGGCTTCATGCCGAACGGCATTTCGCCCGTGCTTGCCGGCGTGATGGTCGTGATCTTCTCGCTCGGCGGCAGCGAAATCGCGGCCGTGGCCGCGGGCGAATCCGAGAACCCGGGCAAGAACGTGATCCGCGCGATCAAGAGCGTGATCGTGCGCGTGATGGTGTTCTACGTCGGCTCGGTGTCGATCCTGATCCTGTGCATGCCGTGGACGGACAAGGCCAACCTGAAATCGCCGTACGTGTCGCTGTTCGGCATGGCGGGCTTCACGGGCGCGGCCGTCGCGATGAAGATCGTGCTGTTCGTGTCGTTCATGTCGGTGATGAACTCGTTCCTGTTCTCGAACTCGCGCATGCTGTTCTCGCTCAGCCAGCGCGGGCACGCGCCCGCGATGTTCGGCCGTACCAACGCGAAAGGCGTGCCGATGAACGCGCTCGTGCTGTGCCTCGCGATCTGCGTGTCGATCCTCGGCGTTCACTTCGTGAGCGGCGGCGACCTGTTCCTGATGCTCGCGAAGAGCAGCGGCGCGTTCGTGATGATCGTGTGGATCTTCATCATCGTCGCGCACTTCGCGATGCGCCGGCAGACGAAGCACGAGCGACGCGACCCGGCGGCGTTCCGCGCGTGGTTCTATCCGGTGTCGAACTGGGTCGCGCTTCTGGCGCTCGTCGCCGTGCTCGGCTCGCAGGCATTCAACCCGGATTCGCGCTTCCAGTTCTGGTTCACGGTATCGACGGCGCTCGCGATCGTCGCGGCGTATTTCCTGCGCCGCAAGCCGGCGCAACTCGGCGAAACGGCCGGCGCGAAGCTGCGCTGACCGTTGCCCTCGGCGTGCGGCGCGCTGGCCGGCGCCGCTCGGCCAATCAGTTGCTCAACCGCTTGGCTTCTCGGCCGCTCAGCCGCTCAAGTGCCTGGCGGCTTAGCCGAACGGCCGCACGCCGATCAGCCAGCCGTGCAGGAACAGCGCGAAGACAGCCCAGACGACGAGCCCGGCCACGACCGCCACGACGTCGCCCGACAGCCTGCCCGCCGGATAACGAACGCCTTCGCGGCGATCGCGCGCGCGCCATACGACGAAATCGACGAGCGACCAGACGAAGAAGGCGCCGAACAGCACAACGGCGTGCAGCGTGCCGTTCGCGAGCAGGTGCGCGATCGCCCAGACCGCCACGCCGGCCACCATCGGATGGCCGACGAGCGTCTTGATTCGGTTGCCGGGCACGTAGGAGGCGGCGATCAGCACGAATGCGATCGCGGTCAGCATGCCGGTGAGGTGGCGCACACCGACCGGCGACACCCACAGCAGCGTCGCGCCCTGGCGCGCGATGCCGTAACCCCAGACGATCAGCACGAAGCCGACGATCGATGCGATCGCATAGGGGCCCTTCCAGCCTTTCTCGCCGATTCGCTCGATCGTCGCCGACCGCCAGCCGTCCGCGACGATCCGGATCGAGTGCACACCGAGGAAGATCGCTAAACCGAGAATCAGGACAAGCATCGGTTGTCTCCGTCTGGAATGATGAGTGGGGAAGCGTCCCGCGCGGCATACGATGCGCCGTTCGTTGGAGCCGGCGGCGAGGCCGGCGCGGGTCGCGCCAGTCACGGGTGCAACCCGCGCCGATCATAAACGCCGGGGCCGCCGTTGTGAAGCACGGGGGATGTGCGGTGCGGCAAGCCGCATGACTTTACGCACCTGCGCGGGCGCACCGCCTGGCACCCGTCATGCGCCGCGCGTCGCGCGAATCGCCCCGGCACGTTCGAGATCGAAAGAAAGGAAAGCGAAATTCGCGAAGATGTCGCTTCGCTCGACCGGCATCAGGTTTGCTTGCGCTTCGCCGGTGGTTTAGTTGCTGGTTTCGCCGTCGGTTTCGCTGTCGGTTTCGCTGTCGGTTTCGCTGTCGGTTTCGCTGTCGGTTTCGCTGCCGCCTTTGCCGCTGGCTTGGCCGCCGGTTTCGTTGCCCGCTTCACTGCCGGCTTTGCCGCAGACTTCTCCGCCGGCTTCGCTGCCGCTTTCGCCACCCGCTTCACCACCGGCGCCACTTCCGGCACCGGCTTCGCCGCCGCCCTCGCCTTTCGCTTCGGCGGCCCCGCCAGCAGCGCCGCGCGATACGCGCTGCGGCACCAGTCGAACAGCGCACCCGCATCCTCGAGCACGTCGGCCGGGGTTTCGTAGTAGCCCTCCAGCGCGACGGTACGCGTGGGCCTTGCATACGAGAACGGCCCCATCCCCGCCGCGACGAATGCCGGACGGTTCACGTCGTCGACACGCAGGAACAGCGACCCGCGCGACATGAAGCCGAACATCACGCCATCGAGCCGCATCGCCGCCCCGCTGAAGAACCGCGCGACCTCGACCTTGCCGAGCGGCGCGAGCTGATACGCGATCTCCTCGCCGTGCGCCTTCTCCGACTGCCAGCTCATGCACGCTCCGTGCAACGCTGCGTCCACGCGTCGAGCGCCGCGTCGTCGAAGCCGACCGCGGACGCGCTCTCGCGAATCTGCCGCCACGTCGCGCGGTCGACCGGAATGCCGCCGGCCCCGCGCGCCGCGCGGCTCGTCTCTTCCGGCTCGCCCGGCACCTGTACCGGCGCGTCACCGGCCTGCGGCGACGCCTTGGCCCATGCGACGAACGCATCGGCTTCACGCTCCGCATCGGCCGCATCGAATGCCTTCGGGTCGATCAGCACCGACAGCATCCCGTTGACGATCGCGCTCGTCTTCTGCAGCGTGTCGCCGTAGGTCGTATGCCCGCCGACGAGCGCACCGCCGAAAATCTCGCACATCGCCGCCAGCGCGTACCCCTTGTGCAGCCCGAACGGCAGCAGCGCACCGAACGGCTGCTCGTGCATCACGGCCGGATCGTCGGTCGGCTGGCCGCGATGGTCGATCAGCGACCCGGCCGGCACGCGCTTGCGCTGGTTGTGCGCGACGCGCGTCTTGCCGTACGCGATCGCGCTCGTCGCGAAATCGAGCAGCAGCGGCGGCCTGCCCACACGCGGATACGCGGCGCAGAACGGGTTCGTGCCGAAGCGCGGATCGGTGCCGTGCAGCGGCGCGACCAGCAGGTCGCCCGGCACGTTGACGAAATGGAACGACACGAGCCCCGCGCGCGCGCACTGCTCGGCCCAGTGCCCGATGCGGCCGAGATGATGCACGTCGCGCAACCCGATCGCGCAGATGCCCATGCGCCGCGCACGCTCGATCCCTTCGACCATCGCCTCGAACGCGATCACCTGGCCGAAGCCGCGCCCGCCGTCGATCGTCAGCACCGCGCCGCCGTCGCGGACGATTGACGCGTGCCCGTTCAACTGCAACTGCCCTTCCCGCCACGACGCGACGTAGTTCGGGATCATCCCGATCCCGTGCGAATCGTGGCCCGCGAGATTCGCGCCGACCAGATGATCGGCGACGAGCCGTGCCTCCCGCTCGCTGCTGCCGGCCCGTTCCCAGAGTGCCGCGACGAATGCATGCAGCGGTTCGGCGCGCATGCGCAGCGGTTCGGTATCGGGCGTCGGCAAGGCGGTCATCGGCAAGGTTCCGTCAGGTCGGGTCGGGCAGTCGTGGCGCTCAGCGCGCGGTCGCGATCACGTCCGCGACCGCCGCCGTCAGCTTCTTCGCGTACGGCACGTGCAGGAACTCGTTCGGGCCGTGCGCGTTCGACTTCGGCCCGAGCACGCCGCACACCATGAACTGGGCGGACGGGAAACCTTCCTGCAACACGTTCATCAGCGGGATCGTGCCGCCGAGGCCCATGTACGCGCAATCGGCGCCGAAGTGGCGGCGCGACGCGGCATCGAGCGACGACGCGAGCCACGGCGCGAGATCCGGAGCGCTCCAGCCCGTCGCGGCACCCGCGTCCGGCTTGAACGTGACCTTCGCGTTATACGGCGGGTCGAGTTCGAGCAGTTCCTTCAGTTGCTGCACGGCCTGCGCGGCGTCGACGAGCGGCGGCAGGCGCAGCGACAGCTTGAACGCAGTGCGCGGACGCAGCACGTTGCCCGCATCCGCGAGCGCCGGCATGCCGGCCGCGCCGGTCACCGACAGCGACGGGCGCCACGTCGAATTCAGCAGCGCCTCGCGCGGATCGGTCGTGGTCGGCAGCACCGGCTTGCCGTCCGCGCCGCAGGCCCACGGCAGCCCCTTCCACACGGCGTCGCCGAGGATGGCGGCGGCTGCGTCGGCTTCGCGCACGCGGCTGTCGGGAATCTCGCAATGGAACACGCCCGGCAGCAGGTTGCCGTTCTTCGCATCTTCCAGGCGCTCGAACAGCTGGCGCATCACGCGGAAGCTCGACGGCGCGATGCCGCCGAACACGCCCGAATGCACGCCTTCCTCGAGCACCTCGACCTGCAGGTCGCCGGACACCAGCCCGCGCAGCGACGTGGTGAGCCACATCTGGTCGTAGTTGCCGGCGCCCGAATCGAGGCACACGACGAGCGACACCTGGCCGAGCCGGTCGCGCAGCGCGTCGACGTACGGCAGCAGGTCGTAGCTGCCCGACTCCTCGCAGGTCTCGATCAGGCCGACGCAACGCGGCCGCTCGATGCCCTGCTCGTCGAGCGCGCCGAGCGCGGCGAGGCTCGCGTAGATCGCGTAACCGTCGTCCGCGCCGCCGCGGCCGTACAGCTTGCCGTTCTCGTACTTTGGCGTCCACGGGCCGAGGTCCGCGCGCCAGCCGTCAAACTCGGGCTGCTTGTCGAGGTGGCCGTACAGCAGGATCGTGTCGGTGCTGCCCGGGCGCGTGGCGGGCGATTCGAAGAAGATCACCGGCGTGCGGCCCGGCAGGCGCACGATCTCGAGCTTCAGGCCTTTCACGGGCTGTCGCTCGGCCCACTGCGCGGCATCGGTGACGACGCGCTCGAGATAACCGCGCTTCGCCCAGTCGGGATCGAATGCAGGGCTCTTCGCGGGGATCGCGATGTAGTCGGTCAGTGCGTGGAGGATTTCATCGTTCCACTTGCGCTCGATGAAGGTAACGAGCTTGTCATGGTCGAGGACGGGGGTAGTGTCGACGGAGGTCATGGTGGGGGGGTGCCTGGATCGGGCTGACGAAAACCCAGATGATACGCCGATGCTCCCGCGCCGGCGCCCCCTTCCCGGTCGCTCAGCGCGCCTGCGGAAACGCGTCGCGCAGCCCCGCCGCACATGCCAGCGCATCGCGCCACAGGCGCTGCGTCAACTCGCCTGCGTCCTCTTCACGCGCGAGCGCCGCGGCCTCGCCCGACCACAGCACCGAGAAGTCGTCGCGGCCCTGCCGCTCGAACGCGCCGCGCAGCGGATCGACCACGGCCGTCGCGAGCGGAAACGCCGGCGCGAGCGCGCTCATCGGCCCCTGTTCGCGCATGAAGCGCGTCAGCAGCCCGCGCGCGGGGCGGCCCGTGTACAGGTTGGTCAGGCGCGTGCCGTCGTCGCGCGCGGCGCGCACCGCCGCGCGATGCTGCGCCGAGCGGCCGGCCTGCGGCGTCAGCAGGTAACCGGTGCCGATCTGCACCGCGCGCGCGCCGAGCGCGAACGCGGCCGCGATGCCGCGCCCGTCGGCGATCGCGCCGGCGGCGATCACCGGCGCGCGCACCGCGTCGACGATCTGCGGCAGCAACGCGAACAGGCCCGGCTGCGCATGGATGTCGTCGGTCAGGAACATGCCGCGATGGCCGCCGGCCTCCGCGCCCTGCGCGACGATCGCGTCGACGCCGCGGGCATCCAGCCAGCGCGCTTCCTCGACGGTCGTCGCGGACGAGACGACCTGCGCGCCCGTGCGCCGCACGCGATCGAGCAGCGGATCGTCCGGGAGCCCGAAGTGAAAGCTCACGACGGCCGGCCGCAGCTCTTCGACGACCGCGCACATCGCATCGTCGAACGGCGCGCGTCCGGGGCCGCCCTTCACGTCGGCCGGATCGAGCCCGACTTCTGCGTAGTAGCCCGCGAGCGCCGCGCGCCAGCGCGCGTCGACCGCGGCATCGGGCGCCGGCGGCGTATGGCAGAAGAAGTTCACGTTGAACGGGGCGGGCGTGCGCGCCCGGATCGCCGCGATCTCGTCGCGCAATTGCTGCGGGCCCAGTGCCGCGCAGGCGAGCGAGCCGAGCCCGCCGGCTTCGCACACGGCGATCGCGAGCGGGCTCAGTGAACCGACCATCGGGGCCTGGATCAGCGGCAAACGGGAAGGCAGCGTCGTCATCGGAATCATCCTCGGGGAAGAAGCGGTGGTCGCGCGCGCCGGCGGCACGCATTTAATGCACCCGATAATAACCGACAAACTCAAACTCCGATTGCCACGCCATTTGCGTCACGAATTGATTTAACCGGTTAGTAAAAGCGATTATTCTTCGAAGCTTCCGCGGCACGATCCCACCCGTCCGGACCGGAATCGGCAAAAACGCGCTCCGGCCTTTCCACACGGGCCGCCGAACCCGAAGCCAAACACCGTTTCACCGGCTTCAATGACATTGATCAATATTCAAGTTATTAAATACAAGCGTTTACCCTTATTAATAATCGCCCCGAGCGATAACATGAACGCGTCAATTAAAACGACGAACCACACCGGAATCGTCGACCGGCGCCACACCGCGTTACCTCAACCGAAACACGCCTTCTCAAGGAGCGTCGCATGTCCGATGCCAGCTCGTCCTCCTCCCGCGCCGCCGCCACGCCGGACGCGGCTTCCGCGCCGAAAATCGGCGTCATTCCCGCCACGCTGATGGTCGCGGGCAACATGATGGGCTCCGGCGTCTTCATGCTGCCCGCGAACCTCGCCGCGACCGGCGGCATCGCGATCTTCGGCTGGCTGATCACCGTCGTCGGCGCCGTGTCGCTCGCGCTCGTGTTCGCGAAGCTCGCCGCGATCGACCCGGCCGCCGGCGGCCCGTACGCGTATGCGCGCAAGTCGTTCGGCCCGTACATGGGCTACCAGACCAACCTGATCTACTGGCTCGCGAACGTGCTCGGCAACGTCGGCCTCGCGGTCGCCGGCCTCGGCTACCTCACGCATTTCTTCCCGGTACTGAAGGACCCGCTCGTGTTCGCGCTCGCGCAGATCTTCGTGATCTGGCTGTTCACGTACGCGAACATCCTCGGGCCGAACGTCGTCGGCCGCGTGCAGTCGGTCACGACGGTCTTCGCGCTCGTGCCGATCCTCGGGATGGCCGTGTTCGGCTGGTTCTGGTTCAGCAAGGACGTGTATTTCGCCGGCTGGAACGTGTCGGGCACCAACAGCTTCAGCGCGATCGGCGCGACGCTGAACTTCACGCTGTGGGCGTTCATCGGCGTGGAAAGCGCGTCGGTGTCGGCCGGTGTCGTCGAGAACCCGTCGCGCAACGTGCCGATCGCGACCGTCGGCGGCGTGGTGCTCGCGGCCGTCTGCTACGTGCTCAGCTCGACCGTGATCATGGGGATGATCCCGAACAAGGCGCTGCTCGCATCGAGCGCGCCGTTCGCGGATGCCGCGCGCCTCGCGCTCGGCAATACGGCCGCGAACGCGGTCGCGCTGTGCGCGGCGCTCGGCTGCCTCGGCTCGCTCGCGGGCTGGACGCTGCTGGTCGGCCAGACCGCGAAGGCCGCGGCCGACGACGGCCTGTTCGCCAGCGTGTTCGCGCGCGTCAACTCGAAGAACGTGCCGTCGGCCGGCCTCGCGATCGTCGCGCTGATCATGTCGGTGCAGGTGCTCGCGACGATGTCGCCGAGCGCCAGCGAGCAGTTCGGCAAGATCGCGTCGATCGCCGTGATCATGACGCTGCTGCCGTACATCTATTCGTGCATCGCGATCAAGGTGCTCGGCTACGGCAAGATGCCGTCGCACCAGTTCACGTTCTACACGATCGTCGGCCTGATCGGCGCCGTCTACGCGCTGTGGGCGATGGTCGGCTCCGACGGCCAGCAGACGCGCTGGTCGCTGATCTTCGTCGTCGCGACGATCGTCTTCTACGAGCTGTCGATCAACCGCCAGCGCGAGATCGAGGAAACCCACGTGCATCCGGGCGGCCGCTCGCCGCGCTGGGTGCGCTATCTCGCGCTCGGTGTGACCATCGCCGCGCTCGCCGCGACCTTCTGGATTTCCGTGGGCCGTCACCAGGCCGACACCCTTCACGCGCGCTCGCCGGCCGTTGCCGCGAGCGCCCAGGCAACCCAGCAAACGGGGGAATGACACATGACCGCATCCTTGACCCAACCGGCCTTCCGCCGCCTCGGCATGAAGGCGCTGCTCGTGCAGCACGACATCGACGAACGCACGGCCACCGGGCGCGCCGCGACGGCGCTTGCCGAGGAGCTGCGCACCCGGCTCGTCGACGTCGTGATCGCGACGTCCGCCGACGATGCCTGCGCGGTCGTCGCCGCCGATCCGGCGATCCAGTGCCTGCTGCTCAACTGGGAACTCGGCAACGACGCCGGCCACGCGCCCGCGCAGGCCGTGCTCGACGCGATGCGCGCGCGCAACGCGACCGTGCCCGTGTTCCTGCTCGCGAGCCGTGCCAGCGCATCCGCGATTCCCGTCGACGCGATGCGCAAGGCCGACGACTTCATCTGGATGCTGGAGGACACCACCGCGTTCATCGGCGGGCGGATCGTCGCCGCGATCGAACGCTACCGCGAGACCGTGCTGCCGCCGATGTTCCGCGCGCTCGCGAAATTCTCGCGCGTGTACGAATACTCGTGGCACACACCCGGTCACACCGGCGGCACCGCGTTCCTGAAATCGCCGGTCGGCCGCGCGTACTTCGAATTCTTCGGCGAGGCGCTGTTCCGCTCGGACCTGTCGATCTCGGTCGGCGAACTCGGCTCGCTGCTCGACCACTCCGGCCCGATCGGCGAAAGCGAGCGCTACGCGGCACGCGTGTTCGGCGCGCACCGCACGTATCACGTGACGAACGGCTCGTCGATGTCGAACCGCGTGATCCTGATGGCGAGCGTCACGCGCAACCAGGTCGCGCTGTGCGACCGCAACTGCCACAAGTCGGCCGAGCACGCGATGACGATGTCCGGCGCGATTCCGACCTACCTGATTCCGTCGCGCAATCATTACGGGATCATCGGGCCGATCATGCCGGAACGGCTGACGGCCGCCGCCGTGCGGCTCGCGATCGACGCGAACCCGCTCGTGCGCGGCCGCGACGGCATCGACCCGACGCCCGTGCATGCGCTGATCACGAACTCGACGTACGACGGCCTCTGCTACAACGTCGCACGCGTCGAGGAACTGCTCGGGCAGAGCGTCGACCGATTGCACTTCGACGAGGCGTGGTACGGCTACGCGCGCTTCAACCCGATCTACCGCGACCGTCACGCGATGCACGGCGATCCGTCGCAGCACGACGCGAGCAAGCCGACGGTGTTCGCGACGCAATCGACGCACAAGCTGCTCGCCGCGCTGTCGCAGGCGTCGTTCATCCACGTCCGCGACGGCCGCAACCCGATCGAGCATGCGCGCTTCAACGAGGCGTACATGATGCATGCGTCGACGTCGCCGAACTACGCGATCATCGCGTCGAACGACGTGAGCGCCGCGATGATGGACGGCCCCGGCGGCGAGGCGCTGACGACCGACGCGATCCGCGAGGCCGTCGCGTTCCGCCAGATGCTTGCGCGCCTGCATGCGGAATGCGCGGAGAACAACGACTGGTTCTTCAACGGCTGGCAGCCGGACAACGTCGTCGATCGCAAGACGGGCCGCCGCGTGCGCTTCCACGAAGCGGACGAGACGCTGCTCGCCACCGACCCGTCGTGCTGGGTACTGCATCCGGGCGACACGTGGCACGGCTTCGGCGAAATCGAGGACGACTACTGCATGCTCGACCCGATCAAGGTGTCGATCGTCACGCCGGGCGTCGCATCGCACGGCGGGCTGATGCCGGTCGGCATTCCGGCATCGGTCGTCACCGCGTATCTCGACCGGCACGGGATCGTCGTCGAGAAGACGACCGACTTCACGATCCTGTTCCTGTTCTCGCTCGGCGTGACGAAGGGCAAGTGGGGCACGCTCGTCAACACGCTGCTCGATTTCAAGCGCGACTACGACGCGAACGCGCCGCTCGAACAGGTGCTGCCCGAACTCGTCGCGCGCTACCCGGAACGCTACGGCAAGCTCGGCCTGCGCGACCTGTGCGACCTGATGTTCAGCGCGATGAGCGACCTGAAGACGACCGAGATGATGTCGCGCGGCTTCTCGACGCTGCCGAAGCCCGATTACAGCCCGGCCGAGGCGTTCGAGCATCTCGTGCACAACGACATCGAGATGCTGGAGCTGTCGGAGATGGAAGGCCGCACCGTCGCGACGGGCGTCGTGCCCTATCCGCCCGGCATTCCGCTGCTGATGCCCGGCGAGAACGCGGGGCCGGCCGACGGCCCGCTGCTCGGCTACCTGAAGGCGCTCGAGCAGTACGACCTGCGCTTCCCGGGCTTCACGCACGACACGCACGGTGTCGAAGTCGAGGACGGCGTGTACCGGATCGCGTGCATCAAACAGAAGGCGCGCGACACCATTCCGCGGTGAGCCTGCACCGGCCGCGGTGGCACGCGGCCGTTCAGTACACGCGGCCGGTTGCTCCGGTCACTGGCCGCCTGCGCTGCACCGTCGTCGCCGGGTTGGAGGATGCATGCGCCGTATCGCGGCGCGATCGCGTCGGCTGCTCGCATCGGCGTCGGAATCGCCCGGCGTTCTTCCCGCGACCGACCGCAGCGTCGCGACGGTGTCAGCCCGCGTCCGGCTCGGGCACGCGTGCGGCGGCCTCGATGCGAAACAGCAGCCGGTTGTCGAGCACATCCCAGATGTCGACCTCGCCCTGCCCGCCCATCGGCAGGCCGACGAACACGGGGCGCCCGCCGATCCAGCCGGCCTGGCTCTTGAACCACTTGCGCTCGCACCAGCCGCCACGATGCAACGCGAGGCGCTTGCCGCTGTCGACGTCGAACTCGCGCAACACGAATTTCGCGTCGCGCGCCAGCACGCGCGTGCCGTCGTCCGAAAACGCGCATGGAAAGCCGTTGTCCGCACCGGGTATGTCGCAATCGGTCGCGCCATCCGTGCGCACCGTCAGCGCCGCGTCCCGCGCGAATGCACGGCGATGCCGGCTGGCGCTCACCGCGAACGGAGCGTCCTGGAAACGCTGGTCGGCCAGATCGTAATCGAGCACGTCGAGCGTGCCGTCGCCGGCGAGCGGCACGCGATAGAGCCGGTTGCGGATGCGCACCCACGCTTCGCGCGCGTCGGGCGACAGATGAACCCGTTCCGGATCGTCATAACGGCTGTCTGCCCGCCAGCACGCGTCCGCTGCACCGCTCGCGGCATCGACCCGGTAAAGTGCCGTGTTGTCCCAGTACGCGACAATCAGCGTCGACAACGACGCATCGGCCGACGCGCTCACCGGCACGTTGCGCAGTCGGTCCATGGCCGTCGCCTCCGTCTCGTCGGGCACGAACGGACGAGGCAGCGCAAACGACGCGACCACTTGCCGCTGCGCCAGATCCCAGATGTCGCAGAATCCGTCGCCGGCCACGACGAGTCGCGGTTCGCCCGCCTCGTCGCGCGACCATTCGATCACGCACGCCCGGCGGGCGGCGTCCGGCCCGGCGGGCGACGCGTGCCGGAACCCGTTCGCCGACACCGATTCGGGCGCCGGTCCGGCATCGGCCCGTGTTCCCGCTTCGGGCGCCACGTAGTCCGGCGGCACGTAGTCGGGCATCGGTGACCTGTCACGCGCGCGCCACGCAGCCAGCCATGCCTGATACACGTAGCGACGACTACCGTCCGTGCCGATATCGGGTTGCTCCAGATGAAAGGCGGCCGGATCGACGCCGGGCAGCGGCACGAGTTCGGCGCCGTTGCAATAGACGTAGGCCCGCGCACGGTCCCGTGCGAAATACTCGGACAGGAACGTGAGCGTCGCTCCGTCGACGCCGCGCCGATACGGCTGGTTGTAGTGCAGCAATCGCCCCTGCCCGTCGCGCAGAAAGCCGTGACCGACCGGTTCGGCCGTCGGGGCGTCGAACCTGGCCTTCACTTCCTTGCCGAAATAGAACAGCCGGTCCCCCTCCCGCAGATGGTCGTCGCCGACGACTTCGATTCGTGCGGGATCGATGCCGCGCTTGCGTACCAGCATGCACAGCACGCCATTGCGATCCTTCGCATAGGTATCGTTCAGGATCTCGAACGTCTTGCCGTCGACCTTCGCGGCCTCCGCATGGCCGCGCCATTGCTGCCGATAGCAATGGTCGCCGGCCTGATACCACGGCCCGCCAAGATGCCGCCACTGCGCAGGATCGCCCGGAAGCGGCCCTCCGCGAAGAAAGCCCTTGTGGTACTCCGAATACGAATAGAGCCGCGAGCGGTCCGCGATGAACGAATCGCCGAGCCACCGGACCGTCCCTGCATCCGGTTCGAGCAGCGGCAGGTCGTGCAGGTACACCTGATCGCCGACCACCCGGTATCCGCCGCCGAGTTCCCGCGTCGATACGTCCGCCACGGCCTGCCCGATCAGCGCATGCCACCAGTACCCCTGCAATTCGGGACGCGCGGCGAAGAACGGCGACCAGTTGCGTTCCCATTGCTCGCGCGGGCCGGGATCATCCGCATGGCCGTAACGGTAGGGACGCGCGCGATCGGTCGCCTGATCCTGCGCCACTTCATCCGCGCTGACAAAGCTCGCCGCATCGGCGCCTTCCAGTGCCCGCCCGCCGTACCAGACGCGCTGTGCGTCGACCAGATACGCGCCGACCCGACGCAGCGTCGCGGGATCCGCGCCGCGCATGCGCTTGCCGTAGTGATACAGGTAACGGTCGTCATGCCCCCATGATTCGCTCAGCAGCCGAAAGCGCGCAGGCGACGCGCCGGCAAGTTTCCGGTTCTGAAAATAGACATGGTTCGCGTCGACGGCATGCGACTCGTCCAGCAGGCGAAACGTCGCGGCGTCGACGTCGAGCACGGTGAAGCGCAACCACGTGAAAGTGCACGCATAGGCACGCACGCCGTCCGTCGCCAGATACCGGGACAACGGCCGGAAGCTGTCGATCGCGATGCCTTCGATGAGGTTGCCGGCGCGGTCCCGCAGCGGGCCATCGTGGCAATAGACGTGCGCGTCGTCGCGCATGAAGCCGAATCCGAGGTTCTCTCTGAGAGTCATGTTGTTGGTTTGTTGCGCTTTCGTCCGGAATGCCCCGGTCAGGCGGTGCGCCGCCGGGTACGAAAGCCACCGCGCAACAGCGCGGCGCTCAAGCGTCCTGCGATCTTACGCCACGATCCATCCCGCGCCGGTACGCGGCCGGGCTCGTCGCCGCGACGCGCCGGAAATGCCGCCGCAGCGACTCCTCTGAACCGAACCCCGCACGCGCCGCCACCTGCGCGAGCGACAGCGCGGGATGCGCTTCGAGCATGTCCTTCGCCACGTTCACGCGTTCGCGGATCAGCCATGCGAGCGGCGACATCCCCGTCGCGTCCGCGAACTGCCGCTGCAGCGTGCGCGTGCTCATCGCGGCCTGCGCGGCGAGCGACGCGAGCGTGTGCGGCTCGGCCGCGTGCGCGCGCATCCAGTCGATCAGCTTCGCGAGCCGGTCGGTACCGCCCGGCGCGACCGGGCGCGGCACGAACTGCGCCTGGCCGCCGTCGCGATGCGGCGGCAGCACGAGGCGCTGCGCGACCCGGTTCGCGATCGCGCCGCCGTGATCGCGGCGCACGAGATGCAGCAGCATGTCGAGCCCCGCCGCCGATCCGGCCGACGTGACGACCTGCCCTTCGTCGACGTAAAGCGCATCGGGATTCACGCGCAGCGCGGGATAACGCGCCTGCAGTTTCTCCGCATAGCGCCAGTGGGTCGTCACCGTGAGGCCGTCGAGCACGCCGGCCGCGGCCAGCACGAACACGCCCGAGCAGATCGAGCAAAGCCGCGCGCCACGGCGATGCGCGGCCCGCAGCTTTTTCAGCAACGGTTCCGGCGGCGGTTCGTCCGGATCGCGCCAGCCGGGAATCACGATGGTATCGGCGCGATCGAGCATCGCGAGCCGATACGGCGCGGCGACCGTGATGCCGCCCGCCGCGCGCACGGGCCCCGGCTCGCTCGCGCAGACCGCGAAGCGATACCAGTCGACCCCGAGCTCGGGGCGTTCGAGCGCGAACAGTTCGACCACGCAGCCGAATTCGAAGGTGCAGAGGCGATCGTAGGCGAGCGCGACGACGAGATGATTGTGCATGGCGCGATGTTACCGGAACTTGTCGATCGCGCCACTGCCGCGACGGTCGCCGAACCGCGATACTGCCCTTCATTCCACTGCGTTCCGCTCAACCTTCAGGAGAACTCGACCATGTCCTACGTCACCGACGTCCCCGCTGCCGACAGCCCCGCCGCCCTCGCGCATTTCGAGGCGTCGCTGCGCTTCGAGACCGATTGCTGGGACGTGCACGACGCGCTCGCATCGGGTGCGCCCGATTTCGTGCTGCTCGACGTGCGCGGCCCCGACCAGTTCGCCGCCGGCCACGTGCCCGGCGCGCGCAACCTGCCGCACCGCAAGATCATCGAGAGCAAGCTCGCCGGCTATCCGGCCGGCACGCTGTTCGTCGTCTACTGCGCGGGCCCGCACTGCAACGGCGCCGCGCGCGCGGCGATCCGGCTCGCGCACCTCGGCCGGCCGGTCAAGCTGATGATCGGCGGCGTGACGGGCTGGCGCGACGAAGGTTTCGCGCTGAGCAACGAAATGCAGCCGGCGGACACCGAAGCCGGCTGATCATCATTAAAACCGCAACAATCAATTGTCTGAGCGCGGCCTGCACGCGAACGAAAAAAGCGCGACAATCGGCTCCATTGCAGTTCGGATGGAGCAGCAACATGCAGAACGCAGTCCTGATTCAAGTGGCCGGTTCGGTGGCCGCGATCGCGATCTATTTTCTGCCGGCGGTCATTGCCGACCGGCGTGGCCGGCACGACAAGCTGACGGTCGCGATGTTCAACGCGCTGTTCGGGTGGACCGGCATCGGCTGGCTGATGACGCTGTACTGGGCCTGCCAGCCGAACCCCCGCACCGATGTCGCGCAGACGATCCTCGCCAAGCGTCGCGGCATCAGCATGCGGACCTTTTCAACCGGTCTCGTCGAACGCGTGCAGCGCCGTGTCGCCGCCCAGGAGCAATGGGCGGAAAAGCAAGGCTGCCGTTAAGTCCCTCTTTCCCGATCACCCTGCCGCGTCGAACTTCGGCATCCTGACGTTGGTCGACGCGCGGTAATGCCACGCCAGCCCGTCGTGCCGCGGCCCGCCGCCCGCACGCAGCCACGCCCCGAACGCCCCCGCTGTCACCGCCCGTGCGATCCGCTCGCCCGGGCAGCCATGCGGCCCCGTGCCGAAACCGAAATTCGGCCCGGCCGCGCGGCCGGGCATCAACCGGTGCGGATCGCGATGCACGGCCGGGTCGCGATTCGCCGCGGCGAGCACGACGAGGATCGCGTCGCCGGCTTCGACGGTCACGCCTTCGATCGTCGTGCGCGATGCGACGAAGCGGCGCGTGTTCTGCACCGGTGAATCGAAGCGCCCGACTTCGGCAACGACCGCGTCGAGCGCGGCATCGTCCGGCACGACGCGCGCGGCGCCCGCGCCCGCTTCTAAGCCCGCTTCCAAGCCCGATTCCGCGCCCCCGTTCCACGCCACCAGCGCATTGCCGAGCCAGGCGGCGGTCGCCTCGCACGTCTGCGACAGCAGCCCGACGAGGTTCGCGACCAGCGCGCCGCTTGCCTGCCAGCCCGCCGCACGGGCAGCCTGCTGCACGGCGGCGACGAGCGTGCCGTCGTGCGCACGCGTCTGCGCGACGTGCACCGTCATCCGGTCGAGCAACTGTCGCGCGGCGTCGCTCGCGCGGGCCAGCGCCTCGGCATCGGACAGCGGCGACAGCGCCGCGACGAAGTCGACCACCAGCGCCGCGATCGCGTCGAGCTGCGTCTCGTCGAAGCCCAGCAGATCCGCGACCGCGCAGACGGGCACCGTCATGCACCACGTGTTCAGCGCGCCGGCATCGCCCGGCGGCGGCAGGCGCCGCGCGGCGAGCTGCATGGCACGGTCGCGCAGCGCAGCCGCGTCGATCGACGCGAACGCCGCGCGCAGCGCCTGCTTCGGCACGTCGTGCCGCAACGCGCCGTCGTTCATGCGCACCAGCTCGCCGAACAGCGCGCCGGCCGTCGTGCCGCGCAACGCGGGCGGCACGGGCGCGTCCAGCGGGCGTACGCGGCAGGCCGGATGGCCGAGCACGGCCGTCACGGCGGCCGCGCGGCTCGCGACCCACAGGCCGAGCGTGGCGTCGAACGCGAGCGGCGGCCCGTCGACGAGCGCCGCATAGTAGGGATAGGGATCGCGGTGCGTAACCGCTGCGATGGGATCGGTCGGGTTCATGCAGACAGTATCGACGCAGTGCACCGCCGCATGTTTCGGGCCGGCGTGAAATGTCGCGGCGCGGGCGCCGCGTGCGGCCGCCTCGCGATGTCAGGTGAATGTCAGGCAGCCGACCGGTAGCGATGCGACTGCATGCGCATGCGGACACGCCCGGCCGAAATCGCGCGCGGCTCCGGCACCACGGTGTCGTGAGGGAACATTTCCTGCCGGAATTCGCCGTGTTCGTCGAACCACTGGCAGATCAGCCAGTCGCCGTCGTCGAATACGACCGGCCCGGCATAGGTCACGGTCATGCGCGGCCCGCCCGTCTTCAGCGTCACGACATCGCCGACGCGAAACCTGACGCGTTGATTTTCTCGGATCGTCATCGCTCTCTCAGCATTTTTATATATCGATATTCCCGGCAGCCCACCAACTGTTCATTCGAACGTGCCGCAGATTATCAATCAAAAAACCGGCCGGCAACTCCCCTTTTCAAAAATGTCATGATCGGGAAAATGCAACAATGCGCGCCATCGACGCGCCCGGCGGATGCCCGGCCGCCCGATCCGGCGCGGCTTGCGCGCCGGACCCGGTCGAACGGGCGAAATGCGGAGAATAGACGATGTATTTTTCGTCGTCACCGACGTTTAATTCTGACGTGAAATCGATTGATTATTATCAATCAACTTTTCGATTGGGAACGATCCCACGATTTATTTACACTCATTCACCGAACAAAACCGGTGAATTATCCGGCGACGCAAACCAGCGGTTGATATCGCGCCCGGGAACGGCCGCTTGCGTGAACGTAAACGTGCCGTCCTGCGCCATCTCCTTCGCGGCGCGCAGGAACGCGCCGAGCGCGGCCCGCGCCAGTGCGCCGCCGACACTCACGCGCTTCACGCCGAGCGCCGCCAGTGCGTCGACGCTCAGCAATCCGCCCTGCAGCCCCATCACGACGTTCACGGGTGCGCCGACCGCCCGCGTCACCGCCGCGATGTCGTCCGCATCGGTGATGCCCGGCGCATACAGCACGTCGGCGCCCGCGTCGCGATAGGCGACGAGCCGCGCGATCGTGTCGGCGAGGTCGTGGCGGCCGTGCAGGTAGTTTTCGCAGCGCGCGGTCAGCGTGAACGGAAACGGCAGCGCACGCGCCGCGTCGACGGCCGCCGCGATGCGCTCGACCGCCGCTTCGTGCGCATAGATCGGCGCGTCGGCGCGGCCCGTCGCATCCTCGATCGACCCGCCGACCGCGCCGGCCTCGGCCGCGAGCCGGATCGTCTCGGCCACCGTGTCGGGCGCATCGCCGAAGCCGTTCTCGAGGTCGGCGCTCACGGGCAGGCCACCCGCGGCGGCGATCTCGGCGATGTGATCGAGCATCTCGTCGCGGTCGATCGCATAGTCGGGCCGGCCTTTCGAAAAGGCGTAGCCGGCGCTCGTGGTCGCGAGCGCCTCGAAGCCGGCCATCGCGAGCAGGCGCGCGGTGCCGGCGTCCCACGGGTTCGGGATGATGAAGGCGCCGGCACGTGCATGCAGGGCGCGGAAGGCTTCGGCTTGGCGGACTTGAAGATCGGAACGGGTCATCGCGGGCTCCAGGAGAAAGTTGACGGCCGAGCTTACGCCGATCGTGCACGCGACGTTTCAGAGTTCACCGAAATGTCGTCGCGCGACAGGAAAAAACCGATGCGCCGACTGCGCGCCGGAAGCCGGAAGCCGGAAGCCGGAAGCCGGAAGCCGGAAGTCGGGAGTCGGGAGTCGGGAGTCGGCAATCGGCAACCCGCAACGAGCGGGCCGACACCGACGCCCATCCGTTGCCAACCGATAGCCGCTTACCTTGCCGCCGGTGGCCCGCCGTCGATGCCGAGCAACACGTCGGTGACGGCTTCGGAGAAACGCATCGCGCGACCGTCGATCAGTACGCCGTCCGGATTCGACGGGTCCGGCGCGGCTTGCGGCACACCGTGCGCGAGCAGCACCCGCGCGCAAGCCTCCCAGTCGGCGGCGCCGACATGCTCCGGTTCGTTGACGGATGCCCAGGACAATGTGCCGAGCGCGTCGCTGCCGAACCCGTGCATGTCACGCCAGCTCGCGCCGTGCTCGAGGAGGAACGCCAGCAAGCCCGCATCGCCGCGAAACACCGCATGATTCAGCGCGCTCGCGTCCCAGTCGCCGCCCCGCGCCGCGATCGGCCAGCCCAGTTCGACCATGACCTTCACCGCGTCGCCCGATCCCCACGCGGCGGCATCCGGCAGCAGCCGCAGCCGCTCGCCGGGCAGCGCGCCCGGCAGTTCGGGATGCCGTGCCTGGATGCGTCGCGCATCGTCGGCGTCGGCGCGCGCGCAGGCCGCCACGAATGCGTCCTCGGCGTCGAGCGCCTCTTCCGCGCCCGCCGCACGCAACAACGCGGCGACCTCGGACAGTCCGGTCTGCATCGCCAGCCGGTACGCACTGACGCCCGCCGGGGTCCGCGCGCGGGGATCGGCGCCGGCCGCCAGCAGTGCGGCGACGTGGCGCGCCGAGCAGCGCACGCCGATCGCCCGCAACAACGGTGCGCCCCAGGTCTGCGCCAGCCCCTCGCCGGGCGGCTCGTTCGGGTCGCCGCCATGCTCGAGCAGCAGTTCGAGCGCGTCCGCATCGCGCATGTCGAATGCGCGACGCAACGCATTGGTCCCGCCCACCCGCGCGCCGTGTTCGAGCAGCAGGCGCGTACAGGCCGGATTTTCCACCGAGTGATAGAGCGATTCGCCGTCGTTCGGGTCGGCGCCGGCTTCCAGCAGCATCGCGGTCAGAACCGGATCGCGATTGACGCCCGCGGCACCGTACAGCGCCGACAGCGGCCCCGCTTCGTCGGGCGCCGCGAGCGACGCCGGCGGTAACCGGTTGCCGATCCGCTGGTTCGGATCGGCCCCGGCATCGAGCAGATGACGCACGCAGGCACGCAGCCGGACGGCGAACCCGGGAATCTGCCCGAGCCGAGAATGCGTGACGGCAACCAGCGGCGGCAGCTTCAACACGCCGCCGGCGCGCGCGATCCATCCGGGATCGGCGGCCAGCGCCGCCTTCACGGCATCGAGGTCGCCGGCCGCGCACGCGACGGTCGGATCGCTTGCAACGAGATCGGGCCGGTCGAGCAGCAGTTGCGCGGCGACACGCGGCCGGGCCGCATCGAAACCGCCCGTCACGTCGGCGCCGTACGCCAGGTCGAGCCAGCGCCGGATCAACGCCGACCGCTGCTGCCCGGCGAGCGCATGCGTTTCGACGAACGCGCCGAGATCGGCCCATGACGCGAAACCGTACTCGCGCGCAATGCACGACTGCGCATCGTGCAGCCGGAGCCCGAGCGCGAGCGCTTCGTCGTGCGTGCGGTTGGCGGCGGCGGGGAGAAAGCGGACAAAGCGCGCGACGGCGTCGGCGTCACCCTGCCGGTACAGGCGCAACAATGCCTTGGCCTGCTTTTTCAGATGATCGGGATTGGCCCCGGGAGGCAGCTTTTTCATGCGAATCCTCGTGCAGTCATGGCCGAAGGTCCGCAATACCGCCAGCACAAAGGACAGGAGGAAGACTGGATTTGCTGCGACAGGTGGGTTCAACCCTTTCCGCGGACCCGGAAGCGACCTGCATCGCTGGCCGCTATCCTAGGCGACGGCCGGCGACCGCGTCAACCGGGCCGCTCCATGCGGCGATGCTCAGCCCGCAAGCCGCTTCGTCAGGAAAATGCGCGTGTGCCCGGCCGGATAATCCGGCAGTTCGCCGAAGCGGACATAGCCGCGTTTCTCGTAGAACGGCCGCGCCTGGAAGTCGAACGTGTCGAGCCACGCGCCGTGGCATCCGCGCGCGACAGCTTCCGCCTCGGCCAGATCCATGATGCGCGTGCCCGCACCCTGGCCGCGCGCGGCCTCGGGCACCACGAGCAGGTCGACATGCAGCCAGCCGTACGCCGTGCTGCCCCACAAGCCGCCGACCACCGTGCCTTCGGCGTCGGTCACGACCACGGCCAGCGCACGAAAGTCGTTCGGGCCCGCCTGGCTTTCGTTGAATCGGATGAGCGGCGCGACGATCTGCTTGCGAACGTTCACGTCGCCCGCGTCGGTCACCTCGTATGTGAACGTCATCGGTCGAGTCCGGTTGAATCGGAAATGAAGAAGGTTGAACCCGCACGCACCGCGTCAGACGACGTAAGCGCCCTTCGCGTGCAGCTCCGCTTCCGTGCGCTCGAGCGCGGCGATCGCATCGCTGCCTTCGAGCGCCAGCAACTGCGCGACCAGCGCTTCGGCCATCGCGTGCGCGGCCACCAGCGACGGGAAAAACGACGGGCTGTCGTGCGTGAAGATCAGTTGTGCGTCCGCGTGCAGCGCGATCGGCGACACCGCGCTGTCGGTGATCGCGACTATCCGGCTGCCCTGCGCCTTCGCGGCCTGCGCGACGCGCGTCGCTTCCGCCGAATACGGCGCGAAGCTGACGACGACGGTCACGCTCTGCTTCGCGATCGTCCGCAGCTCCATTTCGAGCGACCCGGCGACGCCGTTGAGCAGCGACACGGTCGGGCGGAACAGCCGGTAGCCGTACACGAAGCCGAATGCAACCGGGTAGCACGAGCGAAACCCCGCGACATGCACGTGCGACGCCTTGCGGATGAGTTTCGCGGCATCGGCGAGCGCGTGCTCGTTCTGCGCGGCGGTGGCCGACAGGTTGTGTTGTTGCGCGGCGAGCAGGTCGTGCGCGAGCGACGCCTTCGCATCGGGCCGCACGAGCGAGCGCGCCCGCTGCGTGAGCGGCTCGGGGCGCGTGCGCACGCGCGCGACACACAGGTCGCGCAGTTCGTTCCAGCCGGGGAAGCCGAATTGCTGCGCGAGCCGCACGAGCGACGCGGGCTGCACCTGCGCGCGCTGTGCGACCTTGCGCATCGACGACGTGGCGACTTCGTCGGGATGATCGAGCAGGAAGGCCGCGCCCGCCTGGAATTGCGGGCTCAGCTCGGAAAATTGCGCCCGGATCCGGGACGCGAGTTCGTCGAAATTGGCGGCCATCTTGGTGTGAGCGGGAACCGGTCGTCCATGGTATCACCGGCCCCGTATACACCGGTGCACCGGTCAGCGCAGCACTTCGACGTGATCGGCGTCGACCTTCACGCTGCCCGACCATTTGCGCTCGAATTCGCCGGTCACCTTCACTTCGTTCCGGTCGCTGACGGGCTGGCCGGCCGCCCACAGCTTGTGGTCGATCTCGACGCGGATCGTGCCCGTCGCATCGGCGAATTCGTAATCCTCGCCGCCGACATGCTTGACGATGCGCCCCTGCAACTGCACGTGCTGGTCGTCCTTGCCGTTCGCGAGCAGTTCCTTCACGGTCGTCGTGGTCAGCGTGGACGGCCCGGTATATTCCGCATAAACGGCGGCGGGCAGCACGGCGAGCGCAACCGCCAGGATTCTCGTCAGGTGTTTCATGATCTTGGTCCTCTTCTTCGATGTGACGCCGCGCTCCGTTGAACGCGACGGCGCCAGATTACGGACCGTAAGATTAAGCAAACCTGAAGGTCGCGCCGCGGCGGCACGGTGCCGCACCGGCCGGCGCGCGCAAGCCCGCCGCGCGCCGCCCGCGCGCCCGTGTTTAAGCTCCCGCTAAGGCCCGCGCGCTTATCATGGGAACCCCGGGCGCCATGGCGCCCCGTTGAAGAGATACGAATCCATGCGCGTACTGCTCGTCGAGGACGATCCGCTGATCGGCAGCGGGCTCGAACAGGGCCTCAAACAGGAAGGCTTCGCGGTCGACTGGGTGAAGGACGGCGACGCCGCGTCGCTCGCGTTGCGCGCGACCGGCTACGGCCTGCTGCTGCTCGATCTCGGGCTGCCGAACCGCGACGGCCTGTCGGTGCTCGCCGCGCTGCGCCGCCGCGACGAAAACCTGCCCGCGATCATCATCACCGCGCGCGACGGCGTGCCCGACCGCATCGCGGGCCTCGACAGCGGCGCGGACGACTATCTCGTCAAGCCGTTCGAACTCGACGAACTGCTCGCCCGCATCCGCGCGGTCAACCGCCGCCACGCGGGCCGCGCGCAGACGACCCTCGCGATCGGCCCGCTGCGGCTCGACCCCGTCAAGCACCTCGTCTGGCTCGGCGACGACGAAGTCACGCTGTCGCCGAAGGAGTTCGTGCTGCTGCACGAGCTGATGCGCGACCCGGGCGCGGTGATTTCGCGCGAGCAGTTCGAGGAGCGGCTGTACAGCTGGGGCGAGGAAATCGAGAGCAACGCCGTGCAGGTGCACATCCACAACCTGCGCAAGAAGCTCGGCCACGACATGATCCGCACGGTGCGCGGCGTCGGCTACCGGATCGGTGACGGCGCATGACGCGCATGCAACACGCGATCGCGCGCTGGCGCAACGCGTCGCTGCGGCGGCGCCTGCTGACGTGGCTGCTTCCGGCCGCGTGCGTGATCGGCCTCGTCGCGAGTGCCGGCACCTACTGGGGCGCGCTGCGCGAGCTCGACGACCTGCTCGACGACCAGATGCGCAGCATGTCGAAGCAGATCGTCGTCGGCCCGAACGGCGAGCTGTCGTTCAGCAACCGCGCCAACGGCAAGCACGGTTTCGAGGCGAGCGATCCCGACGCCGTGCTGCTGCAGGTCTGGCGCAACGGCAAGCTCGTGTATTCGACCGACCGCGATTCGACCCTGCCGCCGCCCGAGCAGAAAGGCATCGCGAGCGTCGACGTCGGCGGCCAGCCGTGGCGCACCTACGTGACCGAACGCGGCGGCACGACGATCCGGCTCGCGCAGGCACGCCATGCGCGCTGGGAAGCGATCGCGGGCATCGCCGTGCACCTGCTGTGGCCCGTGTTCTCGATGCTGCCGCTGCTCGCGATCGGCCTGTGGTTCGGCATCGGCGCGGGGTTGCGGCCGCTGCGCACGATCGCATCCGGCCTCAAACGCAGGAATGCGAACAATCTCGAGCCGGTCGACGTCGGCGCGATGCCGAACGAAGTCCGTCCGCTCGCCGAAGCGATCAACGACCTGCTCGCGCGCCTGGACCGCTCGTTCACGCTGCAACGGCACTTCATCGCCGATGCCGCGCACGAATTGCGCACGCCGATCATGGGGCTGTCGATCCAGTCGCAGCTGCTGCGGCGCGCGTCGACCGCCGAGGAACGCGAGCACATCCTCGCGCAGATCCATGCCGGCACGACGCGGCTCGGCCACCTCGCCGAACAGCTGCTGACGCTCGCGCGCCTCGAACCCGATGCGCAGGCGGCCGCCTCAGCGTCGGCGCCCGTCGATCTCGCCGCGCTGTGCCGGTCGGTGGTATCGGACCGCACGCGCGTCGCCGACGCGCACCGGATCGATCTCGGCGCGATCGTGTCGACGCCCGTGATGACGTCGGGCAATGCCGACACGCTGCGCGTGCTGCTGAACAACCTCGTCGACAACGCGATCCGCTATGCGGGCGACGGCGCGCGTGTCGACGTGTCCGCGCGGCTCGACGGCACGACGCCCGTGCTCGAAGTCGCCGACGACGGCCCCGGGATCCCGGAAGCCGAACGCACCGACGTGTGGGAGCGTTTCTATCGCGGCGAGGGCGCGCAGGCCGTCACGTCGTCGGGCAGCGGGCTCGGGCTGTCGATCGTCAAGCGGATCGCCGAACAGCATCGCGCGACGGTCGCACTCGGCACGACACGCGGCGGGCGCGGGCTGACCGTCACGGTGCGCTTTCCGCTGCCGGCCTGACGCCGCGCCACGTGCGACGTGCGACGTGCCACGCGCGGCTTTTCCACAGATTGTGTTGGCAAGCGTGTGGACAACCGTCCATTAACGACACCAAGCCATTGATCGGAAAGGGTTTGTCGGAGCTGCGCGGCAAATGCGCCATGCGGTCGTGTACAGGCACGTCCACGCCGCCACCGTAGCCTCGACCGCGCGTCATGCGCCGCCCCTCCTTCGTCTCATTTCTCGACGACGATCCGTTCGACTCGCAGGCCGGTCGAGATTTCGAGGATGCTTGCGCGCTTCGACCCGTAGCAATACAGAGGGGCCCTTCGGATGGGCGTCCGGCTTGGGTCGGGTTCGGCCCTCTTCGTGCACGACGACGGTACCGCCGGATGGATGAGGCGCCGACGTGTTCGCCCATGTAATGGAGCCGGCCGTACTGCGCGATCCGCGAATCGATCGCAGCGTTTCGCGCGGCCTTCACGCATCCCGGGTTCGCCGTCAGGCTGTCGGCCTGTCCGCCGTCCGCCGTCGCGAGCCCGCGCCTGTTCCAGAAAGTCGGCGTGGCCGGCATCTGCACTGCGTGAGCGCCCGCACGCATCGCGGCAACGCGTGGCATTCGCGGGTGTCCCGCGCGTCGCGCGCGCACCCGGACTTCTCCACAGAAAATGTTGGCAAGCTTGTGGATATCCTGCGCACCGCAACGCTAAACCCTTGATCCGATGGACTTTGGCACGCGTGATGCAGACGCGGCCCCGGTGACGGCCACCGCTTCGCCGCACTTCGCATCACGACGCCACGACGATGCACGTCGCAGCCGGCGCACACGTGCCGGCCATGCGCTGCGCCACTTACCCACAGATTTTGTTGGCAAGCTTGTGGATATCCTGCGCACGCGTGCGCTAACCCGTTGATCGGCTTACGGTTCGTGCGCCGCGTCACGGTTTCGGCAGCATGTGGCCCGGACATGCGTGAATGCGCACGACCCCGCGCGACAGACGCGCCGCCACCGTACACCACCCTCGCCTTGACGCTCGCGCCCGCCACGCGTCAAGATCACGCGAGCCGCACGCGGCCGTGCATCGCCGGCTTCGCGCGACGGTTCGACGGGCCGGCCGTTCCGCCCGACACTTCACTCCGAGGAAGGCCATGGAACACTTCACCGCGTGGCAGCTGGTCGTCTCACTCGTGCTCGTCGCCGTCGTCGTTTATCCGTACGTCCGCATCGTCCGGCGCACCGGGCATTCGGGCTGGTGGATCCTGACGATGTTCGTCCCGATCCTGAACTTCGTCATGTTGTGGGTGTTCGCGTTCGTGCGCTGGCCCACGGTCGACGATCGGCAGCCCTGACCGTCGCCCGCGCGGCTGCCGGGCTTGTCCACAGATTGTGTTGGCAAGCATGTGGATAGCCTGCGCATACCGCGACCAAGCGCTTGATCCGAAAGACTTTGTCCGCGCCGCCTCAAATGCGGCACGCGGCCGGCAAAGTGCCGCTCGCACGTCGTCGCGCCACGTGACGGGCCGCCTTCCGCGCAGGCGAACCGGCTTGTCCACAGATTGTGTTGGCAAGCGTGTGGATAGCCTGCGCATACCGCGACCAAGCGCTTGATCCGAAAGGCTTTGTCCGCGCCGCCTCAAATGCGGCACGGTGGCCCGCGCCACGCCGTGCGCGGCCGCGCACGGGCTTGTCCACAATTTTTGTTGGCAAGCATGTGGATATCCTGAGCATGCGTGACCTAAGTCGTTGATCGCACAACGTTTGATCGCGTGGGTCACGGCTGCGGCACGGCCCGCCTGCGCATCGCGTCACGCGCACCGCACCGCCCGCGTCAACCGAAGGCCTGAACCACGATGCGCGCGACCGACGCGATCACGTCGTCCTTCGAGCGCGCATCGGCACGCGTCTGCGTGTAGTACACGGCCACCGCGATCGGCACACGCGACGGCGACCATACGACACCCGCGTCGTTGGTCGTCCCGTAGTCGCCGGTGCCCGTCTTGTCACCGACCGTCCACCCGGCCGGCACGCCCGCGCGGAGCCGCTTGTCGCCCACCTTGTTGCCACGCATCCACGCAACGAGCTGCGCACGCTGCGCGGCCGGCAGCGCATCGCCGACCATCAGCACGCGCATGCTCGCGGCCATCGCGGCCGGTGTCGTCGTGTCGCGCAGGTCGCCCGGCAGCGCGGTATTCAGTTCGGTCTCCCATCGATCGAGCCTGAACGTGTCGTCGCCGATCGAGCGCGCGTAGGCCGTCACCGCCGACGGGCCGCCGAGCAGCTTCATCAGCAGGTTCGCGGCCGAGTTGTCGCTGTACTGGATCGCGGCCTCGCACAACGCGGCGACCGTCATGCCCTCGCCGACATGCTTCTCCGACACCGGCGAATAGTTGACGAGATCGGCCCGGGTATACGTCACGCGCTGTTGCAGCAACGCCGGCCGCCCGACGCTCTGCGCAAGCACCGCCGCACTCAGCATCGCCTTGAACGTGCTGCAGAACGGGAAGCGTTCGTCCGCGCGATGCTCGATGATCCGGCCGCTCGCCGTGTCGATTGCGCACACGCCGAGGCGGCCGCCCACGCTGCTTTCGAGCTCGGCTAGCATCTGCCCGGCGGCGGCAGGCGCCACGGCCGCCGCCGCGGCCGCGGCCGCGGCGCTTGCCTCGTCCGGCGCGGCAGCCTGCCGTGACGCGCACGCGGTGACGGTGAGAACGAGCGGCGCCGTCGCGGCGGCCAGCAACAGGGTTCGACGTTTCGATGAGTAGGTCATGTCGGTGGTCTCGTGATGGAATGGAGGCGAATCGATAGTGAAAACGGCCGGCCGCCGAGACAGCACTATCGTGACTTTACGGTTGCCTGACAAGCAACGATAATTGAGCGCTGACAAAAGAAAATCTTATGACCAAGCTCCGCCCTCATCTTCCACTCAATGCCCTGCGCGCGTTCGAATCGTCGGCGCGCCACCTGAACTTCACGCGCGCCGGCCTCGAGCTGAGCGTGACCCAGGCCGCGGTCAGCCAGCAGGTACGTTCGCTCGAGGAGCGGCTCGGCTGCACGCTGTTCACGCGGCTGCCGCGCGGCCTCGGGCTAACCGACGAGGGGCGCGCGCTGCTGCCCGTGCTGAGCGACGCGTTCAGCCGCATCGAGACGGTGCTCAAGCAGTTCGACGGCGGGCGCTTCCACGAGGTGCTGTCGCTCGGCGTCGTCGGCACCTTTGCCATAGGCTGGCTAATGCCACGGTTGAAGCAGTTCGGCGATACGCACCCGTTCGTCGAGCTGCGGCTGCGGACCAACAACAACGTCGTCGATCTCGCCGCCGAGGGTCTCGACTTCGCGATCCGCTTCGGGGAAGGCAGCTGGCCGGCGACGCGCAACGAGCACCTGCTCGACGCGCCGCTCACCGCGCTGTGCGCGCCGGACATCGCGCGACGCCTCGCGCAACCGGCCGATCTCGCGAACGAAACGCTGCTGCGCTCGTACCGCATCGACGAATGGCTCGGCTGGTTCGACGCCGCGCAGCTCGCGCCGTGGGCGGTCAACGGGCCCGTGTTCGATTCGTCGCGGCTGATGGTCGAGGCCGCGATGCAGGGCGCGGGCGTCGCGCTCGCGCCGGCATGCATGTTCGTACGCGAACTGCAGCTCGGCCTGCTCGCACGGCCGTTCGACGTCGACGTGCGCGCCGGCGGCTACTGGCTCACCTCGCTGAAGTCGAAGCCGCTCACGCCGGCAATGACGCTCTTTCGAGACTGGATCGTGGCCGAAGCAGCCGCCGCGGCGCAGGCCGAATGACACGGCCCCGCTTGTCCACAGAAAGTGTTGGCAAGGATGTGGATATCCTGGGTACCCAGGGCCTAAGCCGTTGATCGCGCACGAATTAGCGTGCGGACGCAGACATCGGGCAGCCCGTGTGCACGGGCTTCGCGAGCGGGCCCCTCGGAGGCCCGATCCTCAACTGTCGCGACGCAATCGATTGCGAGTTATCCACAGAATATGTTGGCAAGCCTGTGGATATCCCGCCGATGCGGCGCGTAACACGCTGATACAAAAGGGGATTCGATACAAGGACCTTGCGCGGTCAACCGTGTGGCACCGCACGCGCTTTCGTACGGCATGCGCCGCACCTCCGGCCCGGGGCCGGACGGTTCTCCACAGATTGTGTTGGCAAGCTTGTGGATATCCTGCGCATCGGCCACCTAACTCATTGAGCGCACGGGGTTTTGTGCTTCGTCTGCAGAATCGGGCAGCGCCGGCGCAGCCCTTTCGGCCAACGCCGGCGCCATCCTCGCATCAATGCCGGTCAAGCCCGCCGCGCAGTTCGCTCGCCTTGTCGCGCAGCGCCTCGTAACCCGAGCGCGCATGCTCGGGCAGGTCGGGATCGCCGATCAGCGCGCCGAGCGTTTCGATCAGGCTGAACAGAATGCCTTTCGCCGCGCCGACCGCGATGCTCTGCGATTCGATCGACTTGTGCAGGTGGTCGACCGCCGCTTCCAGATTCTCGAGCTTGTGCTCGCCGTCGTCGGGCCGGTTGTCGGTCGTCATCGTCTACCTCCGCCATCGTTCAAGGGTCATGTCACGATTCTATGCCGCGTCGCGCGAACGTGGCGCGACATCGCGCAACGTTCGCGCAGCACCGCGCTACAGCACCGCGACCACCTTCACGCGGCCCGGCTGCTCCGCCGACGCGACGACCTGGCCGTCGACGCGGCGGAACGTGAGCGACACGGTTTCGTCACCGACGCGCAACGCGTCGATCCGCAGCCAGTCGACGCCTTCCGGCAGCATCGGGCGCTCGACGCGCACCTCGTGACGCGACGCGTCGATGCTCACGCCGAGGCAGGCCTGCAGCATCATGAACGGCGCGCCCGCCGCCCACGCTTGCGGCAGGCAGGCCACCGGATACGCGGTCGGCGGTTCGCCGCGCCGGCGCGGAAACCCGCAGAACAGCTCGGGCAGGCGCATCTCGAAACTCACCGCCGCCTCGAACAGCGCGCGCAGCAGGTTCACCGCGGCCGTCTTGTCGCCGTAGCGCGCGAGGCCGCGCGCGATCAGCGCATTGTCGTGCGGCCACACCGAGCCGTTGTGATACGCCATCGGGTTGAAGCGCGGCTGGCCGGCGGCCAGCGTGCGGATGCCCCAGCCGGTCTGGAACAGCGCCGAGCCGAGCACGCCGGCAACCGCCGCGCCGCGCTCGGCGTCGGGCAGCCCGAACGCGAGCAGGTGGCCCGCGTTCGATGCGAACACGCGGCACAGGTCGCCATGACCGTCGAGCGCGATGCCGTAGAAATCGCCTTCCGGCATCCAGAACAGCGCGTCGACCTGCTCGCGCAGCGCCTTCGCACGCAACGCATAACGCGTGGCGTCGGCCGCGTGGCCGCGCCGGTACGAGCACATCGACATCGCATCGAGCGCCGCGCATGCATAGGCCTGCACTTCGACGAGCGCGATCGGCCCGTCCGGAAAGCGGCCGTCCGCATGGAACACCGAATCGTGGCTGTCCTTCCAGCCCTGGTTCGCGAGGCCGCGCTCCGACGTGCGCTGGTAATCGAGCAGTCCGTAAGGATTACGGTCGCACTTGTCGATCACCCATTGCGCGGCGCGCTCGAGCGCGGGCCACAGTTCGTCGATCAGCGCATCGTCGCCGGTGCGTTCGACATACGCGCCTGCGAGCACGATGAACAGCGGCGTCGTATCGACACCGCCGTAGTACAGCGCGAACGGCACCTCGCCCGTCGCGGCCATCTCGCTGCGGCGGAACTCGTGCATGATCTTGCCGGGCTCCGCATCGCGGAACGCGGAAGTCTCGCGCGCCTGGTGCTCGGCCAGGAACCGCAGCACGCCGCGCGCGAGCGACGGCTGCAGCCAGAGCATCTGCAACGACGTGATGACCGCGTCGCGGCCGAACGGCGTCGAGAACCACGGAATGCCCGCATACGGGTACGGCCCCGTGTCGAGCTGCGTCGTGAGCAGCCCGAGATCCGCGAGCGAACGGTCGAGCCACGCGTCGAACAGCGGATTGCCGGTGTTCACGCGCGCCATCGATTCGCGCCGCGCGCGCATTTCGCGGTGCACGCCGACGAGCGCGGTGCGCAGCGCGACGCGGCCGCATCCCGGCCCTTCCTCGTGCGCCGGGCCGAGCGTCGCATCGACGGTCAGGTAGATCGACACGCATGCCTGCGCGGCGATCGTCAACGTGTAGTCGGCACGATCGACCGACAGCGCGTCGGGCGCCGGCGAGAAATGCACGGTCACGTTGCGCTCGACGCTGTCGAGGCCGTCGTAGCGCAGGCGCACCGCGCCCGCGTCGACGCGCGGCGCCACCACGGTGCCGCGCTTCGGGCGCTGCGTGCCGCGCACCTCGAACATGTCCTTGAAATCGGCCGCGAACGACAGCGACAGCGGCACCTCGGCCTCGCTCGAGCCGTAGTTCGTCAGCGTCAGCGCTTCGTAAAGCACGTCGCCCGCGAGCACGCGTATCCGCTCGATGTGGATCACGCCCTCGGGCGTTTCGTGGCCGCCGAGCGGCGGCAGCGGGCGGTTCGTCAGGTGGGCGGTGAACGACGCGTTGTCGGCGCTCGTCGCGCCCGACAGCAGCGACGGCGCGCGGCCGCCGAACGTCAAGCGCCACTTCGACAGCACGCGCATGTCGTCGACGAACAGGCCGTCGTCATGACCGCCGATGTCGCCGAGCGCGTCGCTGACCACGAACGCGTTGCCGGATTTCAGCACGTACTGGTTGTTGCGCGCCAGCGCCTGCGGATCGGCTTCGGGCGCGATGAATGCGGGGCCCGACGCGGGGGTCGGGGCAGTTGGCGCAACCTGCGGCGCCTGGGTCGTCGTGGCTTCGGCGTGATTCGGCATCGATGCTCCTGTGTCGAGCGCGACGCGCGTGGCGCGCCGCGTGGTTCGCACAGGATAGGACAGAACGGGGAACGTGCGCAGCGACGCAAAGAGCGCGACGCCATGCGACGACGTTGCCGTCGCCGCCTGGCGTCGCTTACAGGCACATCAAATGCGGATCAGAATTTCCACAGTATGTTGCCGAGGATCGCGTTGTCGCGCACGCCGCTGCCGTACTGGCCGCTGTACGTGAGGCCGAGCGTCAGGCGCTTCGTGATGTTCGCGTCGATGCCGGCCTCGAGCACGGCGCTGTCGCGGGCAATCGGCACGCCCGACACCTGGAACGACGTGCCGCCGTTCGCGAACGTGAACGCCGACGACGGCCGCACGTTGCCGAACGCATGCCGCCAGCCGACCGTCCCGCGCGCGGTGAACGTGCCGCTCCCGATCGAGCCGAGCTGCGACGCCGCGCGCAAGCCGAGCGTCGAGAAGCCGACGTGGGTCGTCTCGCCGCCGGCGCGCAGTGCGGCCGCGCCCCCCGTTTCCGTATAACCGTCGGTATGCAGGTTCACATACGCGAGGCCCGCGAACGGTTCGATCGCCACGGGCCCGACCGGCAGCGCGTAGCCGACTTCGCCGAACACCTGCGCCGAATTCGCGTCGTAGCCGGCCGAATCGTGATCGGAGAAGCCCGCGAAGCCCGGATTGCGGTCGCTGTTGATCCGGTACCACGTGTACGACGCGCCGCCGCGCACGCCGAGCGCACCGTACTGCGCGCCGCCGTACAGCGACAGGTAGTAGCTGTTCACCGACGCCGACGAACTCTGGGCGTTGTCGAGCGAGCTGTGCGTAACACCTGCGGCCAGACCCGCACGCCACTTGTCGTTGAGCGCCATGTCGGCACCGGCGATGAAGCCCGTCATGCTGCGGTTGATCGTCGACGCGTTGCCGTCGCCGGTGAGCCGGCTGCGGCCGCCGAACGCCTGCCCCCAGACCACCGGTTGATAAGGCGTGCCGCCGTAGCAGCCCTCGCGCGAACCGATCCGGCGTTCCGGCGGCAGCGTCGCGTCGACCGCGCCGGCCGTGTTGTCGCCGCACAGCGCGGCGCCGCCCGACGACAGCGCGGCGAGCGGGCCCGATCCGGGCGCGAGGCCCTGGCGGACGCGATCGGTCACCGCGTCGCGCACGTAGCGGCTGTCGAGCAGCAGCATGCTCTTCAGGCTCGCCTGCAGTTCGCCGTCGAGCAGCCCGTATGCGCGGCGCGCGGTCGGCACGTCGGTCGTCAGGACTGCGTCGTACAGCGGGTTGCCGGCGCCGAGCCCGCCGAGCGCGGCCGCGACCGCGCGCTGGTTGGGCGTCGTCGCGACGTCGGGCAGCGACGTGCCGTTCTGGACCAGTCGCAGGTACACGTGATTCGGGTCGTAGCTGAGCGTCGGCATCAGGAACGCATAGTTCGCATTCACCTGGCTGAACGCGCCCTGCACGCCCGATGCCGCGGTCACGATCGTATAGGTCGTGCTCGGCTGGTAGCCGCTCTGGTTCGCGAGCACCTGCACGGTGCCGCCGTTCAGCGTCGCCGTGCCGCCTGCCGCAAGGCTGCCGCTTTGCTGCGGCGAAGCCGCGACCTGGAACGTCGAGCCCGGCTGGAACGTGACGTTGCCGCCCACGTTCAGCGCCGCGCCCGGCTGCGACGCGGCCGCCGTCGCGCCGCCCTGCACCACGAGGCCGCCGATCGTGCCGGTGCCCGTGACCGTCGCGCCGTTCTGCACGGTGACGGTCGACTGGCCGAGCGACCCGTTGACGGCGAGCGTGCCCGCGCTGACCGTGGTCGGCCCGCTCAAGGTGCTGGTGCCCGTCAACGTCAGTTGCCCGCTGCCGGCCTGCGTCAGCGAGCCCGCACCGGACAGCACGCTCGCAATCGTCACGTTGCCGGATTGATTGACGATCAGCGCGCCGTTGTCGACGACATTGCCGGCGATGCTGCCCGACGTGCCGCCGTTGCCGAGTTGCAGCGTGCCGCCGGCCGCGATCGTGGTGCCGCCCGTGTAGGTGTTCGCGCCCGTCAGCGTCTGCACACCGGTGCCGGCGATCGTCACGCCGCCCGCACCGCCGATCGTCCCGCCGAACGTGCCGTTGCCGCTGCCGTTCAACGTCAGCGCATTGGCGCCGAGATTGATCGTCGCGCCGGTCGCACCGTTCAACGTGCCGATCGTCTGCGCGCCCGTCGCGGCGCTTACGTCGAACGTCGCCCCCGTGCCCGCGAGATTCACCGCGCCCGCCGACGCGAGGCTGCCGCCCGCACCCAGCGCCAGCGTGCTGCCGCCGTTGATCGTCGTGCCGCCCGTGTAGGTGTTCGCGCCCGTCAGCGTCTGCGTGCCGCTACCGGCAACCGTCACGCCGCCCGTGCCGCCGATCGTCCCGCCGAACGTGTTGTTGCCGCTGCCGTTCAGCGTCAGCGCATTCGTGCCGAGGTTCACGTTCGTGCCGCCCGCGCCGGCCAGCGCACCGATCGTCTGTGCGCCCGTCGCGGCGCTTACGTCGAACGTCGCACCCGTGCCCGCGAGATTCACCGCGCCCGCCGACGCGAGGCTGCCGCCCGCACCCAATGCCAGCGTGCTGCCGCCGTTGATCGTCGTGCCGCCCGTGTACGTATTCGCGCCGGTCAGCGTCTGCGTGCCGGCGCCCGCAAACGTCACGTTGCCCGTGCCGCCGATCGTCCCGCCGAACGTGTTGTTGCCGCTGCCGTTCAGCGTCAGCGCATTCGCGCCGAGGTTCACGTTCGTGCCGGTACCACCGCTCAGCACGCCGAGCGTCTGCGCGCCCGTCGCGCCGCCGAGGTTGAGCGTCGCGCCCGTGCCGGCGAGGTTCACCGCGCTGCCCGACGCGAGGCTGCCGCCCGCATCCAGCGCCAGCGTGCTGCCGCCGTTGATCGTCGTGCCGCCCGTGTACGTATTCGCACCCGTCAGCGTTTGCGTGCCGGCACCCGCGAACGTCACGCTGCCCGTGCCGCCGATCGCCCCGCCGAATGTCCCGCCGCTTCCGTTCAACGTCAGTGCGTTGCCGCCGAGGTTCACGTTCGTGCCGGTACCGCCGCTCAGCGCACCAAACGTCTGTGCCCCCGATGCGCCGCTCACGTCGAACGTCGCACCCGTGCCGGCGAGATTCACCGCGCTGCCCGAAGCCAGGCTGCCGCCCGCGCCGAGCGCCAGCGTGCTGCCGCCGTTGATCGTCGTGCCGCCTGTGTAGGTGTTCACGCCGGTCAGCGTCTGCGTGCCGGCGCCCGCGAACGTCACGTTGCCCGTGCCGCCGATCGTCCCGCCGAACGTGTTGTTGCCGCTGCCGTTCAGCGTCAGGCCATTCGCACCGAGGTTCACGTTCGTGCCGGTACCGCCGCTCAGCACGCCGAGCGTCTGCGCGCCCGATGCGCCGCCGAGGTTGAGCGTCGCGCCCGTGCCGGCGAGGTTCACCGCGCTGCCCGAGGCCAGGCTGCCGTTCGCACCCAGCGCGAGTGTGCTGCCGCCGTTGATCGTCGTGCCGCCCGTGTACGTATTCGCGCCGGTCAGCGTTTGCGTGCCGGTACCCGCGTACGTCACGCTGCCCGTGCCGCCGATCACGCCGCCGAACGTGCCGCTGGCCGTCCCGCTCAGCGTCAGCCCGTTCGCGCCAAGATCGACGTTCGTATTCGCCGCGCCGTTCAATGCACCGATCGTTTGCGAGCCCGATGCGCCGCTCAGGTTGAACGTCGCGCCTGCGCCGGCAAGGTTCACGGCACCGCCCGACGCCAGGCTGCCGTTCGCGCCGAGCGCCAGCGTGCTGCCGCCGTTGATCGTCGTGCCGCCCGTGTAGGTGTTCGCGCCGGTCAGCGTTTGCGTGCCGGTACCTGCGTACGTCACGCTGCCCGTGCCGCCGATCACGCCGCCGAACGTGCCGCTGGCCGTCCCGCTCAGCGTCAGCCCGTTCGCGCCAAGATCCACGTTCGTATTCGCCGCGCCGTTCAACGCGCCGATCGTTTGCGAGCCCGATGCGCCGCTCAGGTTGAACGTCGCGCCTGCGCCGGCCAGGTTCACGGCACCGCCCGACGCCAGGCTGCCGTTCGCGCCGAGCGCGAGTGTGCTGCCGGCGTTGATCGTCGTGCCACCGGTGTAGGTGTTCGCGCCGGTCAGCGTTTGCGTGCCGGTACCCGCGTACGTCACGCCGCCCGTGCCGCCGATCACGCCGCCGAAGGTGCCGCTGGCCGTCCCGCTCAGCGTCAGCCCGTTCGCGCCAAGATCCACGTTCGTATTCGCCGCGCCGTTCAACGCGCCGATCGTTTGCGCACCCGATGCGCCGCTCAGGTTGAACGTCGCGCCTGCGCCGGCAAGGTTCACGGCACCGCCCGAGGCCAGGCTGCCGTTCGCACCCAGCGCGAGTGTGCTGCCGGCGTCGATCGTCGTGCCACCGGTGTAGGTGTTCGCGCCGGTCAGCGTTTGCGTGCCCGTGCCCGCGTACGTCACGCTGCCCGTGCCGCCGATCACGCCGCCGAACGTGCCGCTGGCCGTCCCGCTCAGCGTCAGCCCGTTCGCGCCAAGATCGACGTTCGTATTCGCCGCGCCGTTCAACGCGCCGATCGTTTGAGAGCCCGACGCGCCGCTCAGGTCGAACGTCGCGCCTGCGCCGGCCAGGTTCACGGCACCGCTCGACGCCAGGCTGCCGTTCGCGCCGAGCGCCAGCGTGCTGCCGCCGTTGATCGTCGTGCCGCCCGTGTAGGTATTCGCACCCGTCAGCGTTTGCGTGCCGGCACCCGCGAACGTCACGCTGCCCGTGCCGCCGATCGTCCCGCCGAACGCGTGGTTGCCGTTGCCGCTCAGCGTCAGCCCGTTCGCGCCGAGGTTCACGTTCGTGCTCGCCACACCGGTCAGCGCGCCGATCGTCTGCGCACCCGACGCGCCGCTCAGGTTGAACGTCGCGCCCGCACCGGCGAGGTCCACCGTACCGGTCGACGCCAGGCTGCCGTTCGCGCCGAGCGCCAGCGTGCTGCCGGCGTCGATCGTCGTGCCGCCCGTGTAGGTGTTCGTGCCGGACAGCGTTTGCGTGCCCGTGCCGGCCACGGTCAGGCCGCCGGTACCGCCAATCGTGCCGCCGAAATTGCCGCTGGCGGTCCCGCTCAGCGTCAGGCCGTTCGCGCCGAGGTTCACGGCCGAGCCGGCCACGCCGCTCAGTGCGCCGATCGTCTGCGCGCCCGTCGCACCGCTCACGTCGAACGTCGCCCCCACGCCGGCCACGTTCACCGCGCCCGTCGCCGCGAGGCTGCCGCCCGCGCCGAGCGCCAGCGTGCCGGCGTTGATCGTCGTGCCGCCCGTGTAGGTGTTCGCGGCCGTCAACGTCGTCGTCGCCGCACCGTCCTTCACGAGACCGCCCGCGCCGGCGATGCCGCCGTTCAGCGTAAGCGCGTTGCTGCCACCGAGCGTAAGCGTCGAACCGTTGCCAAGATTGACCGCGTTGTTGACCGACAGGCTCGTGGTCGTGTCGAGCGTCGCCGCGCCGCCGACGTTCAGCGCGCCGGAACCGAGCGCCCCGCCGTTGCCGAGCACGAGGCCGCCGCTGTTCAGGTTCGTGCCGCCCGTATAGACGTTCGCGCCCGTCAGCGTCTGCGTGCCGGTGCCGGCCAGCGTCAGGCTGCCCGCGCCGCCGATCACGCCGCTGAAGGTGCCGCTGGCCGTCCCGCCCAGCGTCAGCCCGTTGCCGCCCATGTTGACGTTCGTCCCGGCCACGCCCGACAGCGCGCCGATCGTCTGCGCGCTCGTCGCAGCGCTCAGGTCGAGCGCCGCGCCCGCGTTGGCCAGGTTCACCGCGCCGGTCGCCGCCAGGCTGCCGCCCGCGCCCACCGCGAGCGTGCCGGCATTGATCGTCGTGCCGCCGGTGTAGGTGTTCGTCCCCGTCAGCGTCGTGGTCGCCGCGCCGTTCTTCACGAGACCGCCCGCGCCGGCGATGCCGCCGTTCAGCGTGAGCGCGTTGCTGCCGCCGAGCGTCAGCGTCGAACCGTTGCCAAGATCGACCGCGTTGTTGACCGACAGGCTCGTGTTCGTGTCGAGCGTCGCCGCGCCTGCGACGTTCAGCGTGCCCGTGCCGAGCGCCGCATTGTTGCCGAGCACGACACTGCTGCCGCCGTTCAGGTTCGTGCCGCCCGAGTAGGTGCTCGCGCCGTTCAGCGTCTGCGTGCCGGTGCCGGCCAGCGTCAGGCTGCCCGTGCCGCCGATCGCGCCGCCGAAGGTGCCGCTGGCCGTCCCGCCCAGCGTCAGCCCGTTGCCGCCCATGTTGACGTTCGTCCCGGCCACGCCCGACAGCGCGCCGATCGACTGGGCGCCGGTCGCGCCGCTCAGGTCGAGCGCCGCGCCCGCGCCGGCCAGGTTCACCGCGCCGGTCGACGCCAGGCTGCCGCCGCCGCTGATCGCCAGCGTGCCCGCGTTGATCGTCGTGCCGCCCGTGTAGGTGTTCGCGGCCGTCAACGTCGTGGTCGCCGCGCCGTCCTTCACGAGGGCGCCCGCGCCGGAAATGCCGCCGCTCAGCGTGAGCGCATGGCTGCCGCCCAGTGTCAGCGTCGAACTGTTGGCGAGGTTGACGGCGTTGTTGACCGACAGGTTCGCGCTCGTATCGAGCGTCGCCGCGCCGCCGACGGTCAACGCGCCCGTGCCGAGTGCCGAGTTGTTGCCGAGCACCAGGCCGCCCGCATTCAGCGTCGTGCCGCCGGCGTAGTTGTTCGCGCCGGACAGCGTCACGGTCGCCGCGCCGTTCTTCACGAGACCGCCGCCGCCCGAGACCGTGCCGCTCAGGCCGACATCGGCGCTGCCGACGAGCGTGAGCGTCGTGCCGGTGGCGACGTTGACATTGTTCGCGAGCGATACGTTGGCGATCGCATCGAGCGACGACGAGCCGTTGACGTTCACCGCGCCGATGCCGAGCGCCGTATTGCTGCCGACCGCGAGGTTGCCGCCGTTCAGGTTCGTGCCGCCCGTGTACACGTTCGTGCCCGTCAGCGTTTGCGTGCCGCTGCCGGAGAGCGTGATGCCGCCCGCGCCGCCGATCGAGCCGGCGTACGTCGCATTGACGGTGCCGTTCAGCGTCAGCGAATTGCCGCCGAGGTTGACGCTGGTACCGGCCGAGCCCGCCAGCGCGCCGATCGCCTGCGTGCCCGATGCGCTGCTCACGTCGAACGTCGCGCCGGCGCCGGTCAGGTTCACCGTGCCGGTCGAGGCCAGGCTGCCGCCCGCGCCCACCGCGAGCGTGCCGCTGTTGATCGTCGTGTCGCCGGTGTAGGTGTTCGCGCCCGTCAGCGTCAGCGTCGCCGCGCCGTTCTTCACGATGCCGCCGTTGCCGTTGATGGTGCCGGCCAGCCCGAGATTGTTGCTGCCGCCGACCGTCAGCGTGGTGCCGTTGGCGAGATTGACGTTGTTGGCGAGCGTCGTGTTCGTACTCGAGTCGAGCGAGGCCGGGCCGTTGACGTTCAGCGCACCGCTGCCGAGCGCCCCGTTGTTGCCGACGACGATGCCGCCGCCGTTCAGGTTCGTGCCGCCCGTGTAGCTGTTCGCACCGGTCAACGTCAGCGTGGCGCCGTCGTTCTTCGTCAGCGCGCCGCCGCCCGTCACCGCGCCCGACAGCGTGAGCCCGGTCGCGCCCTGCACCGTCAGCCCGCCCGCGCCGAGCGTCACGGTGTTGCCGACGTTGAGCCCGGCGGTACCCGCCTGCAGCGCGCCGCCGTTGGCCGTGACGTTACCGGTGCCGAGCGACGCGTTGTTGCCGATGATCGCGACGCCGCCCGACAGCGTCGTGTCCTGCGCGGTCGACGCGCCGTTGATCGTCCAGTTGCCGGCCTGGACGTCGACGTGATTGAAGTTGACGTAGTTGTTGACCGCGATCGTGCCGTTCGCGCTGGTGCCCTGCTTCAGGTTGAGCGTGTTGTCGCCGCCCGCGCCGCCGTCGACCGTGCCCGTCGCCGCCACGTTGATCGTGTTCGGGCCGATCGTGATGTTGAACCCGCCGCCGGTGCCGCCCGCCGTATTGACCGACGAGCCCGTCACGGCATTGAACGTGTTGGTGCTGTTCGCGCCCATCGACACGCCGCCGTTGATCGTGCCCGAGTTGGTAAACGTATTGCCCTGGCCGGGCGTGCCGTTCGAGCCGAGCGACACGCGACCGTTGATCGTCCCGCTGTTCGTCATGTTGACCGTGGCGCCGCCGTACGCGGCCACCACGGGCGCGTCCGCGCCGACGAGGGTTGCGCCGACCAGCGGGTTCGAGCCGATCGTGCCGGTGTTGTTGATCGTCGACGTACCGCCCGTGCCGTTCTGGACCGACAGCGCCATGCCCGTCACGCCGCTGATCGCCACGCCGGTCGTGCCGTTCATCGTGCCGTTGTTGGTGACGCTGGTGCCGAGGCTCGCCGATGCATTGCCGATCACCGCACCGCTCGACAGCACGCCGAGCCCGGAACCGAGCGCGGACGGGTCGATCGTGCCGTTGTTGGTCAGTATGGTGTTGTTGCCGGTCAGCGACATCGCGGTGCCGCCGACGCCGAGCAGCACGCCGACGCTCGCACCGGGATTGACGGTGGCGTGGATGTTGTTCGCGCTGTTCGCATAGCTCGGCGCAAGCGGATTGGCGACCCCGGAGCAGGTTACCGTCGTGCCTGCCGTGCTGCAGGTCGCCTGGGCGGGCACGATACCGGCGCCGGACAACGCCAGGAAAACGCCCGTCGGCAACAGCAATCTCGGAAACGGTTCGCCGGCTTTTTTCGAACGCGCAAGATTCATGCTTTCCCTCGTTATTGGAATTGGTATTACCGTGAAATCGAACGGCCGCCAGCATAAAATCGCGGACAAAAGCGTCCGCCCCGGCTGTCGCGATGCGACGTCGGTTAATTCATGGACGAATCTTTAATTGGCCCGGGAAGGCAGGCGTGAAACTAGCCGAATGACATGTCGATGGCCCCTGTTTTTCTGCAGCGATTTTCTGGTTGATTTGATCACCGCCCTGCTTTTGTCAGACAAGGCTATATCAAAAAAACAGGCTTTTCCAGTCGATCTTTTCCCCATTTGATCGAGGTCCGGCGGGCGCGCATTTTTTACTTATCGGAGCGCGTCTGGCAGGTAAATCCGTATTCCTTTTGTCAATTTCCTGGATATTTATTTACAGCAGCGAAAATGACGCATCCGTGAAAACACCGATATCCACGCGATTATCGCGGCCAGATTTTTTTGCAATGCAATATCTACATGCCCGGAAAGGATCGATGCACGATAATCCACTCGCCGTCATTCATCAGACGAAACATCCGGCACTTCCAGGGTTACGTCGATGTTCGTCACGCGTCGACCGGAAGACCCGCACCGCGTGACGAAAACAGCCGTATCAGATAAAGCATCGGCCGGAACGAGACGGGCCGCGCATCGGGGTTCACCCACAACCGCACCGCATACACCGCGTAGGCCGGCACTTCGCGCCAGCTCGAATAGATGTCGCGCAACTGGAAACGGGCCGGATACGCGGCGGAGATGTTCGCCCGCGCGATGCCGACGCGCTCGAACGCGAGGCGCGCCCGCGCGAGGTGATAGAACTGGCTGACGATCAGCACGCGCGACACACGGTGCGCCTGCAGGTAAGCGAGCGTGTGCTGCGCCGTCGCGAGCGTGTTGTCGCCCTGGTCGTCCACCGCGATCCGGTCGGCCGGCACGCCGCGCGCCACCAGATAGTCGCGCATCGCGGTCGCCTCGTTCAGCCCGGGGCCGTCGATCGCGCCGCTGACCAGGAACGCCGGGCACTGCCCCGTGCGGTAGCAGCGCACGCCGACATCGAGCCTGGCCGCGAGTACGGGCTTCGGCGCGCCGGTCGCGTCGAGCGCATTGCCGAAGATCACGGCAACATCGGCCGGCTCGCTCGGCATCCGCAGCCCGTGCGCGACGAGCGCAACGGCTGCGACGATCCACAGGCAGGCAACGATGGCCAGCAGGCGGCCCGTTCGGGCGAAGAAGCCCCGTTTGGTGCGGTTTTTCAAGGTTTTCGGTCTCTCAGGTCGTCGGGCTCGTCGGGCTCGTCGGGCATTTCGGCTTGCCCGGCCCCGCGCGGGCGCGTAACGCTAGCACGGTGCGCGTTCGGGTGTCCACGCGGCGGACCGATGCAGGACGATGGCCGGCCTTCCGGCAAGTCGACCGGAGCAGCGTGCCCGGCGAGGCGGGCAGGCAATTGGAAAGAGAAAACCTGCGGAGATTTACGGAGATAGAAAGAATGTGAATGACCGTGCCGCGATGCACGGCCCGGCCCGAATCAGTCGACCGGGCACATCGCGAGCCGCCCCATCGCCTCGCCGGCGCCGCGCACCGCGCAGGTGGCCGGCTCGTCGGCGATCCGGGCGACGAGGCCCGTCTCGTCGTACAGCAGGCGCTCGAGATCCGCGAGCAGCGCGCCGCCGCCCGTCAGCACCACGCCGCGATTCGCGATATCGGTCACGAGCTCGGCCGGCGCATTCTCCAGCACCGACTTCACCGCGCCGATCACCTGCTTGAGCGGCGCGACCAGCGCGTCCGCCACGTCGTGGTTGGACAGCTCGATCGAGCGCGGCAGGCCGTCGCCGACGCTGCGCCCGACCGCGCGCGTCGACCTGCGCGGCACCGCGCTGGTGGCCGAGCCGATCGACTGCTTCACGTGCTCGGCCGTCTGCTCGCCGAGCAGCACGCCATACAGGTTGCGGACATGATTGACGATCGCCGCGTCGAACTGGTTGCCGCCGACGCGGATCGCCTCGCGGTAGACGATGCCGCCGAGCGCGATCACCGCGACTTCCGTCGTCCCGCCGCCGATGTCGACGACCATCGAGCCGACCGGCTCGGTCACCGGCAGGCCCGCGCCGAGCCCGGCCGCCAGCGATTCCTCGATCAGTTCGACCTCCGATACACCTGCCGCGAACGCGGCCTCGCGGAGCGCGCGGCGCTCGACGGCCGTCGCATCGGACGGCACGCACAGCGTGACCTCGACGCGGCGGCCGAAACGCGACCGCGTGCGCGACATGTCGATGAAGCTGCGGATCATCTGCTCGGCCGCATGCGCGTCGGCGATCACGCCGTGCCGCATCGGCCGCACGGCTTCGAGATGCCCCGGTTCGCGGCCGAGCAGCGCCTTCGCGAGCTCGCCGACGGCCTCGAGCGTCGGCCGCGCGTCGGTCGCACCGGCCTTGCGGAAGCAGACGACCGACGGCTGGTTCAGCACCACGCCGCGTTCGTGCGTATAAATCCGCGTACTTGCCGTTCCAGGGTCGATCGCAACGGGTTGCGCAAACAACTTTCCGAACAGCGGTGTCGACATATCAAACCTTTGTAATCGAACGGACGCGGGGCAGCCGCGCCGCATTTCCGTGGCGCGGCCATGCCGCTCCATCACGGACTTAGCGGCAAATCGTTCCGATACTTTAGGCAATTCCGATGATTTTTTCGCGACGCAATTGTCAAATGTGCCGTTCCGGACACATCCGGCTACGCCACAGCCTCTCGCATTGCGTCTGTAAAACACGGTAATCTCTCGGTCTTGCCTGCTCCCGGCAGGCCTCAGACGCCCGATCACGCCAGGTATTTCCACCATGACAGCGACCGTTTCCTTCCGCTGGGCGCGGGTGCGCCCGCTTTGCACGACGCTCGTCGCCTTCTGGTGCTGCACGGTCGCCGCGCAACCGCTGCCGGCCCCCGAATCCGCCGCCGCCCCGGCCACCGCCGCCAGCGCGCCGGCTGCCACGCCCGCCGCATCCGGGCACACCTGCGACGCCGACGGCGGCCCGGCCGGCCGCCCGTCGATCGGCCTCGTGCTGTCCGGCGGCGGCGCGCGCGGCTACGCACACCTCGGGGTCCTGAAGGTGCTGGAGGACAACCGCATCCCGATCGACTGCATCGCGGGCACCAGCATGGGTGCCGTGGTCGGCGGGCTGTATGCGAGCGGCATGGCCGCCGGCGAGATGCAGAAGCGGCTGTCGGAGGTCAACCTCGCTGACATCGCGTTCGACGTGACGGATCGCGCGGACCTGCCGCAAACCAGCCGGGAGGACGAACGCCTGTACATCAACGGGCTGACGCTCGGCTTCGGCAAGAAAGGCGTGAAGGCGCCGGTCGGCCTCGTGCAGGGCAACCGGCTGCAGGCGCTGCTCGCGAACTGGACGGCCGCCGTGCCGACCAACCAACCGTTCGACCGCCTGCCGATCCCGTACCGCGCGGTCGCGACCGACCTGCAGACGGGCCAGATGGTCGTGCTCGACCACGGCTCGCTGCCGCTCGCGATCCGCGCGAGCATGGCCATGCCGGGCCTGTTCGCGCCGGCCGAGATCAACGGGCGCGCGCTGGTGGACGGCGGGCTCGTCAGCAACCTGCCCGTCGACACCGCGCGGCAGATGGGCGCGAACGTCGTGATCGCGGTCGACATCGGCTCGCAACTGCGCCCGCTCGACGCGCTCGCGTCGCCCGCCGATGTGATGCAGCAGATGGTCGGCATCCTGATCCGCCAGAACGTGACCGCCCAGCGCAAGCAGCTCGACGCGCAGGACGTGCTGCTCACGCCGGATCTCGGCTCGCTCGCGTTCACCGATTTCCAGAACGCGAAGCAGGCGATCGCCGCCGGCGCGGCCGCCGCGACCGCGGCGCTGCCGAAGCTGCAGCGCTTCGCGCTCACGCCGGAACAATATGCGGCATACCGCTCCGCGCACGCGCAACCGCTGCCGCCGCCGATCCGGATCACGCGCATCGAGATCAAGACCTCCGGCGGCGTGCCGAAGCGGGTCGTCAGCAACGCGCTGCACGTGAAGCCCGGCGACACGTACGATCCGAACACCGTCAGCCAGGATCTGCTCGGCCTCACGACGGGCGGCAACTTCGAGAGCGTCACGCAGCAGATCGTGAGCCACGGTGACGAGAACGTGCTCGAGATCGACGCCCGCGAGAAATACTGGGGGCCGAATTTCCTGCTGTTCGGGCTCGGCATGTCGAGCAGCTCGACCGACGAGGGCGGCTTCCGCCTGCACGTCGGCTACCGGCGCCCGTGGCTCACCGAATCGGGACTCGAATTCCGCGCGGACACGACGATCGGCAGCGACCTGCAATCGGCGCGCGTCGAACTCCGCCAGCCGCTGTCGATGGCCTACGGCGTCTATCTGTCGCCCTACGCGGAATACCAGCGCCGCTACGCGAACCTGTACGACGACTCCGGCGACGTGAAGATCACGCAGTACCTGATGCAGACCGCGCGCGCCGGGCTCGATTTCGGCCTGCCGATCGCGCGGCTCGGCGATTTCCGGATCGGCGTCGGGTACGTGACCGGGCACGGCTCGCCGACCTACAACCTGCCGTTCGACGACGGCAGCGGTCGGACGCTGCTGTGGCCGAGCTTCACGTCGCAGGCGCTGATCGCGCGCGCGCGGCTCGTCATCGACCAGCTCGACGATCCGCTGTTCCCGCGCAAGGGCTATTTCACCGAGTTCCGCATCGAGCGCTCGCTGGTGTCGCGCAACGGGGGCTCGGCGAGCGAATTCGACGACGGCATCAACAACGCGCCCTACACCGAGATCTACGGCAAGGCGATGGTGGCGCAGCAGTTCGGCAGCCACAGCGTCAGCGCGACGATCGAAGGCGGCAAGAGCATCGGCGGCACCAACCTGATCAACGCGTTCAACTTCACGCTCGGCGGCTTCCAGCATCTGTCCGCGTATGCGGCCGACCAGCTGAACGGCAACGAGCTCGCGTATGCGCAGGTGACCTACATGAACCAGCTGATGACGTTCAACGCATCGCCGATCAAGGCGCTGTCGGTGGGCGCCAGCGCGGAAGTCGGCAACGTCTGGTCGAGCGGGCAGCAGATCGGCGGCGGCGCGCTCAAGCAGAGCTATACGTTCTTCACGAGCCTGTCGACCGCGTTCGGGCCGGTCTATCTCGGCGTGGCGCTCGCGCCCGGCGGCCGGCGCAACTTCTACCTGCAGCTCGGCCGCACGTACTGAGCGTGCGCGGGTGCCGCTTCGGCGGCATCCGCCACGCCTTCGCGCGACACGCCCGGATCAGAACGCCGCGGCCATCGCGACCGCCCGGGCCTGCGCCCGTTCGATGCTGTCGCTCGCCCGCGCCCCCCACGTGTGTTCGACGGTCAGGCTCCGGACCTCGCTCACGCCGATGAACCTCAACCAGAATTCGATGTAGTCGGCCTGATGCCGGAACCCGGGATTGTCGGCACCCGCGCCCGTCTCCCGGCTCTGTCCGCGAACATGGATGACCAGTGCGCGCGGAATGTCCAGCAGCGGGGCGTAGGCCTTGCCGTCGAACGTGAACAGCATGTTCCGCTGGCTGACGAGATCGATCAGCTGCTTGAGCTTGTACGGATAGCCGAAATTCCACATCGGCACGCCCACGACGATCCGGTCCGCTTCCTGAAAGCGCTTCACCAGCGCCTGGATGCGCCGCCAGACCGACTGTTCCGCGTCGTCCATCGGCGCGTTGGCGACGCCTTTGTACTTCGCGCCGATCGCGTCGCTGTCGAAGTCCGGCAAGTCTTCTTCCCAGACATTCAGCGTATCGACGTCGATCGACGCGCCCGTTTCCCGGAACGCATCGACAAAGGCATTGGCGACCGCGATCGACGCCGACCTCGCGCCGCGGGGAGATGACACGATATTCAAAAGCCGCATGACGTATGACCCTGACAGGAATGCATGAACAACGGAGCGGCCATCGTGGCTGCTCCGGCTTCACGGCTGCGTCGCGGGCCGCCCGCCTCCGCTGACACGGATCGGCCCGTCCACACAGTTGCAATTGCAATCGTAATGCAAAGCGCGCACGCGCGGCAAACGAATCGTCATGGGGTGGCGGTGCGGGCGGACATCGGGACGGGAAAGGAACGGCGGGACAAGCCGGCGACGCGCTCGAATCCGGCGCGCGCGGCTGTCGTGGGGTCGTGGGGTCGTGGGGTCGTGCGGGGTTGCTGTCGAGGCCCGGAGGCCCGGGACTCGTGTTGCGGATCGTCAGACCGGCCAGCTGATCTCGAAGCGTGCGCCGCCGAGTTCCACCGGGTCGACGACCGCGATCCGGCCGTTGTGCGCGTGGAGCACCTGCCGCGTGATCGACAGGCCGAGGCCATAGCCGCCGGTGCGGCGGTCGAGGCGCACGAACGCGTCGAAGATCCGCTCGCGCTCGCTCTCCGGCACGCCGGGGCCGTCGTCCTCGACGAAGATCCCGATGTTGCCGTGCACGAGCGAGATCCCGACGACGATCCGCGATTTCGCGTACTTGCTCGCGTTGCGCAGCAGGTTACGCATCGCGTACGACATCAGCCGCCGGTCCATCTTCACCCGCAGGTCCGACGCAATCGCGATGCGCGACTCGATCGCGCGTTCCGGATACAGCAGCTGCGCGTCGCTGACCTGGTGTTCGAACCACGCGACGGGAGCCGTCATCTCGAGGTTCGACTGCAGCGAACTGTATTCGAGCCGCGCGAACGTCAGGCTCATGTCGATCAGTTCCTCGAGCTCGGTCACGTCCTGCGCGATGCTCTCGAGCGCGCTCTGGTATTCGGCCGCGGAACCCGGCTCGCGCAGCATTTCGAGCGCGAAACGCACGCGTGCGAGCGGCGTGCGCAGCTCGTGCGAGATGCCGTTCGTGAGGTCGCGCTGCGCGGCGATCAGGCGTTCCATCCGCATCGCGAGCGCATTCAGCGTCCGCGCGAGCGGGCCGATGATCACGCTGTGCGATTCGCGCGCGCGCGTGTTGAAGCGCCCGCCCGTGAAGTCGATCGCGCGCTCGCGCACCATCACGAGATCCGACCACACCGGCCGCATCCACCGGTACGCCGCGAGCGCGGGTGCGGCGAACACGAACACGAGCACGATCCAGATGTCGCCGGGCAGCGAATCGAACGCATGCCACACGACCTGCGGCGACAATTCGACGCACAGCGCGAGCGCCGGCACGAGCGCGGTCAGCAGCACGAGGCCGAGCAGATGCAGGTAGGTGCGCACGTAAAGGCGCGACCAGCTCGGAATGCGGTCGGCGCGCGTATCGGTCCACGCGCGGCGGAAATGCAGCCAGCGCCATTTGACGTAGCGCAGCGTCGGCAGCGGCGGTGCATCGGGGTGCGAACGGGTTCGTCGGATCATCTCGGCTCCCGGCCGGCAGGGGGAATGCCCGCGCGGAACGTGACGGCGTCGCCCGAAGGCCGCGTCATTCCCACGCGTGCTTGCTGAATTGATAACCCTTGCTGCGGATCGTCTTGATCCGCTGCGGGTTGCTCGCGTCGTCGCGCAGCTTGCGGCGCAGCTTCGAGATGCGCCCGTCGATCGTGCGGTCGAGGCCGTCGAACTCGACGCCGCGCAACTGCAGCATCAGGTCGTCGCGGCTGACGACTTCGCCCGCATGGCACACGAGCGCCCACAGCAGGTCGAATTCGGCCGACGTCAGGTCGGGCGTGCTGCCGTCGGGCAGCACGACGGAGCGGTCGGTGCGGTCGATCGAGAACTTGCCGAACGCGTAGCGTTCGGGCTGCGGCGCGCTGCTCTCGGGCGCGCGCGCGGGCGCACGGCGCAGCTGGGCCTTGATCCGCGCGAGCAGGATGCGCGGCTCGACCGGCTTGTGCACGTAGTCGTCCGCGCCGAATTCCAGGCCGAGCAGCTCGTCGAACGGCTCGTCGCGGGCCGTCACCATGATGATCACGCCGTCGTACTGCTTGCGCGCCTCCCGGCAGATTTCGAAGCCGTCCTTGCCCGGCAGGTTCACGTCGAGAATGACGAGATCGGGACGAATGGACAGGATCGCCGGCACCGCGGCGTCACCATGCAGCACAGTATCGACTTCATAGTCGTTCTTGCGCAGGTAGCCGGCGATCAGCGTGGACAGGCGGGTGTCGTCTTCGACGAGCAGGATGCGAAAAGACATGGGCAGCGGTCGGTTCATCGGGAAAGCCGCGGCGGCGCCGGCCGGTGCCGGACGCCGGCCATTGGCCGAAACGTACCGCATGATACTGCGCCAGCCGATTGCCTGTTTAGAGGTCTTGAAAATAAGGGAGCGATATCGGCCGAGCTTGACGAATCGGCGCCGGGACGGTTCCATACGGGCTCGCCTGAATCCGGGCCATGCCCTGCCCGCCTGACTTGATGAATTACCAAACGATCCTCGAACGCATCCACACCGAACTCGCCCCCTGGATTGGCCAGGGACGGGTCGCCGATTACATTCCCGAGCTCGCGAAAGTGCCCGCCGACAAGTTCGGGATGGCCGTCGTCACACTCGACGGAAACGTTTGCACGGTCGGCGACGCGCACGAGCGCTTCTCGATCCAGAGCATCTCGAAGCTGTTTGCGTGCACGCTCGCGTTCCAGCTGCTGGGCGACGACCTGTGGGAACGGGTCGGCCGCGAGCCGTCCGGCAACGCGTTCAACTCGCTGGTCCAGCTCGAGAGCGAGCGCGGCAAGCCGCGCAACCCGTTCATCAATGCGGGGGCGCTGGTCGTCACCGACGTGCTGTGCCGCCGCTTCGTGAAGGCCGAGACGGCGCTCGTCGAATTCGTGCGGCGGTTGATCGGCGCGAACGACATCGACTACGATTCGCGCGTCGCGCAGTCGGAACTGCAGCACGCGGAGCGCAACCGCGCGATGGCGCACTTCATGGCGAGCTTCGGCAACATGCAGATGCCGCCCGACACGGTGATCGATGCGTATTGCCGACAGTGCGCGATCACGATGAACTGTGTCGAGCTGGCAAGCGCCGCGCTGTTTCTCGCGAATGGTGGGGTCGCGCCGGTGACCGGCGAGCGGATCGTGGATTCGAGTTCCGCCAAGCGGCTGTCGGCGTTGATGCTGACCTGTGGCACTTACGATGCGGCGGGGGATTTTGTGTATCGCGTCGGGTTGCCGGCGAAGAGTGGTGTCGGTGGCGGGATCGTTGCGGTGCTGCCTGGGGAGATGGCGGTTTGTGTGTGGGCGCCGGGGCTCGATGCTAATGGGAACTCGTTGGCGGGGACTTTAGCTTTGGAGTGGTTGACGACCTATTCGGGGCGGTCGATTTTTTGAGGTGTCGAAGTCAAGCGTGCCTCATGTGGCGCGACGGCGGCTGGTGAGTTCCGGCACACTCAATGGCGAATTCGTCGTTCGGCAGCGATCGACCCGGAGCGGCCCGCCCCATTCTCGGTTGCGGACAGTCACGCCGGCATTTGCGGAGAAACGTGTGGATTGAGCTCTATGAGCTCACGGGCTAACCTGGCAGTAATCACAACGCCGCAGCCCGGACAAACGCTATCGTCGGTCTGTTCACCGCAACATGGACAAAACCATCGCCCCACATAGGACCAGGATGGTTGACCGGACGTTCCGCCAGTCCTGAGTGCTTCGAGCTGCGTTCGAACGGAGCGGCTAAAAAGTGCGCCCGTCGATGCACATTGAAGCTCTCCTCCCGCAGCTATGACGAGTTCGGCAGCGCAATAGGGGCAATGCATCAGCGGTGAGGTCGAAGTCATGACTGGATTGCCCACAATCTTGGACGAGACATCAAAGGTCCGCAACTGGTCGATTGCTGACGCCTCAAAGCCCCCGGTCTGGGGTGTCTTTGAGGCGGCGGATCTCATCGTTTGGTGATTCTCGTTTTGGTTACTGGCACGATTCGTCCGCTGACCATACGGCCAGTTCATAACCATCGGGGTCAATAAAGTGGAAGCGCCGGCCGCCAGGGAACGAGAAAGCCTGACGGTTGATGGTGGCGCCCGTCGCCTCGATCCTTCGCTGAATTTCAGCCAGATCATCAGCGTAGAGGATGACTAGCGGGCCGCCTGGCCGGACAGGCTCGGAGGTATCCGGAATTTCGTGTGTGAGGCAGGTTAAAACTCAGATTCCGATACTAAAGCGCTCTGGGTAAAGCAGCGCGAACTGGGTCATCGCGCTCTTCCAATCGTGCCGGGAGCCGGTCCACTTGGCAACGACGTTGCGCAGTGCCAGCCAGATCAGCTTCAGCGCGGCCTCGTCCGACGGGAAGTGGCCGCGTGCCTTGATGATCTTGCGAAGCTGCATGTGCAGCGACTCAATGGCGTTCGTGGTGTAAATGATCTTCCGTATGTCCGGCGCGAACGCGTAGAAGGGAATCACCTGCTCCCAGGCTCGCCGCCAGAGTGCGGCAATTGGCGGGTATTTCGTGCCCCACGGTCCAGCGTCGAACGCGTCCAGCGCCACGGCGGCCGCCTCGGCCGTCGGTGCTCGGTAGATCTCCTTGAGCGCGGCGGCAGCCGACTTGCGATCTTTCCAGCTCGCAAAGTCCAGCGAGTTACGGATCAGATGCACGATGCATGTCTGAACCGTCGTTTCCGGGAACACGGTGTTGATCGCTTCCGGGAAGCCCTTCAGGCCGTCAACCACGGCGATCAGGATGTCCTGCACGCCACGCAGTTTCAGGTCGTTGACGACCCGCAGCCAGAACTTAGCGCCCTCGGTCTGCTCGATCCAGAGGCCGAGCACGTCACGTGTGCCGTCGCGGCGCACGCCGAGCGCCAAGTAGATCGCCTTGTTGCGGACCACGCCTTCGTCGCGAATCTTGACGCGCAAGGCGTCAAAGAACACGACCGGATACATCGGCTCGAGCGGCCGCTGCTGCCATTCACGCACTTCGTCGATCACCGCATCGGTCACTGTACTGATGAAGTCCGGCGATACCTCGATGCCGTACATCTCCAGCAGGAACCCCTGAATCTCCCGCACGCTCATGCCGCGCGCGTACATCGCGATGATCTTGTCGTCGAAGCCGGTAAAACGTCGCTCGCCCTTGGCAATGAGCACCGGATCGAACGTCCCTTCGCGGTCACGCGGAATCTCGACGTCGAGCAGGTCGTCGTCGGTCGTGATGCGCTTGCGACTGGTGCCGTTGCGGTGGTTCGTGCTGTCCGACGGCTTGGCCTCGCCCTTCTCGTAGCCGAGATGGTGGGTCAGTTCGCCGCCCAGCGCCCGCTCGAAGATCGCCTTCTTGAGTGCGGCAAGCTGCTCGTTGATCGTCGCCCGGTCCAGCGTTCCGGGCACCAGTTGCTTGATCAGTTCCGGGTCCAGGTTCAAGCCCTTGCCCGGTTCGATCGTCACTTCTTCCTTGCGTTTGCGTGGCATAAAAGTGGCTCCTTGGTCGCCAGTTTATGCCTCGCACACAAAGTTTCGGATAGGCTCATCTGGCGGTCTTTCCCTCGAATGCTCATCAGTACCCGTTCCCTTGGTTGTTTGCCGATAGGCAACTATATGCACCGTAGCCGCCCGTAACAACATGGAATGGTACTGGCGCTGAAATGCCCCTACGAAAATCGCATCGGCAACCACCCCGATTTTCCGGTACAAATCGGGGACGCTGAAATTCCCCGCGAGCTATCGGAGACCCTCGTTCATGACTCGGCAAAACGCACCGGAAATCGCCACAACGGCAACCCGCACGAACCCCGGCGTCACCCCGGCCGCCCCGATTCCCGCCATCGTGCCGTCAAGCACCGCGCTGCTCGTCATGCATTACCAGACCGACATCCTCGGCCTCTTCCCGTCGGTCGCGCCCGGTTTGCTCGCCAATACGCGCCGACTCTGCGACGCGGCGCGGGCAAGCGGCATCGGCGTCTGGTTCGCGAACATCCGGTTCAGCCCCGGCTATCCGGAAGTCAGCCCGCGCAACAAGAACGGCCAGGGCATCAAGCAGCTCGGCCGCTTCATCGACGACGGCCCATGCCCGGAGTTGGGTCGGCAGGCCGACGAGCCGCTGATCGTCGCGCACCGTGCCAGCGTGTTCTTCGGTACCGATCTGCAAGCGCGCCTGGTCGAGCAAGGCGTCGATTCGCTGATCATGGTCGGCATCGCGTCGACGGGCGTGATGCTGTCGTCGATCGCCCACGCGAGCGACGCGGACTTCCGCCTCTACACGGTCAAGGATTGCTGCTACGACCCGGACCCGGTGGTTCACGAGCACCTGTTCGCCACCGCCTTCGAATCGCGCACGACGGTGCTGTCGCTCGAGGACGCGTTGCGGCTGCTCGCATAAGCGCACGCACACGCGCGAGCGTGACGGGCCAACGTCATCACCCGAGTCGACCTGCAGGGTGACGGCTACCAGGCCCGGCTGCCGTGGTCGAGCGTCCCGCCGAACCCGTAACGGGCGACGGCGTGCGCGATGCCGCGCGCGCCGCCCCCTTCGTCGTTACTTCGCGATATACACACCCGACGTCGGGCACGTGCCCTGCGTATTGCCGTCGGTTACGAGCGACGCGGCGCTCGGGAACTGCGCGGTCGCATTGGTCTTCACCGCGATCCACGCTTCAGTGAAATAGCTGACGCCATTCGTCTTCGTGCACTTCAGCGACACCGCGCTGCGCGTGTTGCTGCCGAACGCGCCTTCGAATGCGGACAGCAACTGGTTGCGCGTGACCGTCTTGCCCGCGTTCGCCTGCAGGAACGCGTTGAACGACGTATTGCCGAGCCGGCTGATCATGCCGGACGCCTGATTCCAGTAGGCATCGGGCGTCGCCGAGTTCGAGCAGGTGCCGTGCTTGAACCATTCGTGCTTGTCGAGGCACGACGCGACGCCCGGCATGTAGGTCGACAGCGTGTTGCGGGTCGCGCTGCTGATCGGGTAGGCGTCCATGCTGCACCACTGGTGCGCGTTGTCGAGGTCGATGTCGTTCTGCGGCACGCCGCAGTAGAACGGCTGGTTGCCGTCATAGCGGTTCGGCCACAGGCCATGCAGCGACAGGCTCGTCGCCGCATACGAGCCGGCGAGGTTCGTGCATTCCGGCGTGTCGTGCGACGCGCAGAAGCCGGGCTCCCACGATGCGGCGAGCAACAGGTAGTCGTAGCTGGTCTGCGCGGCGGCGTGCAGCGACACGGAAGCAACGGCGAGTGCGGCAGCGGCGCGGGCGAGCGTCTTGAGCATGGCGTGTTTCCTCGGAAAAGGCATGCGGTCGCGGGATGCGCCGCACGGTTGTCGAATGTCCGACCGCGATTGTCGCCGTCGCAACATGGCACGAATGTGAAGGTGGACGAAAGAATGCGCGGGTCGCCGCCGAGCCGGTTACAACCGGTACCGGTACCAGCGGTTGCCTTCCGCCGCAAGCGACGCCGGCGTACCGTGTCGCCACCCTCATCCTGCAACGGAGCATCGCCATGGTGACCGCGACACGGCTCGGCAAGCCACATTGCGTCGAGATCGGCAACGGGCGCAGCGTCGTGCGCTCGGACACGCACAAGGACGGCCAGGGCGGCGACGCCGGCATGCGGCCGCACGAACTGCTCGAAAGCGCGCTCGCGGCCTGCGTCTGCATGTCGATCGACCTGGCCGCACGACGCGCGGGCGTGACGCTGCCCGCATGCACGGCGGACGTCACCGTCGATCGCCTCGACCATGAAACGGGCTTCGACATCGCACTGCGCTTCGCTGCGCCGCTGTCGCACGCGCAGCAGACACTCGTGCGCGACGCGGTGCGGGCTTCTCCGGTCGCGCGGACGCTCGGCAAGCCGATACGGGTCAGGCCGGCCACGATCGCGAGCGGCTGACCGTCACGGCACGCCGGACACGGCACGATCGACGCCCGCACGTCGATGGCCACGCGACAAACATCGGTGGCGAACAGGCACTCACGACCCGGTGCCGAGCTGTGTGCACGCGCGGGCGGACGCTTCGGGGCCTTCGAGCGCGAGGATCTGCCACACGCCGATGCTGACGCGCTGGCGCGCCGCCGTCGACGCATCGGCCAGCAACGCCTCGACGCGCGGTGCCGCATCCGGCGCCTGCTGCTTCAACGCCGCATGATGCCGCGCACGCGATGCCGGTTCGGATTCGTACACGTCGCACAGGCGCACCATGCCGGCGAGACCGGCGACGTCGTCGTCCTTGTCGATCGCGCGCGGCTCGACAGGCGCGAGCCCCTTGCGCTCCGCCGCCGGCAGCTTGTTGCGCGCGCCTTCGTCGATCGACGCGGCGGATGCCGGCGGCAGGCCGCCGATCGCCGCGACGATCCGGCTGCCCGCGGCGATCATGTCGCCCTGGCACACGATCTTCTCCGCGGCCGCGACGTTCGAGCAGAACGACACCGAGGTGCGGTACACGTCGTCGCTCATGCGTGGCACTTCGTTCACGCTCGCCTGCGCGAAGCCGGCGCTCGTCAGCGCCAGCGCGGCGGGAATCAGGATGCGGAATGCGCTCGTCTTGTTCATTGTTGTTCGTATCTGTGGGTTCTTGTGGCGGGCAACATCGCCGGGCCGTGCGGTGGCGGCCTCAGCGACGCCGGGCCCTCGTCCGGCGGCACGCGGTCACTTCAACGACGCGGCCTCCGATCCGCCCGGCGACAGCGCCGCATTGTCCTGCTCGCGCCACGTGCGGCGCGAAGCCATGATCGCCTTCACGGCCGAGCGCGCGACCTTCCACCACGCGAACGGCCGCGGGTCGGCAAGCATGCTGAGCGCGCGCGCATAGTCGAGCGTGAGCCCGGGCGTCCATGCCATCGTCACCGCGCGCTTGCGGATCTGCGCGGCAACCCACAGCTCGGGCGTGAGCAGCAACCGCACGAACGCGCCCCATCCGGCGCGCGCGCCCTTCAGCCGCCACACCGCGCCGTCGAGCGCGGCTTCGAGTGCGTTCGACACGGTGCTCGAGCAGTTGCGGTGCGTGAGGTTGTACGTCACGTTCTGCCGGTACGACGACCAGAACGCGTCCAGCTTCGCCGGATCGTAGTTGCGGATCCGCACGCGCACGGTCGACGGGCACCATGCCTTCGACTCGGTCGCGTAGTCGGGCTGGAACAGGCCCGGCACGTCGTTTTCGCGGGTTGCACGCAGGATGCGCGTGAATTCATCCGGAGAACGATCGATTTCGACGCCCGGATACAGGCTGATATAGATGCCCTCCGGCGATTCCAGCGCCGCGTGCCCGGTCGAGATCACGCCGTTGACGTCCACCGCCGCGATATAGCGGTCGATCACGGGGTAGCGTTGCGCTTCGGCTTTCGACGTACCGGTCGGCGTCCACACGTGCACGGTGAGCGCATGCTCGCCGTCGGCCGGCGGGCCGTCCCATTCGGATTGGGCGAAATGCGGCAGGTCGCGCGCATCGTCGAGGTCCGGCGCGAGTGCCGGCGCCGGCGAGGTCGCGAACGCCGGATTGCGCGTCAGTCGCCGCACGCGTGCGGCGAGGCTCAGCATGTGCATCCCGCCGAATATCAGCAGCAGGCCGAGGCAGTACGGCACGGTGCCCACATAGTGGGTCGGGTACGGCTGGTAGAAGAAGATCGCCAGCAGGATCTCGACGACGCCCCACGCGAAGGCGACGTTCCAGCGGCGATAGCGCACCATCCACGCGGCGGTGCACTGCAGCAGCCCGTCGACGAGGAACAGCGTGCCGAAGATCATCGACAGCAGGAAATGGCCGTGGTGATGCCCCGCGAACACGAGCCCGGCGGCCACCACGACCGCGATCCCCTTCACGTAGCGCAGGACGCGCTGCCCGCCGACGCCGCTGCCGGCCACCGCGAGCGTCGCGAGCCCCTCGATCAGGAACAGCCACGCGAAGATCTGGATCGGAAAATGCAGCGCGCCGTCGAGCGCGTCGACGAAGATCACGACACCCGCGACAACCCACACCCAGCCGAGTGCGGTCAGCCCGCGCCAGCGGGTGCGCAAGTATTCGATGCCCAACAGCAGTAAGACCAGTCGTACCATCGCGCCCTCTCGTGATTTTTTTGGGACACACGCTGGCCACGCGGGTCCTGTCGTTTCGACCGCGCATCGAGCGACGCACAGGCCGAAAAGCGGTCATTCGTGCCGGCGCGTCATGCCTCGACATGACCGTTGACGGCCGGTACGCCTCCGCACTGGCCGAATAATAAGATATGGCGGAGGCGGTTGAAAGCGCGACGAAAACGTTGGCGGCGGGTCTGGAGAGCGCAGCATGCCGCTGGACAGGGCCGGATTGCGAGCGCTGCCCAGGCAGATTTCCCGTTCGACAACGCGCGGCGGATAAGCCAGAATCCGGCTTCCGAGGGCGTCAAAATGCCGAACCGCGCAAGACGGGACAAGACAATGACCATATCGATCGCACGCCGACGGTGGCTCGCCGCCGCATTCGCCGCGGGCTGCGTCGCGCTGCCGGGCTGTCACAAGCCGCAGACGCAAGCCGAGCGGCCGCCATCCGAAGATCAGCTGTTCAAGTCGGGGCTGGTGCGGGACGAGCCGTACGACGAAGCGGTATCGGGCTTCATGACCACCGCAGACCATACGAAGCTGGTCGTGCTGGGCCGCCCCGTGCACTTCGTCCTCGATCTGCCGGACACGCTGCGGTCGGCCTTGTCGTCCCGCTACCGGACATCGCTGCGTTGGTCGTTCACCGGATTCCAGGCGATCGGCGGCCATGTCAAAGGCCATTACCGTGTCGTGCTGCCGGATGGCGCTTCGACAATCGATCGGCTGGCAGCGGTCGCGCACGGGTACGTCGCCGTGCGGGACGGTTTCGCGCTCGAAGGCAATATCGCCGGAATGCGTTATTCCACCCAGGGTTTCGACATACCGCCGAAGGTCGCCGCCCAGTTGCTCGACCGGCCGTACACGATCCCTGCCCGGCATGTGACAACGGCACTGGCGGGCCTGAATCTCACGATGCAACCCACGCCGATCACGGCCACTGCCGATGGCGATCTCGTCGTTGGCGGCGCAACGCTGGTGCCGGTCGAACTCGTCGTGCTTCAGGCACCACGGGAATGACGATTCCATCCATCGCAGCCGCAACGCGACGCACATACCGAACGGAGTACCGCCATGTCTGCCTCACCGCTACACGCACCACCACTCGGCCCGCAACTCAAGCGCTGGCGAGCGCTGCACCGCGTGAAGCAGAGCCACGCGGCGGAGCTGTTCGGCGTGGCGCAATCGACGATCTCGCGCTGGGAAGCCGGCCTGCAACAGATGTCGCCCGGCGAACGCGCGGCGGCCGAACGGCTGCTCGCCGCGCGCCTCGATTCCGCGGGCGATCACGCGCTTGCGCGGCTCGTCGCGGGCAGCGCGGGCCGCATGCATCTCGTGTGCGACCTCACGCACCGGCTACTTGCCTGTTCGCCCGCGCGTGCAGCCGAATTCTCGCAACCGCTGTCGATGCTGCTCGGCACGTCGCTGTGGCGCTATGCGACGCCGGAAATCGTCCGCATGGAAGCCGCGCTCGATACGCTCGGCTGGCATGATCGCGCGGGGCCGCCGAGCGTCGAATTCGATACCGGCGCGAATGCGTCGCGCGTCGTGCCGATCCGCGGCAGCCTGTGCCGGTGGACACGGATGACGTTGTCGGACGGGGCGGCCGCGCGGCTCGTGGAAACGCTGTAATACGACCCCGCGCATATTTCATGCGTGGACGAACCGTGCGTGGCCGCCTTACGCTTGACGGCTCATCGCACGGACACCGACCATGAACCCCGATACGATCCACGCGCGGCTCGCGTTCCTGCGCGAAGCCGAACGCCTGAAGGATGTGCTGCGCAGCGGCCACACGTCGGCCGGGCGCGCGGAAAGCACCGCCGAGCATAGCTGGCGGCTGTGCCTGATGGCGCTCGTATTCGCCGATGCGCTGCCCGGCATCGACACGCTGAAGCTGCTGAAGCTGTGTGTCGTCCACGATCTCGGTGAGGCGCTGCACGGCGACATCCCCGCGATCGAGCAGGCCGCGCACCCCGACAAGAGCGCGCACGAACGCGACGACCTGCTGACGCTGACCGCGCCGCTCGATCCGGCACGGCGCGACGAAATCGTCGCACTGTGGGATGAATACGAAGCGGCCGCGTCGCCGGAAGCGCGCGCGGCGAAAGCGTTCGACAAGCTGGAGACGATCCTGCAGCACACCCAGGGCAGCAACCCGCCCGATTTCGACTACGCGTTCAATCTCGGCTACGGCCGCCGCTATACCGACGCCGCACCGCTGTTCAGCGCGATCCGCGACATCGTCGACGCCGACACGCAACGCCGGATCGACGCGGGTGGGCAGCACGAGTAAGCTCGCGGAACCGGGCGCGCGGCACCGCGCACCCTGCCCGCACGAGGCCCTACGCATGACGCAGAACATCTACGACGACCCGGCCTTCTTCGAAGGCTACAGCCGCCTGAACCGCTCGATCCACGGACTCGACGGTGCCCCCGAATGGCCCGCGCTGCGCGCGCTGCTGCCCGACCTGCACGGTCGCCGCGTGCTCGACCTCGGCTGCGGCTACGGCTGGTTCAGCCGCTGGGCCGCCGGCCAGGGCGCGGCAAGCGTACTCGGCATCGACGTGTCCGAGCGCATGCTCGAACGTGCGGCATCGAACGCCGCGCATCCGGCAATCACGTACCGTCGCGCCGACCTCGAAACGCTCGCGCTGCCGGATGCCGCGTTCGATCTCGCGTACAGCGCGCTCGCGTTCCATTACATCGCAGACCTCGATACCTTGTTCCGCACGCTCCATCGCGCGCTCGTGCCGGGCGGGCGGCTCGTGTTCTCGATCGAGCATCCGGTCTATACGGCGCCGCGCCGGCCCGGTTTCGTCGTCGACGCGCAGGGCAACCGCTCGTGGCCGCTCGACGGCTATCAGCGCGAAGGCGAACGCGTGACCGACTGGCTCGCGCCGGGCGTCGTCAAGCAGCACCGCACGCTCGGCACGCTCGTGAACCTGCTGATAGGCAGCGGCTTCACGCTCACGCACCTGGACGAATGGGGGCCGACGCAGGAACAGGTCGATGCCCTGCCCGCGCTCGACGAGGAACGCGACCGGCCGATGATGGCCCTCGTCGCCGCACGGCGATAACGCACGCCGCAACACGCGCACGAGCTTTCGCCCGCCGCGCTGACAGATTGCAACAATGTCGCCGCCCGGCCTCCGTTCCTGCACGGCGTCCGTACAATTCAGCACAATTTCCACACGATTTGTCGTGAATTCCTCGCTTACCATGAGCGGCTGATTCGACCCGCCACGGCCGCGCGAGGTGTACGCGAAAGCCCGCGGGCAACCCGCCCGCCAGGCGACGCCGGCCGGATCGTCCCGACCGGCCGCACGCAACGCCGGCACCGCTTCATCCTCGCCGCACGCTCATGACTCAGAAGACCCATCGCCGCCGGCGCATCGTGCTGGCCACCGTTGCCATCGTCGCGATCGCCACCGGTGTCACGCTGAAGGCGTGCGCACCCGACAAGCATCCGCAATACCTGTCCGCGCCCGTCTCGCGCGGCGACCTCGAAAACGCGGTGCTGGCCACCGGTGCGCTGCAGGCATTCAGGCAGGTCGACGTCGGCGCACAAGTCTCGGGGCAGTTGAAGTCGCTGAAGGTCAAGCTCGGCGACAAAGTCACGAAGGGCCAGTGGCTCGCCGAGATCGACCCCGTGCTCTCGGAAAACGCGCTGCGGCAGGCACGCGCCAGCGAAGAAAGCCTGCGCGCGCAGCAGCAATCGACCGCCGCGCAACTCACGCAGGCGGAACTCGCGTTCCGGCGCCAGCAGGCCATGCTGCCCGACGACGCGACGTCGCGCGAGTCGTTCGAAGCCGCGCGCGCGACGCTCGACGTACAGCGCGCGACGCTCGCGTCGCTCGCCGCGCAGATCCGCTCGGCCCGCATCCAGATCGAGACCGCGCAGGCCAACCTCGGCTACACGCGCATCGTCGCGCCAATCGACGGCCAGGTCGTCGCGATCGTCACGCAGGAAGGCCAGACGGTGATCGCGCAACAGCAGGCGCCGGTGATCCTGAAGCTCGCGGATCTCGACACGATGACCGTGAAGGCGCAGGTGTCGGAAGCCGACGTGATCCGCGTGAACGCCGGCCAGACCGCGTATTTCACGATCCTGGGCGAACCGGACAGGCGCCACTACGGCAAGCTGCGCGCGATCGAGCCGGCGCCGCAGAACTACGCCGAGACGCAAAGCGCACTCGGCGGCGGCGCGGGCGGCGGCGCGAAACCGAATTCGGCAGTGTTCTACAACGCGTTGTTCGAGGTGCCGAATCCCGAGCACCGGCTGCGCATCTCGATGACCGCGCAGGTCAACATCGTGCTCGGCAACGCGCGCAACGCGCTCAGCATTCCGGCCGCCGCGCTCGGCGAGAAGCGCAAGGACGGCACCTACGCGGTGCGCGTGCTGCGCGCCGACGGCAGCACGGAAACGCGCAACGTCCGCATCGGCATCAACAACAACGTGCGCGTCGAAGTGCTGGCCGGCCTGAAGGACGGCGAACGCGTCGTGATCGGCGAGGCGTCCGCAGACGACCACGCGCCGCTGGCGGACGTGGTGTGACGATGAGCCAGCCCCTGCTGAAACTCTCCGCCGTCACACGACGCTTTCCGGCCGGCGACAAGGACGTCGTCGTGCTGAACAACGTCAACCTGTCGATCCACGCGGGCGAGATCGTCGCGATCGTCGGCGCGTCGGGCTCCGGGAAGTCGACGCTGATGAACATCCTCGGCTGCCTCGACCACCCGAGCGAAGGCACCTACACGGTCGGCGGTCGCGACACGCACATGCTCGACAGCGACGAGCTCGCCCAACTGCGCCGCGAGCACTTCGGCTTCGTGTTCCAGCGCTATCACCTGCTGCCGCACGTCGATGCCGCCGCGAACCTCGAAATGCCCGCGATCTATGCCGGCACGCCGCGCGCGGAGCGGCACGCGCGCGCACGCGAGCTGCTCGCGCGCCTCGGGCTCGCGGATCGCGCGCACCATCGCCCCGGGCAACTGTCCGGCGGCCAGCAGCAGCGCGTGAGCATCGCGCGCGCGCTGATGAACGGCGGCCAGGTGATCCTCGCCGACGAACCGACCGGCGCGCTCGACACGAAAAGCGGCCAGGACGTGATCCGCATCCTGCACGAGCTGAACGCGCTCGGCCATACGATCGTCATCGTCACGCACGACAAGGCCGTCGCGCGCCATGCGCGGCGCATCATCGAGATCAGCGACGGCGCGATCGTCGCCGACCGGCCGAACCGCCACCATGCGGAAGCCCTCGCGGAAGCAGCCGCGGGCGCGGATGCGGCGGAAGCGAGCGAAGCGGCCACCGGCACACCATCCGCCCGCGATCGTCGCGACATGCCGTCGCCGCCCGCGGCAGTCGCCCCCGATCCGCAGGCCGATGCCGCCCCCCGCGCGCGCCGCTTCGCGGCCGGCTCCGGGCGCTTCGCCGAGGCCTGCCGGATGGCGTGGATCGCACTCGTGTCGCACCGGCTGCGCACGCTGCTGACGATGCTCGGCATCATCATCGGCATCACGTCGGTCGTGTCGATCGTCGCGATCGGCGAAGGCGCGAAGCGCTACATGCTCGACGAGATCGGCAGCATCGGCACGAACACGATCAACATCTACCCGGGCACCGACTGGGGCGACAGCCGCGCCGATGCGATCCAGACGCTCGTGCCCGCCGATGTCGCCGCGCTCGCCGAGCAGCCGTACGTCGACAGCGCGACGCCCGAAACGTCGCGCACGCTGCTGCTGCGCTACCGCAATGTCGACGTGAACGCGCTCGTGAGCGGCGTCGGCGACCGCTTCTTCCAGGCGCGCGGGATGCGCTTCGCGCTCGGTGTCGCATTCGACGAGGACGCGGTGCGCCGCCAGGTGCAGGTGGCCGTGATCGACCAGAACACGCGCCGCAAGCTGTTCGGCGCGACGCGCAACCCGATCGGCGAAGTGATCCTGGTCGACAACGTGCCGTGCGTCGTGATCGGCGTGACGGCGGACAAGAAAAGCGCGTTCGGCAGCATGAAGAGCCTGAACGTGTGGGTGCCGTACACGACCGCGAGCGGGCGTCTCTTCGGGCAGCGTTATCTCGACAGCATCACCGTGCGCGTGCGCGACGGGCAGCCGAGCGCCGCCGCCGAAAAGAGCCTCGAAACGCTGATGAAGCAGCGCCACGGCCGCAAGGACTTCTTCACGTACAACATGGACAGCGTCGTGAAGACCGTCGAGAAGACCGGCCAGTCGCTGACGCTGCTGCTGTCGCTGATCGCCGTGATCTCGCTCGTCGTCGGCGGAATCGGCGTGATGAACATCATGCTGGTGTCGGTGACCGAGCGCACGCGCGAAATCGGCATCCGGATGGCGGTCGGCGCGCGCCAGTCCGACATCCTGCAGCAGTTTCTCGTCGAGGCCGTGCTGGTCTGCCTGCTCGGCGGCACGATCGGCATCGCGCTGTCGTTCGGGCTCGGCGCGCTGTTCTCGATGTTCGTCGCGCAGTGGAAGATGGTGTTCTCGGCCGGCGCAATCGTGACCGCGTTCGTCTGCTCGACGCTCACCGGTGTGATATTCGGCTTCATGCCCGCGCGCAACGCATCGCGGCTCGATCCGATCGATGCGCTCGCGCGCGACTGACGCAAGGCCCGCCATGACGCATTCCTCACCGCTTCAGCGCCTCGGCGCATTCGCATGCGCGGCCGCGCTGCTCGCCGGCTGCGCGGGCGCGCGCCATGATCCGCTGCCCGCCGTCGCGATGCCCGCGAACTGGTCGGCGCCGGTTTCCGCCGACGCACCGGCCACGACGCGCGACTGGTGGCGCAGCTTCGGCGATCCGCAACTCGACGCGCTGATCGACGACGCGCTCCGCGCCAACAACGACCTCGCGATCGCGGCGATCCGCGTGTACCGCGCGCAACTGCAGGCCGGGCTCACGAATACGAACCTGACGCCCAACGTGACGCTCGGCGCGAGCGGCGCCGTGTCGCGCACGCTCGATACGCACCAGATGCGCCGGTCGAGCAACGCGAACGCTTCGCTCAGCTATGAAATCGACCTGTGGGGCCGGCTGGCCGCGCTGCGCGACGCCGCGCGCTGGGAAGCCGACGCGACGGCCGCCGATCTCGAAGCCGCGCGGCTGTCGCTGATCGGCACGACCGCGTCGCTGTACTGGCGGATCGGCTTTCTGAACCGGCAGATCGCGCTCGGCGACGCGAACATCGCGTATGCGGTCCGCACGCTCGCGGTCGTCCGGTCACGGCACACGGCCGGCGCCGTGTCGGGGCTCGACCTTGCGCAGGCCGAACAAAGCCTCGCCACGCAACGCGCCGCGCAGACACGCCTGATCCAGCAGCGTACCGAGAACCGTCACGCCCTCGCGATCCTGTTCGACCGGCCACCGCAGCAACGTGCGGCCGAACCGCCGGCGCTGCCGGACGCGCCGCCGCCGGAAGTGGCGGCCGGCCTGCCGGCCAGCCTGCTCGGCCGGCGCCCCGACTTGCGCGCGGCGGAATTCAGGCTGCGCGAATCGCTCGCGCAGGTCGACGCGACACGTACCAGCTTCTACCCGACCTTCACGCTGACCGGCGCGGCCGGCACGTCGAGCACGAGCCTCGAGCGCGTGCTCGCGAATCCGGTCGGCACGCTCGGGCTCGGCCTGGCCCTGCCGTTCATCCAGTGGAACACGATGCAGCTGCAGATCAAGGTGTCGAAGACGCAGTACGAGGAGGCCGTCGTCGGGTTCCGGCAGAAGCTCTACACGGCACTCGCGGAAGTCGAGAACGCGCTGTCGGCGCGCGTCCAGCTCGAACGCGAGGCCGAACAGCGCGCGCTGTCGCTGGCGCAGGCGCAGCGCGCCGAGCGGCTTGCCGCCGCGCAATTCGCGGCCGGCGCGACCGCCGTGCAACCGTGGCTCGACCAGCAGCAGCGGCTGCGCGATGCGCAAAGCGCCGACGAACAGACGCGGCTGGACCGGCTCAACAACCAGATGACGCTGTACCGCGCGCTCGGCGGCGGGATGTCCTGACCGGCCCGCGCACCGGGCCGGTCGCCCCCGCCCCGCCGGCCATGCGCGGCGTCATTCGCACACGGCCGCCCCGCGCCGCGCCGGCGCGAACGCCACCGCACTCGCCGTCGCGAGCATGGCCACGCCGGCCGCGCCGTACACCATCACCCAGCCGAACCCGTGCACGAGCGCCGCATGCAACACCGCGCCGGTCGGGTCGGCCTGCGCGAGCGCCGGTGCGATCGCGTGCAGCCCGTCGGTTCGCCCGGAAGCAATCTCCTGCGCGAGCCGGCGCAGCGCCCCGTCGCCGATCGTGCCCGCGACACCGCCCTTCAGGCTCGCGACGATCCCCGCGACCAGCACGAAGCCCATGGCCGCGATATTCAGTGCGAGCGAGATCATCCGCGCGCTCATGTCGATGCCCGACGCCATCCCGGCCCGCGCGCTCGGCACCGCGCCCGTCGTCGTGTTGGTCACCGGCGTGTTCGTGAGCCCGAGCCCGATGCCGGCGATCACGCAGCCGGGCAGCATCGTCACCCAGCTCGCGTGGTCGGCCGCGCTGCCGATCCGCATCAGCGCAAAACCGGCGGCAATCGTGAACAAGCCGCCCGGGATCACGACGCCCGGCCCGTAGCGCAGCGCGAGCCGCTCGCCGAACGGCGGCGCGACCAGCGTCGGCAGCGTGTACGCGAGCAACGCGAGGCCGGCCGTCACGCTGTCGTAGCCGAGCGCGACCTGGAACCAGATCGGCAGGTAGATCATGAACGGCCAGAAGCTGAAGTTCATCCCCATCGAGCCGAAGATCGCGCCGGTGAACGCGCGGATCCGGAACACCGAGAAGTCGAACATCGGCCGCGCGCTCGCGCGTTCCGCGAGGAAGAAGCCGGCCACCGCCAGCACGGTCGCGCCGAGCACGCCGAGGCCGGCGGCGCTCGTCAGCCCGAGTTCCGCGCTTTGGGTGATGTAGAAGGCCAGGCCGAGCACCGCGAGCGACAGCGTGACGATCCCCGCCACGTCGAGGCTGCCCGCGTGCGGATCGCGCGACTCCTGCACCGCGCCGCCGATCAGCACGAGCGCGACGGCCGCGAGCGGTGCATGGACGAGGAACACCCACGGCCAGCTCGCCAGCGCGACGATCGCGCCGCCGACGATCGGCCCGAAACCGAGCCCGATGCCGAACACGATCCCCCAGATCCCGAACGCGCGGCCGCGCTCGCGACCCTCGCGGAACTGGTGCGACAGCACCGCAATCTGGCAGATCAGCATCGCGCCGCCGCTGGCGCCCTGCAGCAGCCGGCCCGCGACGAGCACCGGCACGTTCGGCGCGAGCCCGCACAGCAGCGACGTCGCGCCGAACAGCACGGTGCCGATCACGTACACGCGCTTGCGGCCGAACCGGTCGGCGAGCGTGCCGGCCGCCATCAGCACGGTCGTACACGCGATCGTGTACGCGTTCATGATCCACTGCATGCCGTTGAAATCGCCATGCAGCACGTGTTCGAGCGTCGGCAGGATCACCGGCACGCTCGAGATTTCGAGGCCGAACATCAGCGACGTGAGACAGACGGCCGCGAGCGCGACCGCATTCCTGCGGGAGTCGGATAGCGTCATGCGTATTGCGCGGCGGCCCGGCAACGGGCCGCGCGCCTCCAGATGAGAAGGATGGGTCGCGCGCGGCCGGCAACGCACGCTGAACCGGAATCGGTACTATAGTGAGAATTCCGATCCCCATTGACGCAGGCATTTCTCCAGACTGGGGAATCACAGGACTCAATCACCCCTCCCTCCGATGACCGACAGACTCGACGGCGTGACGACCTTCGTCCAGGTAGTGGAATCGGGCAGCTTCGCGCTCGCGGCGGAGCGGCTCGACATGACGCGTTCGGCCGTCGGCAAGGCGGTCGCGCGGCTCGAGAAGCGGCTCGGTGCGCGGCTGCTGCAGCGCACGACGCGCAGCCAGAGCCTGACCGACGACGGCCAGGCGTACTACGACCGCTGCGTGCGCGCGCTGGCGGAACTGGAAGCGGCGGAGGCCGACCTCGACTGCGGCCGCAACGAGCCGCGCGGCAAGCTCCGCCTGAGCGTGCCGCTCGCGTTCGGGCACCACTGCGTGACGCCCGTCGTGCTCGATCTCGCACGCACCTACCCGGATCTGCGGATCGACGTGTCGATCACCGACCGTTTCGTCGATCTCGTCGAGGAAGGCATCGACCTCGCGGTGCGGATCGGCACGCTCGCGGACAGCACGAGCCTCGCGGTGCGGCGGCTCGGCACGCAATACGGGAGCCTCGGCGCGGCGCCGTCGTATCTCGCCCGCCACGGGATGCCGAAGACGCTCGACGACCTGAAGCATCACCGGACGATCGCGTATTCACGCTCGGGCGTGGTTCAACCGTGGGACTTGCGCGCGCCGGACGGCTCGACGGTACGTATCGACATGCCGCACCAGCTCAGTTTCGACGACGTGCAGGCGATCGCGGCGGCCGGCGCATCGGGGTTCGGGATCGCCTGGCTGCCGAGCTGGCTGCTCGATCACTACGTGAAGCGCGGCGAGATGACGGTCGTGCTCGACCGCTGCTTCGTCTGCGAAGGCGACATCCACGCGATCTGGCCGAAGACGCGCTACCTGCCGCGCAAGACGCGCTGCGTGATCGACGCGTTCGCGCAGGCGATTCCGCCGATGATCGAGCGGTGAAATGACACGCGCGCCGCGCGGCAGCCTGTGCCCGCACGGCGCGCCGGCTACGCGCTCACGCCACGCCGAGATCGGCGAGCGGATGCGCGAACAGCTTCCACGGCGACGTGAGGAAATGCCGCACGCGTTCGGCGCGCAGCTCGACGAGCGACGCCGGCGCCCAGCGCGGCTTGCGATCCTTGTCGACGAGATGCGCGCGTACGCCTTCGCAGAAGTCGCCTTCCTCGATCGCGCGCGCGACGATGCCGAGCTCCATCCGGAACGATTCGGCCAGCGTCATCTGGCGGCCGCGCAGCAGCGCCTCGCGCGTCACGTACAGCATCGTCGGCGAATGGCCCGTGAGCGCATCGAGCGTCGCCTGCAGCCATTGACGGTGCTCGCGCGACAGTTCCTCGCGCGCGAGATCCTGCGTCAGCGTCGCGACGATCCGCTCGACGGTCGAGCGCTTGTCGAAGTGACGCACGATCCACGGCATCTGGCCGTCGAGCGCCGCATGCGGCACGACGTTGCACGGCGGCTCGAACACCTTGCGCAGCAGCGGCAACGCATCGCCTTCCCACTTGACGCTTTCGATGCGCGTCTCGAACGTGTCGAGCCACGCGGACGGCACGCACAGATCCGCGAGCTTCGCGGTCAGCGCGTCGGCACCGGACAGCATCGCGCCGGTCAGCCCGACGTACAGCTCGAGTTCCGCCGGCATGCGCGACAGGAAATGCGTCGCGCCGACATCGGGCACGAGGCCGATGCGCGTTTCCGGCATCGCGACCTTGCTGCGCTCGGTCGCGACGCGCAACGCGGCGCCCTGCGCCAGGCCCATGCCGCCGCCCATCGTCACGCCGTCCATCAGCGCGACCACCGGCTTCGGGAACGTATGGATCGTGTAGTCGAGCCGGTATTCGTCGACGAAGAACGGCAGCCAGGTTTCGCGCTGCGCGACCATCCTGTATAGCGCGCGCACGTCGCCGCCCGCGCAGAAGCCCTTCTCGCCCGCCCCGCGCAGCACGACCGCGACGATCTGGTCGTCGTGGCGGCAGCGTTCGAGCATCGCGGCCAGCTCGCCGATCATCGCGTACGACAGCGCGTTGAGCGCGGCCGGCCGGTTCAGCGTGATCAGCGCCACGCGATTCACCACGCGGAACAGCACCTCGGGGGCATGCTCCGCGAACGCGTCGTGATTCGTGACCGGCGTGCTCATCGTTGCCCCTCCCCGTCGGTGTGCCACTGCGGCGCGCGCTTGCCGAGGAACGCGGCCACGCCTTCGCGCGGATCGCTGGTATCGAACAGGTCGACGAAGCGTTCGCGCTCGACCGCGAGCGCCGCACCGCGCGGCACGCCGCGGCGCGCGAGGCCGATCAGCTCCTTGCTGTACGCGACCGCGTGCGGGCTCTGCCGCGCGACGTTGCGCGCCAGCGCCAGCGCCGCATCGCGCGACGCGCCCGACTCCACGACGTCCTCGACGAGGCCGATGCGCAGCGCGGTGGCCGCGTCGACACGCGCGCCGGTCAGGATGATCTTCTTCGCCCAGCCTTCACCGACGAGCCAGGGCAGCGTCTGCGTGCCGAGCCCGCACGGCAGCAGGCCGACCGACGGCTCGGGCAGCGCCATCTGCGCATGGGTCTCGGCGATCCGCAGGTCGCATGCGAGCGCGCATTCGAGGCCGCCGCCCATCGCGTAGCCGTTGATCGCCGCGATCGTCACGACACGCGCGTCGTGCAGCGCCTCGAACGCCGCGCCGAAGCGCGACGCCATCGCGCGCGCGACCGCGCGGTCGCCGTCGGCGAACGTGTTGAGGTCGGCGCCCGCGCTGAAGAACTTCGGGCCGTCGCCCGTGATCACCAGCGCGCGCACGCGCGGGTTCGCATTCAGTTCGGCGACGGTGTCCTGCAGTTGCCGCAGCCCGTCGGCGGTAAAGGCGTTCGCGGGCGGACGCTTGAGCGTCGCGCACGCGATCGCGCCGTCGTCGACGTAGTCCAGTTCGATCATGACGCGTCCTTCTTGCTGGCCGGTTGGTACAGGCGGATCACCGCCGAGAAATCGAGCTGGCCGTCGCCACGGCTGCTCATCGTCTGGTACAGCTGCTGCGCGAGCGCGCCGAGATAGACGGGCTGGCGCGCCTGCTTCGCGGCGTCGTTCGCGAGGCCGAGATCCTTCAGCATCAGGTCGGTGCCGAAGCCGCCCGAGTAACCGCGCGACGACGGCGCGGTCTCGATCACGCCCGGATACGGGTTGTAGGTGTCCGAACTCCAGCAGCGGCCCGTCGACGTGTTGACGATGCCGGCCAGCACCTTCGGGTCGATGCCGAGCGCGACGCCGAGCGACATCGCCTCCGACACCGCCGCCATCGAGATGCCGAGCACGAGGTTGTTGCAGACCTTCGCGACCTGCCCCATGCCCGTCGCACCGCAGTGAACGATGTTCTTGCCCATGCCCGCGAGGACGGGCTTCACGCGCTCGAAATCCGCGTCGCTGCCGCCGACCATGAAGGTCAGCGTGCCGGCCGCCGCGCCGCCGGTGCCGCCCGACACGGGCGCGTCGACGAACGCGCCGCCGTGCTCGCGCACGAGCGCGCCGAACGCCTGTGCGCTCGCCGGGTCGATCGTGCTCGAATCGATCACGGTCGCGCCCGCGCCGAGGCCGGCGAGCACGCCGTTCTCGCCGGACAGCACCGAGCGCACGTGCGGCGCGGCCGGCAGCATCGTGATGACGAACGTCGCGCCCGAGGCGGCATCGCGCGGCGACGCGGCCACCTGTGCGCCGGCATCCTGCAGTGCGCGCAAGGCGTCGGCGCTCAGGTCGAACGCGTGCACTTCGTGGCCGGCTTTCAGCAGGTTCAGCGCCATCGGCGCGCCCATGTGGCCGAGGCCGATAAATCCGATTTTCATGTTGTCCTCCACGGCTCAATGCAGCCGGATCGTCGTATTCACCGGGCCGGCCGTCGTGTCGTCGTCGAACCAGCGCGCGGTGACCGTCTTGGTCTGCGTGTAGAACTGCACGACCTGCTTGCCGTACGGGCCGAGATCGCCGAGCTTCGAGCCGCGCGAGCCGGTGAAGCTGAAGAACGGCACGGGCACCGGGATCGGGATGTTGATGCCGACCTGGCCGATGTCGATCTCGCTCTGGAACTTGCGCGCGGCCGCACCGCTTTGCGTGAACAGGCCCACGCCGTTGCCGAACGGGTTTGCGTTGACGAGCGCGATCGCGTCGTCGAGCGAGTCGGCTTCGAGCACGACGAGCACCGGGCCGAAGATTTCGTGCGTGTAGATCGACATGTCGGTCTTTACGCCCGAGAAGATCGTCGGGCCGATGAAGTTGCCGCTTTCGTAGCCGGCCACCTTCACGTCACGACCGTCCAGCTCGAGCTTCGCGCCTTCGTTCACGCCCGCTTCGATCAGCGACAGGATGCGCGCCTTCGCGGCTTTCGACACGACCGGGCCGACGTCGGTGCCGGCTTCCGCGCCCGCATTCACCTTCAAGAGCTTCGCCTTCGCGACGAGATCGGGCAGCCAGTCGCGCGCTTCGCCAACCAGCACCGCGACCGACGTCGCCATGCAGCGCTGCCCCGCCGCGCCGAAGCCGGCGCCGACGAGCGCATTGATCGTCTGCTCGCGGTTCGCATCGGGCAGCACGACCGCATGGTTCTTCGCGCCCATCATCGACTGCACGCGCTTGCCGTGCGCGCTGCCGAGGTTGTACACGTGCGTGCCGACGGTGGTCGAGCCGACGAACGAGATCGCCTTCACGAGCGGATGCGTGCAGATCGCGTCGACGACTTCCTTGCCGCCGTGCACGACGTTCAGTACCCCTTTCGGTACGCCAGCCTCGATCGCGAGCTCGACGAGCTCCATCGTCGACATCGGGTCCTGCTCGGACGGCTTCAGCACGAACGTGTTGCCGCAGACGATCGCCATCGGGAACATCCACAGCGGAATCATCGCGGGGAAGTTGAACGGCGTGATGCCCGCGCACACGCCGAGCGGCTGGCGCAGCGTATAGGTATCGACGCCGCCCGCCACATTCTCCGCGAATTCGCCGAGCTGCAGCGAACCGATCGAGCAGGCATGCTCGACGACTTCGAGGCCGCGGAAGATGTCGCCTTCGGCATCGGGGATCGTCTTGCCCTGCTCGGCCGTCAGCGTCTTCGCGATGCGCTGCTGGTTCGTGCGCACCAGATCCTGGAACTTCAGCATGATGCGCATGCGCGCGGCGATCGGCGTGTTCTTCCACGTCGCATACGCGGCGTGCGCGGCCTGCACGGCCGCGTCGACTTCCGCGACGGTCGCGAACGGCACGCGCGCGAGCACCTGCTGCGTCGCCGGGTTGACGATGTCGCGCCACTCTTTCGTGGCGGACTCGACGAAAGCGCCGTCGATCAGCAGCTTGACCGTCGGCACGTCTTGCCCCGTTTGGGGCGTCGGATTCGCGTTCATCGATCCCTTCTCCTTGCAGAGGGCCGCGAAGCGCGATATCGCCGCGCGGCCGGTTCAATTCGGCTGCGGGCGGCGGCCGCGACAGGCGGCGCGCGGCCCGCGGTCACGTCATTTCAGTTCGGCAGCAAAATCTTCTTCCCAGTATTCGCCGGGCATGCGCGCGGTCGCGTCGTCGCCGCGCTCGATCTCGCGCCGGCGCAGCTCGACGCGGCGGATCTTCCCCGAGATCGTCTTCGGCAGATCGGCGAACTGCAGGCGGCGGATGCGCTTGTACGGCGCGAGCTTCTCGCGCGAGAAACGGAAGATCTCCAGCGCGAGCGCGGGGCTTTCCTCGTAGCCCTGCCGCAGCGTGATGAAGGTCTTCGGCACCGACAGCCGCACGGGGTCGGGGCTCGGCACGACGGCCGCCTCGGCGATCGCCGGATGCTCGATCAGCACGCTTTCCAGCTCGAACGGGCTCAGCCGGTAGTCGGACGACTTGAACACGTCGTCCGCGCGGCCGATGTAGACGTAATAACCGTCGTCGCCGCGCATCGCGATGTCCGACGTGCGGTAGTGGCCGTCGCGCATCGCGTAGGCGGTTGCATCGGGGTTGTTCGCATAGCCTTTCATCAGGCCCACCGGGCGCGTGACGTCGGCGCCGATCGGCAGCGCGACCTCGCCTTCGGTCACGGGCGCGCCGTCCGGGTCGAGCAGCGTAATGCGATAGCCGGGCAGCGGCCGGCCCATCGAGCCCGCGACCACCGGCTGGCCCGGCGAGTTGCCGATCAGGCAGGTCGTCTCGGTCTGGCCGTAACCGTCGCGAATCGCGATGCCCCACGCCTTCTTCACGCGCTCGATGATCTCGGGATTCAGCGGCTCGCCCGCGCCGACGATCTCGCGCAGCTTCACGTCGAACGACGCGAGCGGCTGCTGCACGAGCATGCGCCACACGGTCGGCGGCGCGCACAGCGTCGTCACCTGGTATTTGACGAGCGCATCGAGCACCACCTTCGGCTCGAAGCGCGCGTAGTTGAATGCGAACACGCAGGCCTGCGCGTTCCACGGCGCGAAGAAGCAGCTCCACGCGTGTTTCGCCCAGCCCGGCGAGCTGATGTTCCAGTGGATGTCGCCCGGCTGCAGGCCGACCCAGTACATCGTCGACAGGTGCCCGACCGGATAGGTGCGGTGCGTATGCTCGACGAGTTTCGGCTTCGACGTCGTGCCCGACGTGAAGTAGAGCAGCATCGGATCGTTCGCGTGCGTGACGGCGTCCGGCTCGAATGCGGCGCTCGCCGCATAGCCGTCGTTCATCGCGAGCCAGCCCGCGCGCGGTGCGCCGGCTACGATCTTCTGCGCGAGGCCGAGGTCGGGCTGGTCGAATTTCGCTGTTTCGTTCTCGTCGACGATCGCGTATTTCGCGCCGCCGATCTGCACGCGGTCGCGCACGTCGTCGGGCGACAGTTGCGTGGTGGCGGGCAGGACGATCGCGCCCAGCTTCATCGCGGCGAGCATCGCGTCCCACAGCTCGACACGGTTCGGCAGCATCAGCAGGATGCGATCGCCGCGGACGACGCCGATCGAGCGCAGCCAGTTCGCGATCCGCGACGAACGCTCGGACATCTGCGCGAACGAATACGGATCGCCCGTTCCGGTGGCCGCGTCGACGATCCACAGCGCGGGCTGGTCGTTGCCGCGCGCCATCGGGTCGAAGTAGTCGAGCGCCCAGTTGAACGCGTCGAGCACCGGCCATTCGAAATCGCGGTACGCGGTTTCGTAGTCGGTGCGATGGCGCAGCAGAAAGTCGCGTGCGTTCAGGAATGCCTGTACCGTCATCGTTTTGTCTCCTGTCGACGAGAGTTAGCGCTTTAGCGCTTACTCTCGTCCCATGCCTCGTGCGGTCGACGAGAGTTAGCGCTTTAGCGCTTGCTCTCGTCCCATGCCTTGCGCGGTCGACGAGAGTCGACGCTTCAACACTTACCCTCGTCCCATGCCTCGCGGTAAACCGGCAACATGGCTGCAGCGCATGCCCGGTCTCCTCTGTCGCGGTGCACGGTCACGTCGTTGCGTGCCGCGTTCACCGCACTGCCCTCGTGCCCTGCGCGATGCTTCCTTTCGACGCGGAATGTCGCGGCTCAAAGCTGCCGCGCGATCACCATCCGCTGCACTTCGCTGGTGCCTTCGTAAATCTGCGTGATGCGCGCGTCACGATAGTGGCGCTCGACTTCGTAATCGACCAGGTAGCCGTAGCCGCCGTGGATCTGGATCGCGTCTGAACACACGCGCTCGGCCATCTCCGACGCGAACAGCTTCGCCTGCGACGCTTCCGACAGGCACGGCAAGCCGGCCGTGCGCAGCTTCGCCGCGTGATGCACGAGCAGGCGCGCGGCGTTGATCTGCACGGCCATGTCGGCGAGCTTCTGCTGGATCGCCTGATGCTCGGCGATCGGCTTGCCGAACTGCACGCGCTCGCCCGCATAACGACGCGCCTTGTCGAACGCGGCGCGCGCGATGCCGAGTGCCTGCGCGGCGATGCCGATGCGGCCGCCCTCGAGATTCGACAAAGCGATCTTCAACCCTTCGCCGCGATTGCCGAGCAGGTTTTCTTCCGGAATCGCGCAGTTCTCGAACGTGATCGGGCACGTATCCGATGCACGGATGCCCATCTTCTTCTCGGGCTTGCCGACGATGAAGCCCGGCGTGTCGGTCGGCACCAGGAACGCGGAAATGCCGCGCTTGCCGGCTTCCGGGTCCGTCATGGCAAAAACGATCGCCACCCCGGCGCGCTGGCCGTTGGTCACGAACTGCTTCGCGCCGTTCAGCACCCATTTGCCGTCGCGCAGTTCCGCACGCGTGCGCAGGTTGTTCGCCTCGGAGCCGGCCTGCGGCTCGGTCAGGCAGAATGCGCCGATCACGCGGCCCGCCGCCATGTCGGCCAGCCAGCGATCCTTCTGCGCGGGCGTGCCGAAACCGAGGATCGGCCCGCAGCCGACCGAGTTGTGCACGCTCATCATCGTCGCGCACGCGGCGTCGCCGGCGGCGACTTCCTCCATCGCCAGCGCGTAGGCCACGTAGTCCGTATACGAGCCGCCCAGCTCCTGCGGCACGATCATCCCGAGCAGGCCGAGTTCGCCGAGCTGCGCGACGATGGCGTCGGGCAGGTGCGCATCGTGGTCCCACTGCGCCGCGTTCGGCGCCAGCATCTCGGTGGCAAAGGCGCGTGCGGCGTCGCGGATCATCCGCTGGTCTTCGGTGTAAAGCTCGTCCATGGTGCTGCTGTCTCCCGCGGCCGCCGGGCGCGACCGTCCTTGCGTTTCGATGCAACAAGTGTAGGCAAGCACGCGCGACTGTTCGATGCTCGCGCCGCTCATTTACACTGAGCGTTTTTGCCACACCGGCGGCACGGATGAAGCAGGAAGACAAGGGAACCGTCGCGATCAGCCTCGTCGCTTACAGCGTCGCGCTCGCGGCCCGGCGCGGCGTCGCGGCCGAACCGTTGCTCGCGCAGGCCGGCATCGCCCCGGCGCTGCTCGGGCAACCGCGCGCACGCGTGTCCGCGCAGCAATACGGCGCGCTGTGGAACGCGATCGCGCGCACGCTCGACGACGAGTTTTTCGGGCAGGATCGCCACCCGATGCGCAGCGGCAGTTTCATCGCGATGAGCCAGGCGGCGCTGACCGCGCGCGACGGCCTGCACGCGATGGCGCGCGCGGTGAATTTCATGCACTGCGTGCTCGACGACCTGCACGCCGAACTCGACGCGAACCCGCAGCGCGTGCGGTTGCGCTTCGTGCACCGCAACAACGGTGCGACGCCGGCGATGTTCACGTATGCGACCTATTTCATCATCGTCTACGGGCTGACCTGCTGGCTGATCGGGCGGCGCATCCCGCTGCTGCATGCGAGCTTCCGCTGCGACACGCCGCCCGCCGACCATGAATATCCGTCGATGTTCTGCGACGACATGCGTTTCAACGAACCCGATTCGTATGTCGATTTCGATCCCGAATTCGCGACGCTGCCGGTCGTGCAGAACGCGAAGTCGCTGAAGACGTTCCTGCGCAACGCGCCGGCGAGCTTCATCGTCAAGTACCGCAACCCGAACGCGCTCGCGCAGCGCGTGCGCGCGGTGCTGCGCGGGATGCCGCCCGCCGCGTGGCCCGGTGCGGGCGGGATGGCCGCGCGGCTGCACGTGGCCGAGGCCACGCTGCGCCGCAAGCTGCACCAGGAAGGCCACGCGTACCAGTCGATCAAGGACACGCTGCGGCGCGACCTCGCGTTCGAGGCGCTGGCCGACCCCGCGCGCACGATCGCCGACGTCGCGGCTGCAACCGGTTTCGCGGAACCGAGCGCGTTCTACCGCGCATTCCGCAAATGGAGCGGACGCAGCCCGGCCGACTATCGCGACGAAGTGCTCGCGCGCGGCGGCGGCGCGAGCTGAGGCCGGCCGGCACGGCGCTCGCTTCGCGCTTTCCGCCGAAACCGCCTAATCTTTAAGCATCGGGCCCACGCCCTTTCCGCAAGCCGGATGGCGCACGGCCACGCGCCGCCCGGACGCCCCGATGCACGTTCACCGTCACGGGCCGTCGCCGGTGCCTGCCACGCCCGGCGGCCACCCTCGTCACCCGCTGTCCGCGCGGGTCGCGCGCGCCGCGCTGTTCGCGGCGCTGCTCGTCGTGTGTGACGCGGTCGCCGCGGTCGCCGCGCCGCCGTCCGCCGACACACCCGCCGCACCCGCCGCCCGCCCGGTCATCGTGATCCCGATCAACGGTGCGATCGGGCCCGCCAGCGCCGATTTCATCGTGCGCTCGCTCGACCGTGCGGCACGCCAGCACGCGCCGCTCGCGATCCTGCAGCTCGACACGCCCGGCGGCCTCGACACGTCGATGCGGCAGATCATCAAGGCCATCCTCGGCTCGCCCGTGCCGGTCGCCGCGTTCGTCGCGCCGGGCGGCGCGCGGGCCGCCAGCGCGGGCACCTACATCGTCTATGCCAGCCACTTCGCGGCGATGGCGCCCGGCACCAATCTCGGCGCGGCGTCGCCGGTGCAGTTCGGCATCGGCGGCGCCGCGCCGCCGGGTGCGAACCCCGCCGCACCGCGCCCGCCGGCCGGAACCCCGGGTGCGTCAGGGGCATCCGGTGCGTCCGAGGCCGCCACGCAGGCCGCATTGCCGACCGACACGCAATCGACCGAGATCCGCAAGGCGATGCAGGACGCGTCCGCCTACATCCGCGGCCTCGCGCAGCTGCGCGGGCGCAATGCCGAATGGGGCGAGCGCGCGGTGCGCGAAGCCGTCAGCCTGTCGGCCAGCGAGGCGCGCGCGCAGCACGTCGTCGACCTGATCGCGCAAGATCCGGCCGACCTCGCGCGCCAGCTCGACGGCCATACCGCAACGACCACCGCCGGCACGGTGAAGCTCGCGACCACGCACGCGCCGCTCGTCATCGTCGAACCCGACTGGCGCAGCCGCTTCCTCGCGATCATCGCCGATCCGAACGTCGCGCTGATCCTGCTGACGATCGGCATCTACGGCCTCTTCTTCGAGTTCGCGAACCCCGGCTTCGTGCTGCCGGGCGTCGCCGGCACGATCTGCCTGCTGGTCGGGCTGTTCGCGATGCAGTTGCTGCCGATCAGCTATGCGGGCCTCGGCCTCGTGCTGCTCGGCCTCGGCTGCCTGGTCGCCGAGGCGTTCCTGCCGACCTTCGGCGTGCTCGGTTTCGGCGGGATCGTGTCGTTCACGATCGGCGCGCTGATGCTGATCGACACCGACGTGCCCGGCTACGGGATTCCGTGGCCCGTGATCGCGAGCCTGGCGCTCGGCGGCGGGCTGCTCGTCGCGGGCGTGTCGAGCGTCGCGCTGCGCGCGCGGCGGCGCCCGGTCGTGACGGGTGCCGAGGCGATGGTCGGCAGCATCGGCGAGGTGCTCGACGACGGCCTGCGCGCCGACCAGCCGCACGGCGCAGCCGGCACCGCTCCATCGGCCGCGGGCTGGGCGCGCGTGCATGGCGAGCGCTGGCGCGTCGCGAGCAGCGTGCCGCTCGCAGCCGGCTGCCGCGTACGCGTCACCGGCCGCCAGGGGCTGATGCTCACCGTCGCGCCGCTGTACGACGTGCCGGCGCAGGAACAACAACATCAAGGTGAACCAACATGATCGGCTACACATTCGGCTTCAGCAGCGTCCTGATCGTCTTCGCCGTGGTGCTCGTTGCGTCGTCGATCCGCATCTTCCGCGAGTACGAGCGCGGCGTCGTGTTCATGCTCGGCCGGTTCTGGAAAGTGAAGGGGCCGGGGCTCGTGCTGATCATCCCGATCGTTCAGCAAGTCGTGCGGATCGACCTGCGCACCGTCGTGTTCGACGTGCCGCCGCAGGACGTGATCACGCGCGACAACGTGTCGGTGAAGGTCAATGCGGTCGTGTATTTCCGCGTCGTCGATCCGGAGAAGGCCGTGATCCAGGTCGCGCGCTTCTTCGACGCGACGAGCCAGCTCTCGCAGACGACGCTGCGTTCGGTGCTCGGCAAGCACGAGCTCGATGCGCTGCTGGCCGAGCGCGAACAGCTGAACGCCGACATCCAGAAGACGCTCGATGCGCAGACCGATGCATGGGGGATCAAGGTATCGACCGTCGAGATCAAGCACGTCGACCTGAACGAGACGATGATCCGCGCGATCGCGCGACAGGCCGAAGCCGAACGCGAGCGGCGAGCGAAGGTGATTCATGCGGAAGGCGAACTGCAGGCATCGGAGAAGCTGCTGCAGGCCGCGCAGCGGCTCGCACTGCAGCCGCAGGCGATGCAGCTGCGCTACCTGCAGACGCTGACGACGATCGCGGCGGACAAGAATTCGACGATCGTGTTTCCGCTGCCGATCGATCTGCTGGGGGCGTTGCTGGATCGGTTGGGCGGGAAGCGGGAGGAGTGAGACAGACATTCGGATCCTCGCCGGATACTCACCGGATTCGCCGGACGAGGGGCAACAGGCATCGATACCGACCGGCGCCCCCTATCAGCCGAATGGTATGGAAGATGGCCGCTCGCGGTCCGATGGCGTATACAACGAGATCCGCATGCATGGCAGTACGGATCAACGATGGGCAAGACTCGGACAAGGAAAACGGCATCGGCGACGCCAACCAGGGCCTATGGCAAGGTGGCCCTCAGCGCCGAGGAAACGCTGCATCGACTGTGGCAACGCGGACTGCGCATCGACGATCGCCCGGCGAACTTGCGAATGCTCCGGTCGATCGGCCATTTCCGGTTGCTGGTCTACATGCGGCGGTTCCAGAACCCCACGACCAAGCGATTCTGGCCTCGAACCCGATTCTCCGACATCGTTGAACTCTACGCATTCGATCGACGTCTGCGCTCGATCACGATGGACGCGGTCGAGCGCATCGAGGTTGCGCTGCGCGCCGCACTCAGCAATCCCCTCGCAATCGACTACGGCAGCCACTGGTACGTCGAGAGGGACCGTTTCGTCGACCTGCGCCACTACGCGCGCATTCTGGATCAGATCGCCCGGGAGTGCGAAACCCGGAAAGGCTCGGCATTGACTCACTACTATCGAACCTATGCCAGCCCCGACCTGCCGCCGATCTGGCTGGTCTGCGAGCGGCTGAGCCTGGGCGCGTTGTCCCGAATCTTCAGTGCGCTCTCGATGCGCGACCGCAAGGTCGCCGGACGCCATGCGTGGCCGGACATCCCTGATACCGTGCTCACCAGCTGGCTTCAATCGCTCACCGACCTGCGCAATGCGTGTGCGCACCACGCCCGGCTTTGGGGAATGAAGCTGACGGTATCGCCTCCCGCCAAGCCAGCCGGGCGAACGCTCGCACGGTATGCCCCGGAAATGACCCGGCCGGAGACGTTCTACGCCCGCGCAACGATGATGAAGGCCCTGCTCGACCCACTCGGTCATGGGACCGAATGGCGCGAAGCCTTGCGAGCGACGTTGACGGGGTGTGAGCACGTGGACGCGGCGGCCCATCTCGGCTTCACGGCCGATTGGCATTCGACGCCGGCGTGGCGGTGAGTTCAGGACGGATGCAACCGAACACGCGGCAGGATGCCCGTCACGCTCCGCTTTCGACGCGCTGCATTTTGACATTCGTTCGATACTTCGCTAGCATTGCCGATGAAAACGCTGGGGACGCCTCTCGACGATGCGCAACACTTCAGACGGCAAAAGGACGCGCAAGCGTCCTTTTTTTATTGTCCGCCTCCTCCGTTGCGAGCTCGATCCGCTTCCCTCTCCGGATTCGGTGCCACTCCCGCACCCGATCGATCGTCCGGCGCCCGGTCCGGCGCTTCTCCTTCATTTTCGTGTTTCCGCTGCCGATCGATCTGCTGGGGGCGTTGCTGGATCGGCTGGGTACGCCGCGCGAGCGCTGAGACGCGCGAGTTCCGGCCCGCGCGACGCGCCGCCGTCGATCCCGCCGGATACCGGGCCGCCACGGCCCGGCAGCAGGCACCCGTCAGGCGAGCAGCTTGCGCTCGCTCTTGCCGTACTTGATTGACTTCTCGTCGGGAATCATCAGGCCCGTGTGCTCGTCGCGGCCCTGCAGCAGGAAGCGCGCATCCGGCTGGCCGATCTGCCCGGCCGCGAGCTTGCTGTCCGCGCCGATCTCGCCCTTCTTCATCCGGTTGACGATCACGCCGGCCGCGGTGTCCTTGAAGTCGCGCAGCATCCACGCGTCGCCGTCGCTGTCGCCGAACACCAGCAGCGGGCCGTAGCCCTTCTTCGATACGAGCACGTTACGGATGCCCACCGTCTTGCCGGGCCCCCAGTTGAAATGCCAGCCGGCCGGATAGGTGCTCGTGTACTTGCCGTCCTGCATGTCGAGGCGCAGGCCGATCACGTTCTCCGGCGGCACGCCGTAGCCGTAGTTCGGATTGCCGGCGAACACGCGCACCACATCGTCGAGCGATGCGGTGCTCACGTACACGTCGATGCCGTTCGCGCGCAGCGTGTGCATCACCGCGCGGATTTCCTCATGGATGCGAATGCCGTGGAAATGCGTATCGGCCACGACGCCGGCCTTGCCCGGCAGCGTCTTCGGGCTTTCGTAGCGAACCTTGCGCAGCGCGTCGCCGATCCCGTAGTTGTCCGACGCTTCCGCCATCGCCTGCAGCTCGGCGGTCGTCATGTTCTTGTAGAAATAGATGATCCACTTGTAGCCGACTTCGAGCGGATGCGTATCGCAGATCGCGTCGTACATGAAGTACAGCTTCGCGCGGAAATCCTTGAACTGGTCGGTCTCGCGAATCTCGTCGAGGCTCTTGCTGCCGCCGAAACCCTTGTAGTTCGCGTAGAGCCAGCGGTAGTCGGATTCGACGTCGGCGGCGAGATCCTCCATCGTCACCGGCTTGCCGTCGACGGTCGTGTAGTCCTTCATGAACGCGCCCTTCGGCACGTCCTTCCACATCACGCCGACGAATTCGTCCGGTGTCAGCTTGTATTGCAGATGGTTGATCTGGTACATCAGCAACGCCTCTTCGCAGTCGTTCATGATGCACGTGTTGTCCCAGTCGAACACCGCGTACGGGCGGCGCTTTTCGTCGTAGCGCGCGCTCGCGACGCCATGCTGGTCGAGCACCGCCTGCAGGCGCGCGGCGTTGAACGGCGACCAGCGGCCCGGGTCCAGCGCGTCCGGCGCGGTGGCGCTCTTTGCGTAGGCGGTGCCGGCCTTGAGCATCAGCGACGTCGCAGCGGTCGCCGCGGCAAGGGTGTTCATGAACTGGCGGCGTTGCATGGTCTCTCCGTGGAAATGTCGAATCGGTTCCGTTCACTGCCCCGTGCGGCGCACTGGCGGGTCATCGCCACCGCGAAGCCGGGACGGCTTCGAATCGGGGGCGAATGATGTGTCGAAATTATTTCGGCAATTTGACAGCGTCACGCCGCGACACGACGGCGAGTTGATCCGGCGCGACATGCCGGGCATCACGAAACGATCGAACACGGCCGTCCGGGCCGGCGACGCACCCGCTTGCGGCATCGTCCGGAAACCTAGAGGCTCCCCTCCATTTCCCCCTGCCATTAGGACAAATCCTCACGTCCCGGCACGCGGAACCGTCTATGATCGTTACATTGTTCAATGACACATTAAATGCTGACTGAATAACCCGTGACGGCGACGTCGGCGGACGGATTCCGGATCAGCGCCCCCTTGGAGACGCATCATGGCCGACCACTCGCTGCCGGAAGTCCACCTCGACGAGCTGCCGCAATTCCGCGCGGTCCAGCAGCTTGCCTACCGCTGTGTCGAGACCGTCGGCGCGATGCTCTACCCCGGCATCACCGAAAAGGAAGCCGCGCGCCTCCTGACCGAATGGCTGCAGGACAACGGCGTTCACGACTGGCTGCACAAGCCGTTCGCGTGGTTCGGCGACCGCACCGCCTTCCAGGGCTTCTCGGGCCTCAAGCACATGGGCGGCTTCAATCTCGCGTTCTTCCCGAGCAACCGGCAGCTCGAAACCGACATGCCGGTGATCCTCGACGTCGCGCCGGTGCTCGACGGCATCGTGGCCGACGTCGGCTACGCGCACTGCCTCGGCCAGAACCCGATCCTCGAGCAGCTGCAGGACGACCTGATGGACCATCGCGACCTGATCGTGCGGCTCGTGAAGGCGCGCCGGCCGATGGCCGAGGTCGCGCAGGAAGTCGACGCACTGTGCCGCCGCCAGGGCGTCGAGCCGCGCCACAAGGCCTATCCGTTCAAGGTGCTCGCGCATCGCGTCGCGAAGATCCACAAGCTGTCGAAGCCGCGCTTCGTCGCGCGCTTCGGGCTGAACGCGACGCGCAACCTGCTGCTCGACCAGGGGCGCGCGGCGAAACAGCAAGGCTGGTCGCCGCTGTGGTCGATCGACCGCCGCTCCGAGCATGCACCCGTGCCGGGCCTGTGGGCCGTCGAGCCGCATCTCGGCTTCGCCGGCGTCGGCGCGAAATTCGAAGAGCTGCTCGTGATCACCGAAGACGACGCGTACTGGCTCGACGACGACCTGCCGCACGTGCGCCGCTGGCAGCGCCGCCTGGCCGAGCGTGCGCAGGCCGTCGCGACCGTGCCGGCCGCCGCCTGACGCGAACCCGACTTTATCCCCACTCCCTGAACGACGGACTCACGATGCAGCCTCTTTCCGACGAAGCGCCGCTGGCCCTGTTCGAATCGGTTCATGGCGAAACGGCGGTCGCCTCCGGCGACCTGACGCTCGCGGTCAGGACCTGGGGCGACCCGGCCCGCTCGCCGGTCGTGCTCGTGCACGGTTATCCCGACGACAGCAGCGTCTGGCAGCACGTCGCGCCGCTGCTTGCGCGCAAGCACTACGTGATCGCATACGACGTGCGCGGCGCGGGCCTGTCCGGCGTGCCGCAGCGCACGGCCGACTACCACCTCGCGAAGCTGACCGACGATTTCGTCGCGGTGATCGACGCGCTCTGCCCCGGTCGCGCCGTACATCTGGTCGCGCACGACTGGGGCTCGATCCAGGGCTGGGAATTCGTCACCGATCCGCGCCTTTCCGGCCGCATCGCGTCATACACGTCGTGCTCGGGGCCGTGCCTCGACCATGTCGGCTTCTGGCTGCGCGAACGCGTGCTGCACCCGACGCCCGCGTCGCTCGCCAAGCTCGGCGGCCAGCTCGTGCGCTCGTGGTACGTGTACCTGTTCCACCTGCCGTTCATCCCGGAGCTCGGCTGGCGGCTGTGGCTTGGCCGCGCGTGGCCGCGCCTGCTGCGCCGGCTCGAGAAAACGCCCGTCGCGCCGCGTCCGACGCAAGCCGACGACGGCGCGCGCGGCGTGCGCCTCTATCGCGCGAACTTCATCCGCTGCCTGTTCGCGCCGCGCGAACGCCATGCGCATGCACCGGTGCAGACGATCGTGCCGCTCGGCGACAAGTACGTGAGCCCCGCGCTGTCCGAGAACCTGTCGCGCTGGGTGCCGCAGTACTACCGCCGTGAGGTCGCGGCCGGCCACTGGCTGCCGCTCGCCGATCCGGCGCGCTTCGCGGATCTGGCCGGGCAACTGATCGACGCGGTCGAATCGGGCAACCAGCCGCCCGCGCTCGCGAACGCGCGCCGCCGTGCAACGAGCGGCCGCTTCAGCGGCAAGGTCGCGGTGGTCACCGGCGCGGGCAGCGGCATCGGCCGCTGCGCGGCGCTCGCGTTCGCGCGCGAAGGCGCGACGATCGTCGCGTGCGACATCGATCTCGCGAGCGCCGAACGCACCGCGCTGCTGATCGGGCTGACCGGCGCGCAGGCCCACGCGAAACGCGTCGACGTCGGGTCCGCCGACGAAATGGAAGCGCTGGCGACGTGGGTCGGCGACGAACTCGGCGGCGCCGACGTGGTGATCAACAACGCCGGCATCGGCATGGCCGGCGGCATCCTCGACACGAGCACGCGGCACTGGGAGCGCATCCTGCACGTGAACCTGTGGGGCGTGATCCACGGCTCGCGGCTGTTCGCGCAGCAGATGGCCGCGCGCGGCACCGGCGGGCACATCGTCAACACCGCGTCGGCCGCCGCGTTCGGGCCGTCGCGCGACCTGCCCGCGTATGCGACGACGAAGGCCGCCGTGCTGATGCTCAGCGAATGCATGCGCGCGGAGCTCGCGGAAAAGGGCATCGGCGTGACGGCCGTGTGCCCCGGCTTCGCGGAGACCGGAATCATGGCGTCGACGCAATACGCGGGCGCCAATGCACAGGACGAAGCGCGGCTGCGCAAGCGCGCGACGAAGCTGTACCAGATGCGCGGCCTGAAACCCGAAACCGTCGCGCAGGCGATGGTCGACGGCGTGCTGCGCAACCGTCCCGTCGTCGCCGTCGGCGGCGAGGCGCATGCCATGCGTTTCGTCGGCCGCTTCATGCCGTGGCTCGGCCGGATGATCGCCCGCGTCAGCATGGCATCGCATTGACGGCGCACGACGCCGCACAGGGAGACAAAGATGACCGATACCGCCGACTATCACAAGATCAAGGCCCGGCACGTGAAGTTCGACTTCAGCGACACGCCGGTCACCTGGGTGCCGAACGACCCGGGCAGCACGCACATCATCAACACGCTGAACCTGCTGTTCCCGGAAGGCGAGCTGTGGTTCTGCCGCGTGTACAACAAGGCCTTGCCGCTGATCACCGACGCGCGCCTGCGCGACGAGGCCGAAGGCTTCCTGCGGCAGGAGGCCGTGCACTCGCGTTCGCACGGCGGCGTGCTGAAGCACTACTACGACCGGCACGGGATCGACACGAAGCCGTTCACGCAGAAGCTCAACCGGCTGTTCACGCGCGTGCTCGGCGAACAGCCGCTCGGGCTGAAGATCGGCCACACGCGTTTCTGGCTGCGGCAGCAGCTCGCGGTGATCGCGTCGCTCGAGCATTTCTTCGGCTATCTCGGCAACTGGGTGCTCAACGCGCACGGGCTCGACGAGGGGAAAGCCGACCCGACGATGGTCGACCTGCTGCGCTGGCACGGCGCGGAAGAGGTCGAGCACCGCACGGTCGCATTCGACATCTACCGGCACATGGGCGGCACCTATCCGGAGCGCTGCGTGCACATGGCGTTCGTAATCCTGCTGCTGCTCTACTACATCACGACGGGCGCGAAGTTCATGTACCGGCGCGACCCGGACGCCGGCCGCTACCCGGGTTTCGTGCTCGCGTGGTGGCAAGGTTCGCGGCGCGGGCACCTGCCGTCGTTCTGGAAGGTGATCGGCGCGGCGCTGCGCTATTTCAAGCCCGGCTATACGCCGCATCACGAAGGCTCGACCGAACAGGCGCTCGCCTACCTCGCCCGCTCGCCGGCCGCACAGGCGGCTGCGCACGGCGGCAACTGGGGCACGACGAAGGGCGCCTGACCGGGTTTCTTGCCGGCTCCACGGGCGGCGCCCGCCGAAATGCGTACAATCGCGGCTTCAATTTCCCGGAGGTGCCGCGATGGCCATGAAGAAAACCGATCTCGAAAAGAACAAGGCGCTCAAGCTGACGCACGCGATGAAGCAGTCGAGCTCCGCGCGTTTCGGCAAGGGTGCCGAAGAAGCCGTCAAGCTCGACCGCCGCGCGCAGCGCAAGCTCGACCAGGAACAGGGCCTCGTGCCGTTCGCATGCAAGCTCAACGCCGAACTCGTCGAACAGCTGAAGGCGCGCGCGGCCACGCACCCGGAAGGGATGACGGGCCTGCTGTCCGAGCTGCTCGTGAACGGCCTCGCGCAACGCGACGCGTAACCGTCACGCATCTCGAAATTTCCGTTGACATTGATGCGCTGCCACGACACACTCGTTCGCATGCTTATGCTCAAGCCCGCCGCCATCGCGCATGAAAACCGAGTGAACGCCCATCCGTGGCGATCACTGGAGGCGCTTGTGCGTTAGCATCGAGATTCAGTTGCGCATGTCACAAGGCCTCGCCGGAAACGGATGGGGCCTTTTTGTTTTGGTGCGCGTCATCCCGCCCGGCTCAACGGATGGAGATGACGATGGACCAAGCAAGCCGGCTGGTTGTCTGCCCCGATCGGTGCCGCACCGATGCGATCGCGTTGCCGCGGGTCGTGATCCAGTTCACGGTCGCGCCGCGCAAGACGCTGGCGTGGCGCGCGCAAAACGATGCCGAGATTCGCGTGCACGACGCGACGCTGTGGGTCACGCGGCTGGGCAGCGTCGACGATTACTGGATACGAACCGGCGACGTGCTGCGCGTGCGGCGCGGCGATCGTATCTGGATGAGCACCGACGACACCCGTCCGGCCGAGGCATCGATCACGACCGCGTACGCGACGGGACACTGTGCATGGCTCGCGCGTGCGCTTGTACGAATGCGCAGCCTGTTGCGTGAACGATGTCGAAGTCGCTCATGACGAACGCGTCGCGACGCATGCGATCGGGGTACGCTGCCACTCGCGCGCAGCCGCCGACGCATCCCCTGCACTATCTCGAAAATTGTCGTTGACAACGCCGTTCCACGAAGACAAACTCGTTCGCATGCCTACGTACACGCTCGTCTCCACCTCGATTCATCGATCGATGAACATTCGAAAGAATGGTTCACGGGAGGCGCTTGTGCGTTAGCAATCGGGCAGTACCGCATGTCACACAAGGCCTCGCCGGAAACGGATGAGGCCTTTTTGTTCTGGTGCGCGTCATCCATCCGGCTCAATCACTGGAGAAGACGATGGACCAGGCAAGCCCGCTGTTTGACCGTCCCGATCGGCGCCACGCCGGCACGATCGCGTTACCGACTGTCGTGATCCGTTTCGCGGTCGCGCCGCGCACGACGATGACCTGGCGTGCGCCGCGGGACGCGGAGCTCCGCACGCATGGCGCGGCGCTGTGGGTCACGCGCCCGCCGAGCGTCGACGATTGCTGGGTGCAGCCCGGCGACGTGCTGCGCATCGCACGCGGCGAACGCATCTGGCTCGGCACCGTTGCCGACCGGCCGGCCGAAGCGACGCTCACGACCGCGTACGTGCGTCGCGGCGAGCGCTTCAGGCGCACGCTCGCGCAAGTGCAACGTTTGCTCTTCGGGATAGCGGGAAGGAGTGGATGAGCGACGTGCCGTCAGGCACGCGAGACGCGGAACGGCCGCGACCGAAAACAGACGCACCCGCGGCATGAGGCGCCGCGGGTGCGCATCGAATGACGCGACACGCCGGTGCGTGCCGCGCGCGATCGCGCGCCGCGATGCAGCTGGTGCATCAGGTGCTGGCGGCGAGACGCGGGCCCGTGCTGCGGGGAGTGGAATCGAGGTCGGGGCGTTGCGCTGCCTGCGAGGTCACCCACGGATCGATGCCCTGCTTCTGCACCTCCTCGAGGAATGACACACGTGTGCGCCAGTAATCCGCTTGTAATTTCGCGTCGATGACGCGCTGTTCGGCAGCGAACAGTTCCATGCGCGCCGTCACGAGCATCGACGCAGCGGTTTTTTCCGGCGTGGGGGCGTGTCGCATCGCCCAACGGCTGATCCAGTTCAACATGCTGACCTCCGTGATTACGGACGAACCCGCATCGGGCAATCGCAATCGGCCGTGCCTGCCCGAACGCGCAACGGCCTTGACCGCACTTCACCGCCCGGCCTGCACGGACTGCGACTCCCCCGCGTCGGCAATTACCGGCCGGCGTGTGCATGCGCGGTGTATCTATCCTAGAAAGACTTGCCGGTTTATGCGATGGGGTCTTGCAATCTTTTACACAGAAACCACAGTCGCCCCCGCATCACGAAATGACAGTTGCGGGCGGGACGGCTTCGGCGCACGATAGCCCGATATCGGCAACCGCCTGGACTGAAGAATGGCCGCTGCACGCCGCTGCCGGGCTTCCGCACCGGCCGCGCACGTGCTGCCTGCCCCACGTTCGTGCAGCATGCGGGCGCTCCGTTTCAGCCGGATGTCATCCCGCACCCGCCACGCGCGCCACACCGCGCGACGCTTTGTGCGTCCGCTTGCACGTCCGGTTTGCACTCGCTTCGCACGTTGTTGCGCGCGCATCGGCCGGCTCCGTTCGCTTGCCTCGCCTCCTTGCCTTGCTCCCGTTTCCGCCATTTCTTCCGGTTCGTTCCACCCGAACCGGTAAAATGCGCGCCTTCGCCGCGCGGCCGGGCTGCCAGACCGTTCGCGCGCAGGCAGCCGACCGATCTTGCGATCGTGCCCCCAACTATATCGTCCAAGCTATCCGCGCTATTACAATCCGCCGATAGCCGGGCAATAGTGGCTGGTTACATTAAGCCCGCCGTCCGCTGCCCGTACAACAATTCGGCACAACAAGCAACACGACAACCCGACCGGAGAAACGCCTTCATGGAATCCATCAAGCGGTATTTCGGCTTCGCTGAAGCCGGCACCGACTTCCGCACCGAAATACTCGCGGGCGTCACCACGTTCCTGACGATGGCCTACATCATCTTCGTCAACCCCGCGATCCTCGGCGACGCCGGCATGCCGAAGGAATCCGTGTTCGTCGCGACCTGCCTCGTCGCGGCGCTGGCATCGATCATCATGGGGCTGTACGCGAACTACCCGATCGCATGCGCGCCCGGCATGGGCCTGAACGCGTATTTCGCGTACACGGTCGTCAAGGGGATGGGCTTCACGTGGCAGGCCGCGCTGGGCGCGGTGTTCATCTCCGGCTGCCTGTTCCTGCTCGTCACGCTGTTCCGCGTGCGCGAGGCGATCGTCAACGGCATTCCGAAATCGCTGCGGATCTCGATCACCGCGGGTATCGGCCTGTTCCTCGGCATCATCTCGCTGAAGACGTCGGGCGTGATCGTCGGCAACCCGGCCACGCTCGTCACGCTCGGCGACCTGCACAAGCCCACGACGATCCTCGCGATCATCGGCTTCTTCACGATCGTCACGCTCGACCACCTGCGCGTGCGCGGCGCGATCCTGATCGGCATCATCGGCGTGACGATCCTGTCGTTCTTCTTCGGCGGCAACCAGTTCCACGGCGTGTTCTCCGCGCCGCCGTCGATCGATGCGACGCTGTTCAAGCTCGACATCGGCGCCGCGCTGTCGACCGGCATCATCAACGTGATCCTCGTGTTCTTCCTCGTCGAGCTGTTCGATGCGACCGGCACGCTGATGGGCGTCGCGAACCGCGCGGGCCTGCTCGTCGAAGGCAAGATGAACCGCCTGAACAAGGCGCTGCTCGCCGACAGCACGGCGATCGTCGCGGGCTCGGTGCTCGGCACGTCGTCGACCACCGCGTATATCGAAAGCGCATCGGGCGTGCAGGCCGGCGGCCGCACGGGCGTGACGGCCATCACCGTCGCGGTGCTGTTCCTCGCGTGCCTGTTCATCGCACCGCTCGCCGGCGTCGTGCCGGCGTATGCGACGGCACCGGCACTGCTGTACGTGTCGTGCCTGATGCTGCGCGAGATGGTCGAGGTGCCGTGGGACGATGCAACGGAAGCCGTGCCGGCCGCGCTCACCGCGCTGCTGATGCCGTTCACGTACTCGATCGCGAACGGCGTCGCGTTCGGCTTCATCGCTTACGGCGGCCTCAAGCTGCTGACGGGCCAGGCCCGCTCGGTCAAGCCGATCGTGTGGATCATCGCGGCCGTGTTCCTGTTCCGCTTCTTCTATCTCGGCAGCGAGTGACGGTCGCGCTTCGGCGCGATGCACGACGAACGAACGCCACCTTCGGGTGGCGTTTTCGTTGGGCGAGTCGCGCGGGCCCGCCCGCGCGCATCACGGCGTCGCGACGCCCTTGAGTTCCTCGTCGTACAGCCGCTGCGCCAGCGGCGGATCCAGCGTCTTGACGCGGCGGTACAACTGCATCGCGTCATCGACCCGCCCGGTACGGCGATAGGCGACCGCCAGGTTGGCGATCACGTGTGCGTCGTCGGGATACGCGCGGTTCATGCCCTCGAAGATCCCGACCGCCGCATCGGGCCGGTTGCTGCGGATCGCCGCGATGCCCGTTGCCTCGAGCGCCAGCCGGTTCGCCGGATCGAGTTTCAACGCCTGATTCGAATGATTTTCTCTGCGATCCTGACGAATCGATATGCCGGGTCGTGCCGGCACACTAGCAGCCGGCCGCGCGCGGCAGCAATCCGGTGCGGCCCGCATACGAAAATGCCGCCCGGGCCCGCCGAACGGCATCGCATGAAAGGCAACGTCTTCGCGTGCGCGGCGTGCAGCGACGCGCGCAGCAGGACGGGCGTCGTGTCGTCAGCGCCAGTTGGCCTCGTAGAAGCGGACGTAACCGCTGCGCAGCGTCACGCATTGCGCGCGCGTCTCCGACAGCAGGCGCCGTGCAGCGGCCTCGATACGGTCGCGGTGCTGGTCGAATGCACCGACCATGTCCTCGAAGCGCGGCGAAGCCGCACCGAAGTGGTCTTCCAGCGCCTCGGCGGTGATCTGACATTGAACGCGCTCGCCATTCACCAACGCCGTGAACGCAAGCATCAGGTCGCGCCCCGAATACTCGGGCTTCTCGTTCGTGAAATGGATTTGCATGGGACCCGCCTCGACCGGTAGAAAACGAATGACCGCGTCCGTCGTCCGCCACCGGCCGGACGAAATGTACGCGGGCTCGCCGGCGGGGCACGGCCCGCGGGTAATGGCGCGGGTAATGCATGCCGGTTGCTTTCCACTTTAGACGGTTTCGCGCGGGAGACAAAATTTACGGCGTGCGTCGTTCCGACGCGCATTTCATCTGATCAGCGCGGCATCCGGCACCGTTTCGGAAACCGGCGTCAGTGAGGGTCGTTTGGCCAGACGTTGAGCGCGATTGCGGCCGTCGTGGCGCCGACCGCAATCGCGGCCGCCCCGTATCGCACCGCATCGGTCAGATCGAACAGCAGCCCGTGGATCGCCACGGCAATGCCGCCCAGCATGATGAATGTGGCGATGGCCGCCAGCACGACTCTCAGTTCCGTCCGAACCATGATGCGTCTCCCGAACGGATGCATGTCACGTCGCATGCATGTTGCAATGCGGAACACGGCGCGTGCGTGCTCCGTTTCAATCATTGCAGGCGGGCATTTAAAAGCAAGTGGATTTTATACGCGGTCGCACATCGCACGCGGCGCTTGTATGATGATGTGTGCCCGGATGGCCGGCGTTCGCGCGTCGATGGTGCGCCGCACGCGCAGGCGGGAACCGGTAGAGGAATCCGGCGAGCACGTGTGTGCCGGATCGACCGGATTCGAGGAGCGTGGGGCTCGGGTGGCGCTGGAGTGGTAACCCGGGTCGACCGTGAAGCAGGGGGCTCGAGTGCTAACTTGGGTCGACTGCGAAGCATGGGGTCCGAGTAAGCGCTAAAAGGCCTACTCGGGTCGCCCGCGAAGCACGGGACCCGAGTAACCGCTAAAGCGCCAACTCGGGCCGACCGCGAAGCATGGGACCCGAGTAACCGCTAAAGCGCCAACTCGGGCCGACCGCGAAGCATGGGACCAGAGTAAACGCTAAAGCGCCAACTCGGGTCGACCGCGAAGCATGGGACCAGAGTAAGCGCTAAAGCGCTAACTCTGGTCGACAGGAGACAAGTCATGCCGCAACCTTTCGTGCTGCCCGCCACCGCGGGTCGCACCGACCTGCTCGCGCAGGCGCATGCGCGTTCGACCGCGGTCGGCCTGCGCGCGCACGAACGTCCCGATTTCTCGCCGCTGTCGCGCATTGCGCTGCGCGAACTGCTCGACACGAATCACGCGCTGTTCTCGCACGCCCGCCCGGTCATGGAGAACCTCCACGCGCAAATCGCCGACACGCAAAGCCTCGTGCTGCTGACCGACGCGGACGGCGTCATCCTGCACAGCATCGGCGACGCGGACTTCATCGAAAAAGCCAACCGCGTCGCGCTGTGCACGGGCGTTTCGTGGGCGGAAGGCGCACGCGGCACCAACGCGATCGGCACCGCACTCGCATCGGGCCAGGCCGTCGCCGTGCACGGCGACGAACACTTCCTGCGCGCCAACCACATCCTCACCTGCTCGTGCGCGCCGATCTTCGACCCGTTCGGCCGCACGCTCGGCACGCTCGACGTCAGCGGCGATCCGCGCGGATCGAGCCCGCACACGCTCGCGCTCGTGCGGATGTCCGCGCAACTGATCGAGAACCACCTGTTCGCGAACCAGTGCGCGGAAGCCCTGCGGCTGCGCTTTCATGCGCACGAGGAATGCGTCGATTCGCTGTTCGCCGGGCTCGTCGCCTTCGGCCCCGACGGCGGACTGATCGCCGCGAACCGCAGCGCACAATTCCAGCTCGGCGCGTCGTTCGACGCACTGCAACATCAGGCCAGCGACGCGCTGTTCGGCATGCGCTTCAGCCAGCTCGCGCAGCAGGCGGCACGCGCACCCGGTGCGATGTTCCGCCTCACGCTGTCGACCGGCGTACGCGTGCTGGCGCGCTGCGAATTCGCGGAAGCGCACAAGACCGCCGTTGCCGTCACGCCGCCCGCACCCGCCGCACGCGTGCGCACAGCGGACCCCGATGCGATCACGTTCGCGACGCTCGACACGGGCGACGCACGCATGGCCGCCGTGCTCGAACGCGTCGCGAAGATCCGCGGGCGCGACCTGCCGCTGTTGATCCTCGGCCAGACCGGCACCGGCAAGGAATGGCTCGCCCGCGCACTGCACCAGGCATCGCCTCGCGCGGACGGCCCGTTCGTCGCGGTCAACTGCGCGGCGCTGCCCGATTCGCTGATCGAGGCCGAGCTGTTCGGCTATGAGGACGGCGCGTTCACCGGCGCGCGCAAGCGCGGCAGCCCCGGCAAGATCGTGCAGGCCGATGGCGGCACGCTGTTTCTCGACGAAATCGGCGACATGCCGCTCGCGCAGCAGGTCCGGCTGATGCGCGTGCTGCAGGAACGCGCGGTGATGCCGCTCGGCGGCGCGCGCGCGGTGCCCGTCGACGTGCGCGTGGTCTGCGCGACCCATCGCGACCTGCGCGCGATGATCGCGGAAGGCACGTTCCGCGAAGACCTGTTCTACCGGATCAACGGGCTCGCGGTCACGTTGCCGGCGCTCGCCGCACGCACCGACCTGCCCGCGCTCGTCGAGCGGATTCTCGCGCGGCTTGCACGCAGCGAACCGATGCCGCGCCGCATCGCGGCCGACGTGCTCGACGCGTTCACGCGCCACCGCTGGCCCGGCAACCTGCGCCAGATGACCAACGTGCTGCGCACGGCCGGCATGCTGGCCGAGGACGAAGACGAAATCACGCTCACCCATTTGCCCGACGATTTCTGGCTCGACTGCGACGACGCGCCGGCGGCGCCGTCATCCGCGGCACCGGCTGCGTCGGCCGGCCCGCACGAAGGCACGACGCTGCAACACCATCAGGCCGCGGTGATCGATGCCGTGCTGGCACGGCATGGCGGCAACGTGTCGGCGGCCGCGCGCGAGCTCGGCCTCGCCCGCAATACCGTGTACCGGCACCTGCGCCGGCATTGACGCCGGCGGCCGGCCGACGCCGGCCGTCAGCCCGTTCGGGTATGCTTGGCGCGTTGCCGCCGAATCGCCGCCCGCCTTCGCCATGACCCATCCGGAACACCCTCCCCTCGTGCGCATCGAGCCGCTCGGCGCGACCTTCGATGCGCCCGATTCGCTCACGCTGCTCGAAGCCGCCGCGTTCGCGCGCGTGTCGCTGCCGCGTTCGTGCCGCAACGGCACATGCCGAAGCTGCCTTTGCCGGATCGTCAGCGGCAGCGTACGCTACACGATCGAATGGCCGGGGCTGAGCCGCGAGGAAAAGGCCGACGGCTATACGCTGCCGTGCGTGGCCGTCGCGACGTCGGACCTCGTGCTCGACGTGCCCGACGCGGTCATGCTCGACTAGACGCGGCCCGCGGTCGCGCGTGCCGTCCGGCAAAGGTTGATCCTGTGTGGAGAACGTCATGACCCAGCAAACCGATCGCATCGAAAAACAGGCCCTGCTCAACGCATCGCCCGACCGCGTGTGGGAAGCCGTCAGCAATTCCGGCGAATTCGGCCAGTGGTTCGGCGTCTCGTTCGACGGGCCGTTCGCGGCCGGGCAGCCGCTGTTCGGCCGCATCACGCCGACCCGCGTCGACGACGACGTCGCCAAGGCGCAAGAGCCCTATGCGGGCACTGTGTTCGAAATCGTCGTCGATCGCGTCGAGCCGAAGCAACTGTTCTCCTTTCGCTGGCATCCGTTCGCGATCGACCCGAATGTCGATTACACATCCGAGCCGATGACGCTCGTCACGTTCACGCTCGCGGCGCAGGCCGGCGGCACGCTGCTCACGGTCACCGAAACGGGCTTCGATCAGTTGATCGAAACGCGCCGCGCGAAGGCGCGCGAGATGAACGATCAGGGCTGGGCCGCGCAGATGACCCTGATCGCGAAATACCTGGCCAGGCACGCGTAGCGCGCTGCACCGCCGCACCGCTGTGCCGACATGCGATTCGACGTGCGTGGCATAATCCGCTCCATCGTCGCCCCTACGCCGCCGCGCATCGCATGCTGAGTCGTCGTCTCCGGAAGATCGGCAGTCTGATCGGGATGCTCGCCATCCTGATGACGGCGCTCGCACCGACGATCTCGCAGGCCCTGACGACGCAGCAGCGCGTCGATACGCTGCTGGCCGGCTACTGCACTGCCGCGCCGGCCACCGGCGAGCGCGCCGCCGATGCGTCGCGAAAGAGCCTGCAAGCCCACCTCCAGGCATGCGGCTATTGCAGCCTGCTCGCCCATACGCCCGCGCTGCCCGCGCCCGAACTGACGTTCGCGGCCAACGTGCACGTCATTCAGCATCGCGAAGCGACCCGCTTCGAAAGCCTGCGCCGCGCGCTGCCGCTCACGGCCGCGCAACCGCGCGCCCCTCCGTTCACGTCCTGATTCGTCGTCAACGCCCGTGATGCCGTAACGCATCGCGCGGCTCGCGCACGCCGCCGGCGTGCGCGACGTGTCACGTTTCGAAGGACGATCATGACTCACCGTGTTGCGCGCGGCGTCGTACCGTGCGTGCGGCCGCTTGCTGCCGGTGCGTACCGTCGCGCCGGCGTCGGCCGCCATCGGTGCTGCTGCGATGGTGCGCGTGCATCCGTCCGTCGAATCCGTGTTGCTTCATCCGATTCGCCACTCGCACACTCAACCATGAAAACCGCCACTTTCATTCGCGGCACGCTCGCCGCACTCGGCTTCGTCGCGATCCAGGCCGCCCACGCACACGCACTCCCGAAGACGCAGGAACCGGCCGCCGGCGCCACGCTCTCAACCGCGCCGCATGCGGTCTCGATCGGTTTCAGCGAGGCGCTCGAGCCCGCTTTCAGCTCGATCGCCGTGACCGACAGCCACGGGCAGTCGGTCGCCGATGGGAAATCGTCCGTCGACGCCGGCAACCGGAAACGCATGCACGTCGCGCTGGCCAGCCTGACCGCCGGCACGTACACGGTCGCGTGGATCGCGGTCGCCAGCGATGGCCATCGCACGCAAGGCCACTACGCGTTCACGCTGAAATGACGTTCGCGATGCGCATCGGCGTTTCGTGCCGAGCGCGTCGCCGCCGATACCCGCCGCATCCCCCCATCAGGAGAACCAACCATGAAACGCCCGATTCCGACCGGCCTGCTGTTCGCACTGCTCGCGCTGCAGGCTCCCGCCACGTTCGCCGCGCCGGCCGTACAGGCAGAAAACTGCTGGATCCGTGCGATGCCGGCGACCGTGCCGTCGTCCGGCTACTTCACGCTGAAGAACGACGGCGACGCGCCCGTCACGCTGACGGGCCTCGACACGCCCGCATACGGAATGGCGATGCTGCATGAAACGCAAACGAACGGCAGCACCGCGAAGATGGTTCACGTCGACGCCGTCGAAGTGCCCGCGCACGGCACGGTGACCTTCAAGCCGAAGAGCTATCACGTGATGCTGGAGCAGCCGCGCCAGACCGTCGCGCCCGGCGCGAAGGTGCCGTTCCGGCTGCGTTTCGCGGACGGCTCGACGGTATCCGTGACCTGCGACGCCAAGGCGCCGACCTACGCCGGCCAGTAACGCCGCCCGCCCCCGATCGAAGGAGACGCACATGAAACACCGCCTGCCGGTGGCCGACCTGATCGTCCGATACCGGACGCCGCTGAACGTCGCCGTGCTGATCGTCTGCGGGATATGGGCCGGATGGATCGCGTGGATGACGCGGCCCGCCGCGATCGATACGCCGCCGTCGATCCCCGCGTACTGCATGCGCGACGCACGCTGACGCGCCGCGACGGCACGGTTCCGGGCAAGCCCGGGCCATTTATTGGCGTGGCATCATCGCGTCATCCCGCCCGCCGGAACCGCCTCTCGGAGCGCCGCATGTCCTTTCAGACCTGGATGCTGTTTGCCGCAGCCTATCTCGCCACGACGCTGTCGCCGGGCCCCAACGTGCTGCTCGTCATCCGCAACACGGTGCGCTACGGCACGCATGGCACGGCCGCGACGATCGCGGGCAATCTCGTCGCGCAGGGCGTGGTCGTGGTGCTCGTCGCACTCGGCGTCGGCGCGGTGCTCGCCGCGATGCCGCCGCTGTTCGTCGCGATGAAGGTGGCCGGCGCCGCGTACCTGATGGTCCTGGGTGTCAGGCAACTGCGCGGCGAGCGCAAGGCCGGCGCGTCGACCGGCGCGACGGAGGTCGCCGCGCCCGACTGCGGGAAGCTGTTCCGCGAAGCGCTGTTCGTGTCGGGCAGCAACCCGAAGACGATGATCTTCCTGTCGGCGTTCATGCCGCAGTTCATCGTGCACGACCGCCCGCTCGCGCTGCAGTTCGTCGTGATGTACGCGACGATCGCGTGCACCGTCGTGGTCGTTCATAGCGTCTATTCGGCCGGCGTGCGCCGGCTCCATCGCGGCTTCGGCATGAGCCGCGCGGTGCTTACGCTCAAGCGCGCCAGCGGGCTGCTGTTCGTCGGGCTCGGGATCAAGCTGCTGACTGCGCGGCAGGCGTAAGCGCTCGTATTGCCGAGACCGAACTTGCCGCGCCGTCCCGTCAGCGTGTTTGCGCAGCCAGCGCGGCGGTGATCTCCACGAACGACGGCCGCGCGTCGACATCCTCGTTCAAACAGGCTGCCGCCAGTGCGTCGAGCGTGGGCCGGCCGGCCCACGCCTGCTGCCCGCATCGATCGAGCAACTCGCCGAGCAGGTAACCGAACGCGCGCACCTCGAGCCGTTCGAACCGCGCACCACGCATGCGGTCGCTCACGTCGTAGAACGACGCCGCGCCGAAATCGCCGAGCAACGCGCCACCGGCGCCGTCGTGCAGGATGTTGTGTGCATACAGGTCGCCGTGCATGATGCCGCGTTCGTGCAGATGGCCCGCGACCGACGCGATGCCGTGCGCGATCCGCAGCGCCGCGGCAGGCTCGAATCCCGTGCTGTCGGCATACACGTCGCGCGTGCAGGTCGCGAAGCTCGGCGGCCCCGCGAGATTCGTCAGCGCGGGATCGACGAGTTCCATCACGAGGCCGTGCGTGCCGTCCGGGTGCCCGCGCACCTTGCCGATCACCGGGATCATGTTCGGGTGGCGGCCGGCATGCAGGCATGCGGCCATTTCGCAATCGGGCAGGCCGTCGCTCGTCACCGCGCCCTTGAACAGCTTGACGGCGACCGCGCGCGGCGCACGGTTATCCGCCGTCCATTGCGCGCGGTAAATCACGCCCGATGCGCCTTCACCGAGCTTCTGCCCGCATGCGAGCGATGCCCAATCGACGTCCGCGACATCCGGCTCCGCCGACGCCGCGGCTTCCGGTGCCGCACCGAACGGATTGCCGGCGGCAGCAAGCCACGCGAGCCGCGGCATCCGCAGCAGCCAGTCCGGCAGTTCGTCCAGGCGATTCGCCGACAGGCGCACCAGTTCGAGCGCGCGGCAGGCGGCCAGCCCGGCCGGCAGCGTGCGCAGCCGGTTGCCGGCGAGCATCAGCTTCTGCAAGCGCGAACAATCGCCGATATCGGCGGGCAACTCGTCGATTGCGTTGTCGGTGAGGATCAGCCAGCGCAATGCGCGCGGCAGCGATCCGCGCGGCACGGTTTGAATCCGGTTCGCCTTGAAGCCGATCATGTCGAGCTGTTCGCACGCGCCGAGCACGTTGGGGAACGCGGTGAAGCGGTTGCCGGACGCGAACAGGATGCGCAGGCGATGCAGGCGCGGCAGGTCGTCCGGCAGCGCGGTGAGCGCATTGCCGGTCAGGTCGAGCACTTCGAGCGTGTCGGCAAGATCGAAAATCTCGCGCGGAAAGGCCGTCAACCCGCATGCGAGCTTGAGTTGCCGTGTGCCGGCCAGTTGCCCGGCCTGCAGTTGTTCGAGGGTATGTGTCACGCGGAGAAAACGGGTTGCGGTTGCGGCGGCCATCGGGTCGATCGCCCGAATTCTACCGGGATCGCTTTCGCGCATCCGCCCATCGTGTCACACCCTCTTCACAAACGCGAAATGTGACGCTACAATTGCGCCCCTTGCAGTGCAATGCAGTGCCGACGTGGTGAAATTGGTAGACACGCTATCTTGAGGGGGTAGTGGCGAAAGCTGTGCGAGTTCGAGTCTCGCCGTCGGCACCAGAAGCGGTTTTACCGCGCTTCGAGTTCAGCAGTCCCCGCCTTGCGTCGGTTCCGACGATCCAGCCGCCTCGCAACGAGGTTTTCGTCGTGGTTCCTTCCTCATCGCCCGCCTGGCGCGGCATGTGCCAATTGCCGGCCGACAAGACCTGTCGGAGCATGGCCCACATCGATAACCGCACGTTCCCCTTTCCAGCTTGAAGTCCATTCGATCGGACGCTGTCGGGAACGCTGTGCGTCACTCTTTACTGACGGCCCGGCCCCACTCCGTGATCCGAGAGAAGCAAACGACCGATGTCCGGTCGACTTCAATGCGGCATTCATGTCGTTCCGCTTACCGATGACGCGGCCGCCGACCCTGCAATCCGATTCCACCGGCCACGCGTCAGGACAAGTTGAAGACCTGACTGCAAGGCAGCTTTGCTCCGCTATCGATCGTCAGATTGAAGTACGGTTTGCGATCGAGATGCTTTTCGTCCGCATCGGGATCGGGGATATTTCGAAATCGCTCGAAAACGAGCGTCTTGCCGTTCCGCAACCGTATCGACATGAACTTCATCGATTGATCGAATGCCGGCGTTCCCCATGACGAATCAATCGGCTTCCCCTCGCCAGCGGAGAGATAGACCGACAGGGTATTGCCCCACTCCTGGCGGGGCACCACCTTTATCTGATCGGCATCCGCCTGAGGCACGCCCACATTGACGGAAAGTTTCTTCCCTCCCTTTGCCGTGCAAACGAACTCCTGATTACCGCCGAACCGCTGCTGAAACGCGACGAACGGATCGGCGTTGCCTTGATCGGCCAGAACTGTCGCCCCCCAGCAAGAAAGCACTGCGCCAGAAATCAAAAACCAGGCATTCCATTTCATTTGATCCAGACTCCCGTTACCTTTCTACCCTTTCCGATCAACGTGGGTTTCTCGCCCTTGCGCATCACCCTGCTATTCGGACTGATGTAATCACTCGCGAAAAGCGGTCCGGGCAGTACGACCTCGGCGTGACCATGAGTCGATTCATCGGTCGTATCGTAGACGATCACGGCCCCCTCGGGGGCATCATAGGGGCTGGCGATGTGCAAGCAGGCAACCCTCTTCTGCGTGGTGCAGCGAATGAATAGCGAATTCCTCACCGACAAGCTCCCCAACCGGTCACGACGATCATCGATTGAAAATTCCAGAATCCATCCTTCATTTTCATCTCGCGATCAACACCGACAGATTGCAGACGGCAGCGCACGACAATTAACAAAAGTACTTCTTCGTCGATATTGAAGTCATTCAAATGCGAAGGCCAACATCCCGTCGAATACAACATCATCGCTCTTCAAGCATGTTCGAAAAACGCGACGGCACATGGCTTCGCGGTTTTTGTTTCCACGGCCCTCACGCCGCCCCATCCTCTCCCGCCAGCATCAGAAAATTCCGGACCACCGCCGACGATTCATCGCATCGTGACGCAATGGCGAGCCGCGCCCGCAACGCATCCCCCGCCAACGGCCGATAGACGACTCCGGCAACCTGCACCTGCGTAATCGCCTTCGGCACGACCGACACGCCGAGCCCGGCCGCAACCAGCGTCACCGCGGACGCCATTTGCGGCGCAGGCTGCGCCATGCGCGGCTCGAACCCGGCGGCATTGCATGCGGCGACGATATGGTCGAACAGCGCGCCGCCGGCCTCCCTCGGCACCTGCACGAACGACTCGTCAGCCAGTTCCACCAGATCGATCCGCCGCCGCTGCGCCAGCCGGTGCGCAACGGGCAGCGCGACGAACATCGGTTCGTCGTCCCAGTCGAGCATCCGCAACGTCGCGGCGGCCCGGCGTGCCGGCCGCACGATCGCGACGTCGAGGTGCCCGGCCTCCAGCGCCTCCAGCAGCATCCGCGACGCGGCCTCCTGCAACGTCAGCTCGGCATCCGGAAACGCTTCCCGAAAGCGCCGGATCAGGTCCGACACTTTCGAATTGAACGCCGCCGTCCCGGTGAAACCCACGCGCAGATGCCCGGTTTCCCCGCGCGCGGCCCGCCTTGCCGCGCGCACCGCACGCTCGGCGGCGTCGAGCACGCGGCGCGCTTCCTGCGCGAAGACCTCGCCCGCCAGCGTCAGCTCGGCGCCGCGCGCGGTCCGCCTGAACAGTTCCACATCGAGCTCGCTTTCGAGCGCCTTGATCTGCTGGCTCAACGGCGGCTGCCCGATGCCGAGCGCCTCGGCAGCCTTGGTGAAATTCGACGCGGCCGCCACGGCCAGAAAATAACGGAGATGCCGGAGTTCCATTCGTACGTGCTCTCACGGTGTGCCGGGTGGGTTCACCAGCCAGTGGTTAAACATATCGCTTCGGTTACTTTCATATATTGGACATATACATGACCGTGCGCAAGAATTCAGGCGTTCCTTCGCACATCGAGCGCAGTCATGTCCTCCCCTTCGCTTTCCCGTGCCCTGCCCGGCGCGCAACAGGCCACGCCCGATGCGTTGCCCGCCGGCGTTTCCCCGCGCTCGGCCGCCTACAAGCGCATCGCGCTGGCCCTCTTCCTTGCCGGTTTTTCCACGTTCTCGCTGCTGTACTGCGTCCAGCCGCTGCTTCCCGCGTTCGCACGCGAGTTCGGGCTCGGTGCGGCCTCGAGTTCGCTCTCGCTGTCGCTGTCGACCGGGATGCTCGCGATCTCCATTCTGTGCGCCGGCGCGCTGTCCGAACGCGTCGGGCGGCGCGGGCTGATGTTCGCGTCGATGACGCTCGCTGCGCTCTTCAACGTGCTCGCCGCGCTATCGCCCGACTGGAACCTGCTGCTGGTCTGGCGCGCGCTGGAAGGTTTCGCGCTGGGCGGCGTCCCGGCTGTCGCGATGGCGTATCTCGCCGAGGAAATCGCGTCGGAAGGGCTCGGTTTCTCGATGGGGCTCTATGTCGGCGGAACCGCGTTCGGCGGCATGGTCGGACGGATCGGCATGAGCATGCTGGAAGAGCACTTCTCGTGGCGCACGGCGATGCTGACGATCGGTGTCGTCGACCTGATCGCGGCGGCCGCGTTCGTGATGCTGCTGCCGCCGTCGCGGCGCTTCGTGAAGCGCACCGACCTGACGCTGCGCCATCACGTCCGGCTGTGGGGCGAGCAACTGCGTCACGCGCGGCTCCCGTTCGTGTTCGCGATCGGCTTCCTGGTGATGGGCGCGTTCGTGACGATCTACAACTATGCGGGCTTCCGGCTCACCGCGGCCCCGTTCAACCTGAGTGCGACCGCGTGCGGGCTGATCTTCGGCGCCTACCTGTTCGGGATGGTGTCGTCATCGAGCGCCGGCGCGCTCGCCGACCGTCTCGGACGCGCACCTGTGCTCGTCAGCGGCGTGCTCGTGTTCGCGGCGGGCCTCGTGCTGACGCTGTCGCATTCGCTCGCCGCGATCGTCGTCGGCATCGTGCTCGTCACGATCGGCTTCTTCATTGCCCACTCGGTCGCGAGCGGCTGGGTGGGCTATCTCGCGGGGGCCGCGAAGGGGCACGCCGCGTCGCTGTACCTGCTTGCGTACTATCTCGGGTCGAGCGTGCTCGGGTCGATCGGCGGCACGTTCTGGCAACACGGCGCGTGGACGGGCGTCGCCGCTTACGTCGCGGTGCTGCTCGTGCTCGGGCTGCTGGCTGCGCGCCGGCTGGCACGGGCGTAGTGGGTACGTAATGGGCACATCACGGGTGCGGCGCGGGTCGCGCGCGATCCGGTCCCCCGTGGCCTGCTTCAAGTACGCCACGCATCGGGATAGTCGCGCATCGATCAGGATGCCGGCCCATTCTGCCGCTTCACCGCGTTGTTGCTCACACGCGAGCAATGCCCAAACGACGTCCGCAACACCCCGATCGGCCGGCGCTACCGCTTCCGGCACCGCGCCGAACGGCTTGCCGGCGACTGCGGCAAGCCCGGCAGGTCGTCTGGCTGCACGGTGCACGCACTGCCGGTCGGGTCGAGTACTTCGAGCGAATCGGAAAGATCGAACATGAGCCGGAGCGCGCCCCGGACGGTTCAAGGACCCTGCTCCTCTCCGAGGGGAACAGGGTTCTTCGTCACATCTCGGGAGACAGACGCAAGCGGTTCGCCAGGTCTGCTACGGCGAACCGGAATCGATACGAGTCGGGCTTCCCGGTCCTTCCGATTTTCCAGCTTCCGTCCTGCGCCACGGCCGCCTTGCATACGACAGTCTCCGGGTCGGGAATGGTCCATGCCGACAGGTCAGCCCTCCAAAGCTGCGGCGTCAATGTCCACGTTGAGCCGATCGGCGTCACATGACCGACTGCCGTGCCAAGTAACGGCACGAACCCCTTCAGAGTCATGTCACCACCCGGCTCTCCCGACGCCAGCAAGAAGCCGGTGACTTCTGTGGTGGACGTCTCCTCGCGGTAGGATACCGGGATCACGAACGATGTTTCGGTATCGCCAGTTACGCCCGGAATCACCGACACGATGCAACCATTGAGCGCGTACCATGGCTCCGACAATTTGGTCGAGAGCTTGCGGAAATCGCCGCCCAAATTCGCATCCCCGGCCGTGGCAGGTGACGCCGGTCCGATAGGACGAACTGCCACGATTTGCCCGACGCTGTCTTCAAGCGCAGCCATCGGCACTTCTTCCTGCCAGAGCTTCGGGGAATACGCGAAAGCCTGAACATCATCGCCGGTCGCGACTGGCGGCGAGATCTGGACGAGTACATCGAGCGCCGCCCGCAATGCCGCGCCGTATTCGCCGACAAAACGCCGGTAGGACGTACTGAAATCCAGGCTGTCGTATGTCTTCATGACGGCGGTGTCGTACGCAGCGCCTGCCGGCATGAAAATCGTCAATCCTTTCGCCAGCGACCGGTTGCTTCCCGCCCGCTTGACGACGACGGCCTGATTCAGCGCTTTTTCGACCTCACTGCTCGCGACAGTCGGCCTCGGCAGCGCCGCAAGCTCGAGCGCCCTTGAAAACTGCACCAGATCGACCATATCGGTGACTCTCGTCCAGTCGGTATCGAACGAACGCGCGTTGACGCGTGCACGTGCGATGTCCTCCACGCTGTTTCCGTTGGCATAGAGATCGCGGCCCAGTGCGTCAGCCACGCCGATGACACTGTCCAGCGCCCCCAGGTCGACGAGCGAAACCGTGAAATCCGGATTGTCTCCCGCGCGCAAGCCGGCATAGCTGTTGACGATCAGCGTTCCCAGGTCTCGGGCATTCATACCAGGCTGTGCGACGAGACCGCCCAATACGCTGGCGTAATCCCACCCGCCGAATTCAAGATCCTCGGATGCGACCAGATAGTCCGCATACGGGCGAAACGCGGCGGCAACCTCGACACTGGCCATCAGGCATGCGTCGAATCCGACCAGATCGAAGCGCTTTCCCGTGGCCACGGTCGCGCGCTGAAACGCCTGGGTCATGTCCCGCAACGACAAACGCGGGAGGTCCCCCGCATCGCGCTCGGCCTTCGTCGTCGTCCGATAACCAAAGCCGCCATTCGGGCCGCCCCCGTGATCGCCCAGAATGACCGCGACCCGCTTCGCCGGATACTGCCGGATACCCCATTCGAGAAAATCGCTCAGCGTGGCCGATGCCGCCATGTCCTGCCCTCCGAGGTCGGCCAGCCTGGTTCGCCGCCCCTGCGAGAGCTGCCAACGTTGAGTCCGAGTCCAGTCGACGTCCTTCTGCACCTGGTCTCCGCCGCCGGTCGTAACCAGGATATTCACGTTCGTACCGGCCGTGGCCTTGGTCATCGTGTCAAGATCGGATTGAAGGTCCGATGTCAAATCCGAACCGACAAGATAAACGAGCACCGTACGCTCGGCCGTCGCCGTTATCGAATCGTCTCCCGATCCGCAAGCGCTCATCAATCCGGCCAGCGCGAAACCCGCGAGCAGCCGTCCGATCCGCCTCCACGTCATGCACCAGCGCTTTCCCATTGTTTTCTCCTGAAATGTACTCATCCGTTGTCCTTCGCATCACGCCTCGCCCCCTCACACCTGACCGACGAGCGAAGCAACGATTCCGATCAGTTCCGCGACGAGCAACATCAACGCGCCGATCACCAGTATCGCGAGCCAACAACCGCGGCGTCCGCTGCGCGTCGTCATCTGCGCTCCGGCAAATTCGACCCGGCACTTGGCCACTCACCGTTCACCGCGCGATAAACGACGAGTGCCTCGCGCGTATCGCCGGGGCGCGCGCCATGCCAGAACGGCGCCCATGACGCCCCTGGATCCGGCACCGCACCGCGCATGCCTTGTACGACGAGCCAGCGGCACGCGCGCGCACGCGGCTCGTCCATCGGTACGTAGCGGAGTCCGGCGAAGTAATCGAGCATCGGCGCCTCGGATTCGCCGAGCCCCGGGCTCGCGATGCAATCGCCCGCGCGCCACTCGCGTGCAAGCTGGATCTTCAGGTCGTCGAACACCGACCGATAACTTTTCGCTACGTCGAGCCAGGGCAGCAACAGCGTGTAGACAAGGCCCCAGGCGAGCACCACGCCGCTGGCCCACGACAACGCACCACGCCACGGGCCCGCTCCGCGCAGCAACAGCAACGCGGCGAGCCAGCCGACGCTCAGCGCGAACGCCGCGCAGATCGCCGCGGGTTGCAGAGGAATCGTCCAGTCAAGCGGCAGCCAGCCCCCCAACCACCTGAAGATGTCGCGCGGCAGCGTGTCGTGCGTCATCGCAAGCCAGACGCACCACACCAGCACCGCACATGCACCGAACAGGCCGCGACTCGCGTAATCCCACGCGACATGCACGCGAGCCGGCATACGCTCGACGCTGCGCGCGGCGATGAGCGACAGCGGCCCGATAAACGGCAGGATGTAGAGTTGCCGCGACGTCGCGGCAAAGTGGAGCACGATCAGCCCGATCGCGGCGAATGCGACCGGCAGCGCGATCGACGGATTGCGCCAGCCGCGCAACACACCACCGGCGATCGCCACGACCGCGAGCGGACCAACCGGAAACCCGACCGTCAGCAATGCACGCCAGATGAACAGCGCGAACGCGACCGCGACCCAGTCGTACAGCGGCGGCTTCTCGAGAAACGGCGTACCGGTGTTGGCCGGCACAATCCAGTCGCCCGAATCGAGCATGTGCCGAATGATCCCGAACGTGTAGGCCTCGTCCTGTTTCCACGGGTCATGGCCAATGATGCCCGGCGCCAGATACGCGATTCCCAGCGCGACGAACAGCAGCACGCGCACTATCGGCCGCGCGATCCAATCCGCGTCGAATCCGGACGGTGTGCCGCACCCTGCATGCAGCAGGCCCGCACGGCAAAGCCGTCCGGCGTTTGCGGCGGATCTGTCGCGCATCACCGGAAGAACCTCCCGAGAAAGCGCGCGACGCCACGCCCGCCCGGCACGGCAATACGCGGCAGCAGAAACGGATCGGTACGCGCATCAGCACGTCCGCGCACGGTCGTCGTCGCGTTCTGGAAGCCGGCTTCGATGACAAGTCGCCGCACGTTCGCGTCGAGCGCACCATACGGATAACAAAACGACACGATCGGGCATCCGGCCGCATCCTCGAGTTGCGCCTTCGAATGCGCGATCTGCCGCCACGCAGCCGGTGAAGGCACGTCGGACAGCACAACATGATCGACGGTATGCGCGCCGACCTCGTGCCCGTGCGCGTGCCATTCGCGCAGCGCGCCGAGATCCATCAACGCGCCCTCGGCCGTCGCGAGCCTGCGATCCCAATCATTGCTGCCACCCAGCCTGCCCGACACGAAGTAGCAGGTCGCGGTAAAGCCGAGCGCATCGAGCACGGGCAGCGCATGCTCGGCCACGTTGCGAAATCCGTCGTCGAACGTGATGGCAAACAGCTTCTCGCGCCGCGCCTGCGGCAGCCGCCGCTGCAAGTCGGTGACCGACATGCCGCGATAGCCCAGCGCCTTCAGCACACGCATCTGGCGCCGAAACGCGCGCGGATCGACGCTCAGGCCGCGCAATACGTCCGAATGCGGCGGCAACGGGCGAATCTGGTGATACATCAGAATCGGGACGCACGCGGCGCGTTCTGCCGACGGCCGCTCCTGCGGCGTGACCGGTGGCTGCGTCGGAACACCGGTCATGCAGACACCACCGTCCCGCGGATCGACGCGCGGTAAACCGAACTCGTTTCGTCGATGAACCGCGCGAAACTGAACTCGCGTTCGCTCCTTGCGCGCGCGGCGCGCCCCATCTCGGGAACACGTTCGGGATGTTCGGCAATCTCGCGCAGGACGGCGGCGATCGCTTCGGGCGATCGCGGCGGAACGATCCAGCCGTCGATCCGGTCGTCGACGTTCTCCGGCAAGCCGCCGACATCGGTCACGATCACGGCACGGCCCATCGACATCGCTTCGCGGCACGCAAACGACAGGCTTTCGTGATATGACAGCACGAACGATGCGTCGCAGGTCGCGAGGATGTCATGCGTCCGATCCGTCGGACCGACGAATGCGACGTTCGCGGCCACGCCGCAATGCGCGACGAATTCGCGCTGCTCCTTCGACGGCCAGTCGCCTGCAAGCAGCACGCGAAACTTCGCGCGCAACGCATCCGGCAATTGCGCAAGCGCGCTGACCAAATCGCTCCACCCCTTGTGCGGCCCGGTGCCGGCGACGCTGCCGAGCACAATGGCGTCCGCACCGGCTTCGCCGAAATACCCGATTCGCCGACGCCGGATCTCGGCCTGCCCGCCCGTATGCGGCGGCAACTGCACGCCATGCTTGATTACCGTGATGTCGCCGTACGGTGACTGCCGCTCGAGCATCAGCCGGACGTAGTCACTGACGGCGATCGTCGTGTCCGTCGCGAACCGCGCCCGCAAAAAATTACCGATGCTGCCGGCCGCATAGGTGTTGTGTTTCGTAAAAACGACCGATGGTCGCGTGCGACAGCCCACGAGTGCGAGCATGACCTGCCGGTGATCGGCCGAGCCGTTGACGTGGATGATGTCGAACGCGGATTGCTGGATCAGGCGCCGCAGCCGCACCAACTCGGGGAGAAATGTGCGCCAACACGGCTTGAACTGCATGTCGACGATGCGCACGCCCGGTAGCGTATCGACCATGCGTGACAGGCGACTGCCGGCCGGCGATGCGACCGCGACGCGATACCGACGGCCCAGACCGGCCGCAAGGTGATAGATATAGGTGTCATGCCCACCACCATTTCCGCCATGAAAGTTGGTATAGAGAATTTTCATCGCTTGTATTCTTCAGACGGTGTCACGCACGTGCGCCCGCA